>JAPLDT010000076.1 GCA_026391315.1 Bacteroidia bacterium
CTTGAAAAATGTTCATCAAACAAACCCTTTTTACCCTGTGATTTATAAATGTTGCCCATAGAATTTCTAACTTTGTATTCAGTAAGGCTAATATACTATTAATTATCTGAATATCAAAATATTAATTTATAGAACCTCCCTTAAATAAGCCATTGCAGAAACATAATGAGCATCATATAAGAAGCCTACTACAAATTCTTCACCTTTAAAATATCCAATTTTAGCACCATTATAAATAAGCTTTGATAATTCACTTTTAAAAATTGAATCTACATCAGATTCATTTACATAGCCGTTAGAGTTATAAAAAACTTTTACAGAAGCTAATGTATTTGTTGTAAGTTCTTCAATAAGGCTATATTTTGACCCATAAATAGCTAAACTGAATTCTAATTTTCTGTCCATTTCAAGTGGCGAAACAATAAATTCAAATTGCCTGTCTATACCGTTATTGTTCCACTCGAGTGATTGGATATTAGTTTCTGTGGCTACATCTTTGATATCTAATTTAATGATAGAGGCAGTATCATATTTGTTTATTGCGATGTTTCCATAAATAATAAATGGTGTACCATAAGGGATTTTGGTTGTTAATAATCCATTCTTTGTCATCTTAAACTCAATTCGAATTAATGTCTGTGATTGACAAAAAGAGATAATATAAATCAGAGCAATAAGAGTAATAATTAATCGTTTCATATTAAGTATTTTGACATTTAGAGTAATAATTTCACTAGCGTTGCGTCTTTTTAAAACTTCTACCCTCCTTTATAAAACGCCACAAATCTTCTTCTAGTCTTTGATTTTGACTCTTTTTAGGAAGGTTTTTTGTGCTTTTTCTATCGCGCTTTTGTAAAATACTGGTTAAATTTCAAACTCATCAAAGAGCTATTTTATTTTTTGCCTGTTCCATATGTTTTTCGGCAACCCCAGGGATTTTTTTCGACACCTGCAATAATTTAACGGTAATAGAACCAAATCGATTCCAGTTGCAAAGACATATGGAACAAAAGTGCTTCTGGGTGATGACAAGAGCTGGCAGTTTGCAGATAGCCTGTATTATACAGCATAAAACCAGCTATCATTTCATCACTCGGGATTCATTCATAGCCAATCGTTATTTTTTGGCATTTTGAAACATTTTATTAAAATCATCTTCATGTAATAAGATTGCGATTTCTGACTCAGTCGTATATGCCATTTTGGTTGTTTTATCAATTGGATTATTTGTTAAAGTTTTAGTTTGCCCTTGGGGATGGAGCTAATAATCCTGCCAATGCACCAACAGCGCCTGAAGCAATTGCAGTAAATAAAGTTGTTACAGTTGGTTCAATTGTTTTGCCCAAAGAAGAGAGAATAATAACTCCTATTATTACCAAAAGAATTGATAAGCCCAAAGCACCAACTACTAAACGATACACCCAATTGTCAGGAAGTAATGTTTGGAATTGTTCAACTGCTTTAATTGGGTCTTCCTTAAATTCTTTTTGAAGGCCAGGATTTGATGTCAATTCTTCTTTAAAATCTGCAAAGGTTTTGATGTTTTTCATAATTTGTTTTTTGAATTAGTTAAAAAATAAAATCGAATCTATTGGTAATTAGCTCTATATCCACGAACCTTTAAGTAATTCAATTCAAATTTGATTTTGCAGGGAAGCACATACCACGAAAGAGCAGGCGCGTAAACAACTGTCAACAAATATTGTCAGGAAACAAGGAGCCTTTGGGTGTTTAAGTCAACTTATAACTGCAAAGTGTATTTTAGGTATTCAAGTGCAGTATTTAAGGGGAGGACTGCACTTGCAAACTACGGTTTAGACCTTTCGGTAACTTAGGTTATCAACAACCTTAATACCATAAAAAGAGAAAAGGTTACCCTCTGAATAACATGTTATTAAACATGTTCCTGACCTTTCCCATACTCCCCTTTAAGCAAAGAGGAATTCATGGGATAGATCAGGAACAATATATTATTTCTACAGATGCTATTTCCCAATATGGCTTTTCAGCGGATTACCAGGAAAATGGGCGTTTAATTGTATTTCATCTTTCGCTGAATCTTTCTGATGGCCTGTTCGATGGATTTCTCCGGTTCAATCACATTGTAGACTCCCCAGAATTCGGGATCCGCAAAACCTGACACCTCATCCATCATGACTACGTATGGCTTCAGCCGGTCGGTTGGTTTGGCGTTCTTAACCGGACTCTTGGTCCAGTCGGTAACAGCCATCTCGATGGTGCTTGCGTAGTGGGTGTTGAAAAGCCGTTTCTTCCATTCAATTTTGAAGATGATCTCCGCCCTGGAGTATCCGAAGAACCATTTCCCTCCCTTTTCACGGTAGTTCACCTGGTAGGTTGCCTCCGTTGGATAGACTTTTGCACCCATTGGTTTCTTTCTGATGAACAGGTCAGATGCAGCAAACTTATCTTCGACGTTAAGGCTAAAAGTGGCGCTGATGATGGCAAGACTTTCCGTGTCAACATACAACTTGCCATAATACAATGGCTCTTTTGTATTTATATTTTGCTTAAAGTCAATCACATACATCAACCTGTCACCGATTTTGGATATGTTTTCAATGGTAAAATCGTAGTTTTTCATCATCTCTTCGGTGAATATCATTTCAGGATTTTTCATGATGTCGAGCAGGACTGAAGTATAGGGGCCGCCCTGCAATTTGAAAGTGATGGTATCCAATCTGGTGTAATCGGTACTTTTTCTTCCTTTGGAAAGCTCAATCTGATCTGATCTGCCTGACAAGCAAGGTTGCTTGTAAAGGTCCAAAACGGCTTCGGAAAGGGAGACGTAAGTCTTGTTCTTTTTGATCGTTTCGCGATAGAATACGATCATTTTGTTTTGATCCTGGCTGTAATTCTGGGCCCTCTGGTTCATGATGGCGCTCATGAGCATATCCGGATCTTTGGGATGAACGCTGATGGTGCTAAGTGTTACTGTAAGCAATTCGAGTTCGATGCGGTTTCTTTCCGGTTTGAGAACCGTTAGACTGAGGATTTTGTCCTTGTGTCCCAGGTAAGAGACGACCACATTTCCGGTAGCCTGGTTGAGTGGCACTTTGAATGAAAATTCACCTTCGCTGTTGGCAACCGTTGAAAGGTTGGTCCCCTCTAAAGTCAATGTAGCAAAACCAAGGGCCTTACGCGATTCCATATCAATCACTGACCCTTTGAATTGCTTGTATTTAAGCGAATCGGCCGTATTGGTCATATTCGCTTCAGCCTTCAAGCCACTGCACCAAATAACAATCAACATAAGCAAAATCCGATGAATGTGATTGCTGAAACGGGAAGTAATTTGTGTTTTCATCTTGATAAGAATTAAAATTAACGAATGACTATCAATAAATTTTCAGAATTTTCACAGTTGAAACTGTCATGATGTAGAAGGGATATTTTTGATTGACCTGATTTAGGACCATCACTCTTTTACCCTACTATTCCCAAGACAGTTCAACTATATTTTACCCCTATTTAATTTAATAATAAAATAACTTTTTATTAAGGGTTTTCATTGTATTAATCGTTATGTTCAAACTGAAATTCGATTCGTTGATGAAAAGATTGGCTATCACATTAATTTTCTTCTGTTTTGCCCTCTTCCTTTTTGGGCAAACGGCCGTCACTAAGCCAAAAATCGGACTGGTATTATCTGGTGGTGGAGCCAAAGGGTTTGCTCATGTTGGGGTACTAAAAGTATTGGAAGAGGCTAAAATACCGATAGATTACATCGCAGGAACCAGCATCGGAAGTATTGTTGGTGGTTTATATGCCTGCGGATACAATGCAGCAACGCTCGAAAAAATTGTAAAGAGCCAGGATTGGGGCAGTTTGCTGAGCAACGAATACAAACCTGAGTTTGTTACCCCTTTCGACAAATCAGATGAATCGAGGTACAATGTCAGCTTCCCATTTGACCAGAAGAAACTGACCCTCTCCAATGGTGTCCTCAACGGACAGAATGCCATGGAATTATTTACCTACCTCACGCTTGGGTTTCATGATGTGTATGACTTTTCCAAACTCCCCATCCCCTTTCTCTGCATCGCAACCGATTTGACCACCGGAGAAGAGGTGGTTCTCAATAAAGGTTATCTTCCCAAAGCCATGCGGGCAAGTATGTCAATCCCGGCAGCATTTACTTCGACCGAAATCAACGGCCAAATGTTGGTTGATGGTGGTATTGTCAACAATTATCCGGTCGACAGGGCCCTTCAGATGGGAGCAAACATCATTATTGGCGTCGACATCATGGACAGCTTAATGACCCCTGAAGATCTGAAAGGTATCCCGGAGGTGGTATCCCAGATGATGAACTTTATGGGCAGGCAGAAAAGCGATAAAAATGCAAAGTCTGTGGACGTTTACATTCGTCCATACATTCATGGATACTCTGCTGCAAATTTTAATGCGGAATCTGCCGAAATACTGATTAAACGCGGAGAGGATGCGGCCCGCAGGGTGTTACCGCAGTTGATACAACTGAGGGATTCACTTCATTTGGTGGCAAAACCACGCACCATCTATCGCCTGATAAGCAATGATACAACATTGGTTATCAGCCAGATTGAAGTAACAGGCACGGATCGTGCCAAAATAGCCTTCTATCTTGGTCAGACCGGGATCAAACGTGATCAGCACGTTACCCTTGAACATTTGAGAAATGGTATTTCGCGGCTTTACTCTACAGGAAATTATGAATATGTAAATTACCAGCTCGTTGGGAATATAAAGAAGACCCTCAAGGTCGAGGTGAAGGAGCGAAAAAACAACAAAATCAATGCAGGTCTTCACTACGACTCCGATTTGAGATCGGCCATGCTGATCAACATCACCATCAGAAACCAAAATTTCTTTGGATCAAGGCTTTCGATGGATGCAAAGCTTTCACAGTATCCTATGTTCTCCGGGCAATATTCGATCGACCGCGGATGGAAGCCAGGTTTTTACTCCAAATTGATGTATGTGGCTGATCGCTATTACCGCTATGGATCAGGGAAAAAAACTGCAGAAATAGAGATGTCGCTGCTTAATCTACAGTTGGCTACCCACTCTTTCATCACCGATGCCACGCGATTTACCGTGGGGACTTCAATGGATAGTTACCGCCTGGGCAATGCTATTGGAGACACATCCGGATACAACATCCGGAACAAGGTATATTTCAATCTCTTCGCTAAAATAGAGCACAACCGACTAAACAAAATTTACTTTCCCACCAAAGGAACAAACGTGAGCGGTGGCGCTAAATTTCTGTTTAACAACGGGAAAAACAGTCCTATACTGATAGGCGATTTTGCTTTCAAAAGAGCGCGTTCCATATCTGATCGGATTACCCTGCTCTATTCACTAAACAGCAGAATCATTTTCGGTCAAAATGAATCCTATTTTCACAGAACATTTTTAGGTGGTATTCAACAAACCAATTATATGGAGAACAACATGTCATTCAATGGTTTGCACAGAATGGAGATCAATACTAGCAGTGTCGGTACAGCCAGGTTGGAGGCAAGACTTCGGTTGTGGGAGAAAATATACATCTCTGCAATGGGTGATATTGGGGTTTACAGCGAAGAGAGCCTCATGCTGACCAATCAAAAGACCGTCTACGGTTTTGGAGTAAAAGCGGCCTATGACAGTGTGGTCGGCCCTCTTGAATTAAATCTTAGCTTTTCAAGCTTTAACAAAGACTTTATTCCCTTCCTCTCGCTGGGATATTGGTTTTGAGATTTTCTACTCTTACTGGGTTGTTTATCTTTGTACAAACTACAACCAAAGATAAAAAAATGAGACCAATATTCCTTTTTATCCTGCTCTGCTACATTCCCTTGCAGTCATTATTCGCACAAAAAAATTCTGTTGATCATTTTTTTAGTACCGGAACCCTATCGACCGCTTCATACAGTATTTATGCCATCGATGCCCGAACCGGCGATCTGCTATGTGAAACAGATCAGAAAAGTCTCTCTTCCGCCTCAGTGATGAAGCTTTTTACGACAGCCGTAGCTTTGGAAATCCTGGGTCCTGATTATACCTTTTCAACCTCTCTCTACTATTCAGGAAACATCGACCCACAAAATGGCACCCTTTCGGGGAATCTCATCCTGAAGGGAGGTGGCGACCCGGCCTTCTGCTCCTCCTTTTTTGAGGATCATTACAAGGATTGTATCGCAACATGGGTCGCACAACTGAAAAAGAGTGGCATCAAAAAAATAAAAGGCAATATTTTGCTTGATCTCTCAGCCCTCGAACATGCTTCCGTTCCGGGAGGTTGGGCGTGGGATGATATCGGAAATTATTATGGTTCGGGAGTCTCCGCAATCACATACAAGGATAACCTTTACGATATCCATTTTTCATCCTCTAAAAATGTCGGTGCAAAAACTACAGTCAAATTAATTGACCCCGAGATACCTGGGCTCATTTTAGACAACAATGTATCCTCCTCTGCCGAAGCCGGAGACCACACCATTGTTTACGGTGCCCCCGGATCCTTGCACCAAACCATCGAAGGAACCATACCTGCCGACCAAACCGATTTTGTGATCAAGGCTGCAATGCCTGATCCACCACAAATTGCGGGACAAGCACTCCTGAAAAATTTGAAAGAGGAGGGAATCGTTCTTTCAGGAGGAATCGTCAAACTTTCCGAAGGTGAAGAAAGTGATAGAATACTGGTGGGCACCCAGTTCTCTCCCTCCTTGAAGGATCTGATTGTCCCATTGAACAAGGAGAGTCTCAATTTGTATGCCGAACACCTTCTTTGCGAAATTGGCAGGAAATTTTCGGGCGAACCCTCCAGAGCCAAAGGACTGGAAGCCTACCATCAGTTTTGTCTGGACAAAGGAATCGACTCCCGTGGGTTTTTCCCGGCAGACGGAAGCGGTCTGACAAGAAGCAATGCACTAACAGCCAAAATGCTCGTCGAAACGATGAAATATCTTTACGACGGACCAAACAGGATGATCTTCCTAAATGCGCTACCCATCGCCGGGGTTGATGGCACCCTTCGAAATTCATTCAAGGGCACTCCGCTCGAAAAAAATGTCACAGCCAAGACAGGATCAATGGCACACGTCAGAAGTATTGCCGGTTTGATGAAGAGTAAATGCAAAAAAACGATTCTATTTGCCATCCTGATCAATAATTTCGACCTCAAATCGCAGGAGGCATCTAAGTTATTGGAATCTATACTGTTGTCGTTTTATAATGACTAAGAAAAAGAATTTCGGTTGCTAATTAGTATTAAAATTGTCTTGATAAAATGTCTATTTTTAAGTACTTTTACAGTACTAATTTGACAATAAAGTAAAAATTACAGGATATGAGCTCACAAAATATTAAACTTGAAAATTCAGAGCTGACAGCAGAACTATGCTATTCTGCCTTCTTAAGTCTTCCTGATATTGAGAAAGAAAACTTTATTAGCCGCTTCTTGAATAATATAAACAGCAAAGCCGTAGCCATCTCTTCATCCGGAAAACTTCTGTCAAAAAAGCAATATGTAGCGCATGTTGAATCCATAAGTAAAGAGGTCAACGATGGAAATTTCATCTCGCACGATGACATATTGGAAAATATGGAATGAGTACCCTAAAAATCAAATGGTCATTCTATGCCAAAAGAAGTCTTGACTTAATTGTAGCCTGCATTGAAGCAGATTCTCCTTCCAATGCCAAAATGGTTAAGAGAACATTGGTTTCGCTTGTTGGATCAATAATTGATTTTCCTGAAAAATTCCCTACTGATCCATTTATCCCCAAAAGCAAAGGAAATTTCAGATTTGTAAGCAGGTGGAATTATAAAATCGTTTATGAAATTACCCCCAACGAAATCATAATTATTGACATATTCCATACGGCTCAAAGTCCTGAAAAAATAGAAGATGCGGTGGACTAGAAAAAACCAACAAAAATTCAAATACGAATTTTGAATTTTTGGTTAAAATATTCCACAATTCACAAACCTTAACAAAAGAAGGATAAAATCTTCGATTTATTAATTATTTAACCTTGATTACTTACAATTTTATTTTGCTGTGAATTTTTTATTGATACTTTTGTCCCGGATGATGTACAAAAATCATTGTATTGCCATTCATTGAAACATTAAAAAAGCTAAAGCGTAAAGAAGTACATGAAAACATCTTTTGACATTCTCCTCCTCGTGGTCATTCTAATTCTCGTCTGTACGGTTTGAGGAGGTAAAGTCTTTGTGATGACAAAATATAGATGAACCTTTCTCAACATAACGAGAAAGGTTCTTTTTTTAAAACTAAATTATGCAAAAAGGGTTAAGAAGCAATCAATCTACGCAAGGGCGTAAAATGGCAGGCGCCAGAAGTTTGTGGCGTGCCAATGGCATGAAGGAGAACCATTTCGGTAAGCCTATCATTGCCATTGTTAACTCATTCACACAATTTGTTCCCGGTCATGCCCACCTGCACGACGTAGGTCAGATGGTGAAAAGGCTGATTGAGGAAGAAGGATGCTTCGCGGCCGAGTTCAACACCATTGCCATCGACGACGGGATTGCCATGGGACACAACGGCATGCTCTATTCGCTTCCTTCCCGCGATCTGATTGCCGATAGTGTAGAGTATATGCTGAATGCGCATCAGGCGGATGCCATGATCTGCATCTCCAATTGCGACAAAATTACTCCCGGCATGCTGATGGCCTCCATGAGGCTGAACATTCCATCCATCTTCGTTTCCGGAGGTCCGATGGAAGCCGGTGAAATCCGCGGCAAACAATACGACCTGGTAGATGCCATGGTGATGGGCGCCGACGATTCTATCGACGAACAGCTTTTATCAGAGGTAGAACAGGATGCCTGCCCCACTTGCGGCTCCTGCTCAGGTATGTTTACCGCCAACTCCATGAACTGCCTGACCGAAGCGCTCGGTCTCTCCCTCCCGGGAAACGGCACCATTGTTGCGACCCACGCCAACAGAAAAAGACTTTTTGAACAGGCTGCAAAACGGATTGTTGAAATCACATACAGTTACTACCGTGATGGGAATGAGGCCGTATTGCCCCGTTCCATTGCCACCCGCGATGCCTTTATGAATGCCATGACGCTCGATATTGCCATGGGGGGATCGACCAATACCGTGTTGCACCTTTTGGCCATAGCCAACGAGGCCGGGGTCGACTTTACCATGAAAGAGATGGATCAGCTTTCGCGCAATGTTCCCTGCATCTGCAAAGTAGCCCCCAGCTCCTCCTACCACATACAGGATGTAAACAGGGCCGGTGGTATCATGGGAATTTTGGGCGAACTGGAAAGAAAAAATTTACTGAACCTCCAGGTGTCACGGGTGGATGAGCCAACCCTGGCAGCGGCCATCGAAAAGTGGGACATCCGCAGGGTTGGCGAAGGTTCGGAAGCCAAAAAATGGTATGCCTCAGCCCCCGGGAACCAGGGCCGCAACCTGGTAATGGGCTCTCAGGAAAAATATTATCCGGAATTGGATCTGGATCGTCAGCACGGATGTATCCGCACGGTGGATAGCGCCTATTCAAAGGAGGGTGGACTGGCTGTTCTGTACGGAAACATTGCCCGAAACGGCTGTATAGTTAAAACAGCGGGTGTGGATGCCTCGGTTTACCATTTCGAAGGGACAGCCCGGGTTTTCGAATCGCAGGAAGATTCATGCACCGGAATCCTGGAAGGGAAAGTGAAACCGGGGGATGTAGTAATTATCCGCTACGAAGGGCCGAAAGGTGGACCAGGAATGCAGGAGATGCTCTATCCTACCTCCTATCTTAAATCCAGGAAACTGGACAAAGCTTGTGCACTACTTACCGACGGACGTTTCTCCGGAGGCACTTCCGGCCTTTCAATTGGCCATGTCTCACCCGAAGCGGCCGCAGGAGGGGAAATTGCCCTTGTGGAGGACGGAGACAAAATTATCATTGACATTCCCGGCAGGAAAATTGAGTGGATTGTCAGCGACAAGGTGCTGGGAGAGCGAATCTCCAAACAAAAGGCACGGGGAATTGACGCTTACAAACCAACCTCAAGGGTTCGGGAGATCAGCAGGGCGTTGAAGGCCTATGCACAAAATGTCTCATCGGCTGATATGGGGGCGGTTCGGTTAATCGAATAATTAAAAATTACAGATTAAAGATTACAGATTTATTGATTATATGTGTTTTATGAATTTGACGATGAATAATAAATAATTCTTGTCCCAAAATGATCAGATATGACAACTAAAAATGAGAAAATAAAAAATAGTCCGAAAGAACCCGTTGAAATGTCGGGGTCGGAAGCAATGATCCGATCGCTTGTTGCGGAGGGGGTTGACACAATTTTCGGATATCCCGGTGGGGCCATCATGCCTATCTACGATGCGCTTTACGATTTCGGCCACCATGTGAAGCACGTACTGGTGCGTCACGAACAGGGCGCCATCCATGCAGCCCAGGGTTATGCACGCGTATCAGGCAAAGTAGGAGTCTGTTTTGCCACCTCCGGTCCCGGAGCAACCAACCTGATTACCGGTATTGCCGATGCCATGATCGACTCCACCCCAATAGTTTGCATCACTGGGCAGGTTACTTCAGGGTTACTTGGTACTGATGCTTTCCAGGAATCTGACGTGATCGGTATCTCGATGCCAATCACCAAGTGGAATTATCAGATTACCAGTCCGGAAGAGATCCCGGAGGCCATCGCCAAGGCATTTTATATTGCTGCATCCGGCCGGCCCGGGCCAGTCCTGATTGATATTACCAAAGATGCGCAATTTGGAAAACTAAATTTTTTGTACGAAAAGTGTACCAAAATTCGCTCTTATGTTCCTGAATTTCCAACGGATAAAAAGCTTCTGAAGAAGGCGGCCGATCTGATCAATGAGGCAAAAAAACCATACCTCATTTACGGACAGGGAATCCTGCTTTCAGGAGCCGAAAAAGAGCTTTTGAGCTTTATCGAAAAAACCGGCATACCGGTAGCATCTACCCTGCTCGGCATTTCGGCCCTTCAGAGTGACCATCCGCTGAACATGGGAATGCTTGGCATGCACGGAAACTACGCACCAAATATTAAGACCAACGAATGTGATGTTTTGATTGCCATCGGAATGCGCTTTGACGACCGGGTTACCGGAAACATCAACACCTATGCCAAACAGGCCAAGGTCATTCATATTGAAATTGATCCTGCAGAAATCGATAAAAATATTAAAACGGATGTGGCCATCCTGGGCGATGCTAAACACTCAATAAGGCTACTGAATACGCTGGTGGAAGAGAAGAAGCACACCTTGTGGGTGAACGAATTTCTTCAGGCCAAACAAAAAGAACATGACAAGGTGATTGTGAATGATCTAACACCAACCAAACCCGGATTGACCATGGGTGAAGTAGTGCGATTATCCACCAATCTGACCGACAACAAGGCGGTCATTGTTACCGACGTTGGTCAGAACCAGATGGCTGCTGCCCGTTATGCGCGATTCAATCAATCCAGATCCTGGGTCACCTCGGGTGGATTGGGAACCATGGGTTTTGGACTGCCGGCAGCCATGGGCGCTAAATTCGGAGCACCCGAAAAAGAGGTGATTCTCTTTGTCGGTGATGGTGGAATCCAGATGACTATTCAGGAACTTGGAACCATTTCGCAGGAGAATTTACCAGTCAAAATTGTGATACTGAACAACGATTTTCTTGGAATGGTTCGCCAGTGGCAGGAGCTCTTTTTTGAGAAAAGATATTCCTTTACCGAAATTACCAGCCCTGATTTTGTCAAACTGGCTGAAGCTTACGGCATACCCGGAGCCTCAGTTTCCGATAGAAAAGATCTGGAACCGGCCATGAAAGAGATGATCAATGCCAAAGGGCCTTATCTTCTTGAAGTCAAAATTGAACAGGAGGACAACATTTTCCCAATGGTCCCGGCCGGAGGAACAGTATCGAGGTGTCTGCTTGGTGCAGACGAATTGTAATTCATTTCAGAAACAAAAATATTATGAGACAAGAGTATATCATCACCGCGTACACCGAAAACCACATTGGTTTGCTCAACAGAATAACCATCATATTTACCCGCAGAAAGGTGAACATTGAGAGTCTGACTGTTTCTGAATCGGCTATCGCCGGAATCTCCAAATTCACCATTGTAATCAACGAGGAGAAAGAAAAAGTGGTCAACATCGTCAAGCAAATCGAGAAACTGATTGATGTGTTGAAAGCTTTTTACCACACCAATGATGAGATGATCTTTCAGGAGATTGCCCTCTACAAAGTACCAACACAGGCGCTCATGGAGAGCGATCAGATCGAGAAGATGGTGCGCGACCACAATGCCCGGATCCTGGAGATCACCAAAGAGTATACTGTCATTGAGAAAACAGGTCACAAAGAAGAGACACAGGCACTATTCGACGGACTGAACCAATTTGGGGTTTTACAATTCATCCGGTCAGGAAGGATCGCCATCACACGCTCGCCCATCGAACGGCTCTCCGAATTTCTTCGCGAAAGGGACGCGCTGTTTACGAAGATGGAGGCCAAAGCAAAGTAGAACCATGGTTTAAAATGTTTGAAGGGTTTGAAATGTTTAGGAAATTTGAAATAGGTTGAAATAAATAGAAACAGATTGAAATATAAGATACTAGTTGTAACATAATCAAAAAAACAGAAAATGGCTAAGATTAATTTTGGAGGAACAGAAGAGAATGTGGTAACCCGTGAAGAGTTTCCATTGGCAAAAGCAAAGGAAGTATTGAAAAACGACACCATCGCCATCATTGGGTACGGTGTGCAAGGTCCGGGACAATCGCTAAACCTCCGCGACAACGGATTCAATGTCATCATCGGACAAAGAAAATCATCCAAAACCTGGGACAAGGCCATCGCCGATGGTTGGGTACCCGGAAAAAATCTTTTCGAAATTGAAGAGGCTTGCCAAAGAGGTACGATCCTTCAGTTTCTTCTTTCAGACGCAGGTCAGATCACTTTGTGGCCAACTGTCAAAAAACACCTGACTCCGGGAAAAGCGCTTTACTTCTCTCACGGTTTCGGCATCACCTACAAAGAACGCACCGGCATTATACCACCGGCTGACGTTGATGTCATTCTAATAGCTCCAAAAGGATCTGGTACCAGCCTCCGCAGAATGTTTTTACAGGGTCGCGGACTAAACTCCAGCTATGCAATTTTCCAGGATGCCACAGGCAAAGCATGGGACAGAGTCGTTGCACTCGGAATTGGCGTAGGATCAGGGTACTTGTTCGAAACAACTTTCAAGAAAGAGGTCTATTCAGATTTGACCGGAGAACGTGGTACTTTAATGGGCGCTATTCAGGGTATCTTCGCTGCACAATACGAAGTACTTCGCAAGAATGGTCACTCCCCTTCTGAGGCTTTCAACGAAACTGTTGAAGAGTTGACCCAAAGTTTGATGCCATTGGTTGCGGAGAATGGAATGGACTGGATGTATGCCAACTGCTCAACAACTGCCCAACGCGGCGCGCTTGACTGGTGGAAGAAATTTCGGGATGCATCTTTACCTGTTTTCACAGAACTTTACAAGGAAGTTGCTGCCGGAAACGAAGCGCAACGCTCCATCGACTCCAACAGCAAAGATGACTACCGCGTCAAACTGGAAGAAGAACTCAAGGAACTCCGCGAATCAGAGATGTGGAGAGCAGGTGCCGCTGTGAGGAAATTGAGACCGGAGAATAACTAGACGGAGACTTGGACGAGTGGACGACTTGGACGAATGGAGGACCGGAAGACTTGGAGACTGAGGGACTGAGAGATGGAGAGACTGAGGGACTGAGAGAAGCACCGGTCCCTGAGCGAAGTCGAAGGGTCCTTACGGTCCTAAAAGTCCTGCGAAGGCCTAAAGCCTATTTTAATTGATCATTAATTAGTAAATCATGGACAATAGAGTATATATTTTTGACACCACCCTGCGCGATGGGGAACAGGTGCCTGGATGCCAGCTGAACACAATCGAGAAGATTGAGGTGGCCAAGGTATTGGAGCAATTGGGGGTGGATGTGATCGAGGCCGGTTTCCCGATTTCGAGTCCGGGCGACTTCAAATCGGTGGTCGAAATCTCCAAGGCTGTCACCTGGCCCACCATCTGTGCCTTGACACGTGCCGTGGAGAAAGACATTGAAGTGGCTGCAGAGTCGTTGAAATACGCCAAGCGTGGCCGTATTCACACAGGTATTGGCACATCTCCTTACCACATCGTCTCTAAGCTAAATTCCAATCCGGAGGAGATTTTGGAGAGAGCGGTGAAAGCCGTTAAATATGCCAAAAGATTCGTCGAGGATGTCGAGTTTTATGCCGAAGATGCCGGCCGTTCAGACAATGTGTACCTGGCAAGGGTGATAGAAGCTGTGATCAAAGCCGGCGCCACTGTGGTGAACATTCCGGATACAACTGGATATTGCCTCCCCTACGATTTTGGTGAGAAGATCAAATTTTTGATGGAGAATGTGCCAAACATCCACAAAGCCATCATCTCCACCCACTGTCACAACGACCTTGGAATGGCAACGGCCAATACCATCGCCGGAGTGATGAACGGGGCCCGCCAGGTAGAGGTGACGATCAACGGAATTGGCGAACGGGCCGGAAACACCTCACTCGAAGAGGTGGTGATGATCCTTCGTTCGCACAAGGAGCTGGATCTGTACACCAACATCAACACCAAAAATATCTACAAGACCAGCAAGCTCGTCTCCAACTTGATGAACATGCCGGTTCAGCCCAACAAGGCCATCGTAGGCCGTAACGCCTTTGCCCATTCAAGCGGCATCCACCAGGATGGCGTTTTGAAAAATCGCGAAAACTACGAGATTATCGATCCGGTGGAGGTTGGCATCAATGAATCTTCGATTGTACTGACCGCCCGCAGCGGACGTGCAGCGTTGAAGCACCACCTGGATATGCTGGGAGTTAAACTTGGAAAGGGGAAACTTGACGAAGTGTACCAGGACTTTCTGGTGATGGCCGACAAGAAAAAAGATATCAAAGAGGATGACCTTTTGGTATTGGTTGGCGAACTTGGCCATGGCGAACGACGCATCAAGCTCGACTTTTTGCAGGTGGTAACCGGTAAAAACCTGGTTCCTATGGCAACCCTGCGTTTGGATATCGCCGGCGAGAAATTTACGGCAACCGAATCGGGGAATGGACCTGTCGATGCTGCCATCAAAGCTGTCAAGGCCATTATCCACCGCAAGGTGACCCTTCAGGAGTTCCTGATCCAGGCCATCAACAAAGGTAGTGACGACATTGGCAAGGTGCACATGCAGGTCGAACATGAAGGAACTGTATTCAATGGTTTTGGCGCCAATACCGACATCATCACTGCTTCCGTTGAAGCATTCCTGGACGCCATCAACAAAATTGGAAACAGTGAAATAGTTACTGACGTAAAATAATAACCCTTCGGCTACGCTCAGGGACCGGGTGCGTTTTTATGGAATTGCGCTCTGACTCTGTTCGACCTCCGAATCGAACCCTTCGACAGGCTCAGGGACCGTGTCGATAATTGAAATTTAAAAAACTTAAAGTTTTGGAACCAACAACATTATTTGACAAGATCTGGGATGCCCATGTGGTGAACAAAATCGAAGGAGGCCCCTCCGTGTTGTACATCGACAGGCATTTCATCCACGAAGTTACCAGTCCGGTAGCCTTTTCGGGATTGGAAAGCCGCGGATTGACCGTCTTCCGTCCGCAAAATACAGTGGCAACCCCCGATCACAACGTACCAACCATCGAACAACATCTGCCAATCCGCGAGGAACTTTCCCGCAAGCAGGTTGAAACTCTCACAGCCAATTGTGAGCGGCATAAAATCCCAATGTTTGGTCTGAGCCACAAATGGCATGGCATTGTGCATATCATTGGTCCTGAGCTAGGTATCACCCAGCCCGGCATGACGATTGTTTGCGGAGATAGCCACACCTCAACCCACGGAGCTTTTGGCGCCATTGCTTTTGGTATTGGCACCAGTGAGGTGGAGATGGTCTTTGCCAGTCAGTGTATCCTTCAGCCCAAACCAAAAAAAATGAGGATCAATGTCGAAGGGAAATTGGGTAAGAATGTCACTTCCAAAGACATCGCGCTCTATGTTATTGCCAAAATCACCACTTCAGGAGGTACCGGTCACTTCATCGAATTTGCAGGATCTGCCATCCGCTCCCTCTCCATGGAGGCCCGGATGACTCTCTGCAACATGAGCATCGAATGTGGCGCCCGCGGCGGGATGATTGCCCCGGACGAGACTACTTTTGCCTATTTGAAGGGTCGCGAAGAGGCTCCGAAAGGAGCAGCATGGGATCAAAAAGTAGCAGAGTGGAAAAAACTCAAGACAGACGAAAATGCTGTTTTCGATACAGAATACACCTTTGATGCAGCCGATATCACCCCGATGATCACCTATGGCACCAATCCCGGCATGGGAGTAGGAGTCGAAGGTTCTATCCCTACCGGGGATGATCTGACTGGCAGCGACCTTGCAACTTTCCTTAAATCACTCGAATACATGGGTTTCAAACCCGGCGAGAAGCTGAAAGGAAAGAAAATCGACTACGTTTTCATTGGCAGTTGTACCAATGGACGAATCGAAGACTTCCGGCAATTTGCCAACTACATCAAAGGCAAGAAAAAAGCCTCCTGGGTTACGGCATGGATCGTTCCCGGCTCAAAACAGGTAGAGCAGCAAATCCGCGAAGAGGGACTGGTTGAGATCATGGAATCGGCAGGTTTCGCCCTCCGCCAGCCCGGATGTTCGGCTTGTCTGGCCATGAACGACGACAAAATCCCGGAAGGGAAATATGCCGTCTCCACCTCGAACCGCAATTTCGAAGGTCGTCAGGGACCAGGAGCCCGCACCATGCTGGCCAGTCCTTTGATGGCCGCAGCGGCAGCGGTTAGTGGCGTAATTTCTGACCCGCGGGAGTAATTCCAAAGGATAAAGGATAAAGGATAAAGTAAAAAGGATAAAGTAAAAAGGATAAAGTTTGAAAAGCATTGTAGAAAAATGAAGTATAAAAGGTAGGATGGGGTTCACTTTAGCCTTTATCCTTTATCCTTTATCCTTCTATAAATTATCAAATGATTATGATTGAGAAATTTACCAAGATAGTGAGTTCGGCAGTTCCCCTTCCCATAGAGAATGTGGATACGGACCAGATCATCCCGGCCAGGTTCCTGAAGGCGGTTGAGCGCAAAGGATTTGGCGAAAATTTGTTCCGCGACTGGCGTTACAGGAAAGATGGCACACCCAACCCTGATTTCGTCCTTAACAATTCGAAATATTCGGGAACCATCCTGGTCGCCGGAAAGAATTTTGGCAGTGGCTCAAGCCGCGAACATGCCGCATGGTCCGTTTATGACTTTGGTTTCAGGGTCGTCGTCTCCAGTTTTTTTGCAGATATCTTCAAGGGCAACGTCCTCAACAACGGGCTATTGCCAATCCAGGTATCTGAATCTTTCCTGACTGGAATGTTCGAGTCGATCGAAAAAAATCCCTCGGCCACTTTTGAAGTGGATCTGGAAACCCAGACCATCCGGAACAACAGCTTAGGAACAGAATTTATATTCGATATCAACCCGTATAAAAAAGAGTGCCTTTTGAAAGGGTACGATGACATTGATTACCTGCTGAGTCTCAAGAAAGAGATTGAAGTGTTTGAAATGAAATAATTAAAAATTACAAATTAAAGATTAAAAATTAGGAGAGATTTTTTGTGATTGTTCAATTACAACAATGTGATTTACTTGCAATTAAACATTTATCTCTAATGCAATTTCATTTTTAATCTGTAATTTTTAATTTTTAATTCATTTAACTAACTATTACGATGAAGAACAGAGTATACATCATGGATACAACCCTGAGGGATGGAGAACAGACCTCCGGGGTATCCTTTTCGGATGCTGAGAAGCTGAACATCGCCAAGATTCTACTGGAAGAGGTCAAGGTCGATTACCTTGAGATCGCCTCTGCCAGGGTTTCTGATGGTGAAATGCTTGGCGCCAGAAAGGTAATGGATTGGGCCCGGGGAACTGAGTATCACGACAGAATTGAGATTCTTGGCTTCGTGGATGGAACCACATCTCTAGACTGGATCGCCAGAGCTGGAGGTAAAGTGATCAACCTTCTTGGTAAAGGATCGCTGCGCCACGTCACGCAACAGCTGAAGAAGAGTCCGGAGCAACATCTGGCAGATCTCAAAAAGGCGATCACCCTTGCTCAGGAGATGAATATCTCGGTCAACCTCTATCTGGAAGACTGGTCGAACGGCATGCGCAATTCGCCGGAGTATGTTCATTTCATGCTGGAAGGTCTTAAAAATGAGCCGATCAGGAGGTTAATGCTTCCGGATACGCTTGGAATCCTCAACCCTACCGAGACTTTTGAGTTTTGCTCGATCATGATGCGCGACTTTCCAATGCTCCACTTTGATTTTCATGCCCACAACGACTACGACCTGGCCGTTGCCAATGTTGATGCTGCGTTGCGCGCCGGCATAAGAACCATTCACACGACCATCAACGGACTGGGCGAAAGGGCAGGAAATGCTCCCCTTTCGAGCGTCGTGGCGTTAATGAACGACCACCTGAAGATGTCAAATTCGATCAACGAGCGCAAACTGAACATGGTGAGCCGTCTGGTGGAGACCTTCTCCGGAATCCACATTTCCGGAAACAAACCCATCATTGGCGAGAATGTTTTCACTCAATGCAGTGGCATACACGCCGATGGCGACAACAAAGATAACCTCTATTACAACGATCTGCTGCCGGAACGATTTGGCCGTACCCGGAAATACGCGCTTGGTAAAACTTCCGGCAAGGCCAATATCGCCAAAAATCTTGAAGAGATGGGCATACGGCTGGATGCCGACAATCTCAAAAGGGTCACAGACAAGGTGATTGAGTTGGCCGACAAGAAAGAGACGGTTACATCTGAGGATCTTCCTTACATCCTTTCGGACGTGTTGAAAAGTGAATCTATTTTCGAACGGATCACCTCTTTATGAAGAGGCAAGTTCGGGCGATGGTCAATACGATGCCTTTATGAATGCGCTCAGACAGATTTACTTCAAACTTGACAAACAACTGCCCGTGCTGGTCAACTATACCGTCACCATTCCTCCCGGAGGAAGAACAGACGCTTTGGTTGAAACCCTTATCACCTGGAACATGGACCGTGAATTTAAAACACGCGGACTGGATCCCGATCAGACAGCTGCCGCCATCAAGGCCACCATCAAAATGCTGAACATTATTGAGAGCAACGGGCAAATATATTAATGCATCTGGGTAAAGCAGATCGGGAAATGTGAAAATTGGAAAATATGGAAATGTGAAAATGTGAAAATGTGGAAATTTAGTGTTCTGCAAGAAGAAATTTTGATCATATAAAACCTTATTTCTTTTAGCAACCTTAGTAGAAAGCATAAGCCCGGTGAATCTAACCTTATTACCTTATTAAATTTGCATGAAGAATAATGATTGAATCAATCTGAAATATTTTAATAAGATAATAAGGTTTAAATTTGTTCCGTCGACCTTTTCTACTAAGGTGGCTAAAAGAAATAAGGTTTTATATAATCGTGACAGACTGATATTTGCATAAATATTTTCAACCATTTACCTTTAAATTTCGCTCAGTAACCGGTAACATTTCAAACATTTCCCTTCGACTGCCTCAGGGACCGGCACATTGTTAAGCATTATAAACTTGAAAAACATTTCAAACAACAAATAAGATTTTATGAAATTGAACATCGCTGTATTGGCCGGAGACGGAATCGGGCCTGAGATTGTCGCACAAGGACTGAGAGTAACCGAAGCTATCGCGAAGAAGTTCGGTCACGAACTGCATACCGAAGAGGCGCTGGTTGGAGCCGTTGCCATCGATGCAACAGGGAATCCATACCCCGATGAAACCCACGAACTTTGTATGAGATCTGATGCGGTACTCTTTGGCGCCATCGGTCATCCCCGTTTCGACAACGATCCCTCTGCAAAAGTTCGTCCAGAACAGGGACTGCTTGCCATGCGCAAAAAACTGGGACTCTATGCCAACATCCGTCCGCTAATCACTTTTCCTTCGCTCCTGGATAAATCACCGCTCAAGACTGAGCGCATCGAAGGAGCCGATTTTGTCGTTATCCGCGAATTGACCGGCGGGATGTATTTCGGCGAACCGCAGGGACGCAGCGAAAACGGCGACACTGCTTACGACACCTGCATCTACACCCGGATGGAGGTGGAGCGCATCCTTAAACTTTCGTTCGAATTTGCCATGAAACGCAAAAAGCGGCTCACGGTAGTCGACAAAGCCAATGTACTGGCCACCTCCCGCTTATGGAGACAAATTTCCAAAGAGATGGAACCTCAGTACCCTGAAGTTGAAGTGGAATACATGTTCGTCGACAATGCCGCCATGCAGCTTATCCAGTGGCCAAAGCGCTTCGATGTGATGGTTACCGAAAATATGTTTGGGGATATCCTCACCGACGAAGCCAGTGTGATAGCAGGATCTATGGGAATGTTACCTTCGGCTTCCATCGGGATACACACCTCTGTATTTGAGCCTATTCATGGTTCTTACCCGCAGGCTACCGGCAAAAACATCGCCAATCCATGCGCAACGATTCTTTCTGTTGCTATGTTGTTCGAATATGCCTATTCACTCAACAAGGAAGCAGCCCTTATCAGGGAAGCCGTTGAGGCATCGCTGGTAGCCGGAGCCGTAACAGAGGATCTGACGGACGACAAGTCCAACGCACTGTCTACTTCAGCCGTGGGAGACTGGATTGTAGCATATATTGAAAAATAGTTATGAGATATGAGTTATGAGTTATTATGGATTTGTGGTATAAAAATATACCATAATGCTGCTAGTTGCCTTTCATAACTCATAACTCATAACTTATAATTCATAACTTAAAGATAAGGTTGTATCACCTTTAGCCATGCTTTGTACCCTTCGCCAAGCAGGTGCAACCCATCGTTGGTGTACATTGGATTGAGCAGATCATCATTGGGATTTTTCAGTTCACTGAACAAATCCACGTAGGTGGCGTCCAGTCTTGGACAAATGGTCCTAAGCCGTTCGTTGAGCTCTTTCACCTGGGGAGTCCGGCTTGTGTGATTTGCAAAGGTTTTGAAAGTATTGTTGACAGGCAAAATACTCTGTACATAAACCTTTGTCTTCGGCGATTTTGCGCGAATGGTTGAGACAATTTTGCAAATATTAACGTAAACTGTATCCGGCGAGATGTTCTTTGCCAGATCGTTGATCCCGATCAACAAAAAGACTTTTGCCGGCTGTGCCCTTGTTACCTGGTACAGACGGAAGAGCACACCCTCGCTGGTATCTCCGCTGATCCCCCTGTTTTTGGCACGCTGATTTCCAAGCAATTCACTCCATTCGGATCCATCTGTAATGCTGTTTCCCAAAAAGATGATCTCATTTTTAGTATCCGGTAAAATTTCGAAAAGGGATTTTCGCTGATCGTAATAGGTACCGAATTTGGAAAGTTGAGCAAAAGAGCAAAGGGAAATAAATAGTAATACAATTGAAATAAGGTAACGCATGGCGGGGAAGTTTAAATTGTTTGAAATGTTTTAAAAGTTTGAATGGTTTGAAATGTTGAACCGATGCCATCCTATTCCATAGTTTGTAAAGGTGTCCGGAATATTCATTTTACCAAGATAAGAATTAACCTTTTACAAATTGTCAATCGGACTAGTGATTTTCAATGAAACATTTTCAAATGTTTGAGTCATTGTTTGCAAATTCACTTAACTTTTGAAAGTTTTATTTCTATTTACACTACAAATGCAACTAATAATAGTTACATTTGTAGTGTAAATTAGGTATGAATGGGGACAAAGGAAAAACTGGTAGAACGTTTTAAAAGACAGCCCAAAGATTTTACGTTTAATGAATTAACGCGTCTATTTCAAATTCTTGGGTTTGAAATGAGTCAAAAGGGAAAAACATCCGGCTCGCGTATTGAGTTTGTCAATAACGAAAAAGAACTCTCATACGGTGCTCATAAACCACGTCCGGACAGCTCGATAAAAAGCTATGTAATGAAGCAAGTCCTGGAATTTCTAACATCGAACAAAATTATTTAACTCTCACTATGGGAACTTTAAAATACAAAGGCTATTCGGGAACGGTAGAGTTTAGTGAAGAAGACAACTGTCTTTTTGGCAAGATAATCGGTATGAACAAAAATGTCATTACTTACGAAGGCAAAACAGTTGAGGAGTTGAAAGCTGATTTTGAGGCCGGTATTGACTTGTACCTCGAAAGTTGCAAAGAGCGGGGGATAAAACCTCAAAAACCTTACAGCGGATCGCTGAACATCCGGATTCCATCTGAGATACATAGTCAATTGGCACTAAAAGCACAAATGACCGGACGTTCGATCAATGCGATTATCAAAGATCTGCTTACAAATCAGCAAAACCTGTTAAACGCATAACGTA
>JAPLDT010000059.1 GCA_026391315.1 Bacteroidia bacterium
AAAGGGTGGATTTTGGCGCCTGTAAAAAAAGAAAGCTCTCATCATACCTGACGAAAGCTCACTTTTAATATCTTAAAGTACGAATTACTTTTTGGCAAAATAATCTTTTACCATTTCGTTGGGAACGATCTCCTCAACAAACGTATATGCACCGGATTTTTCCGATTTAACCATTTTGATAACCTTGGAATATGCTTTTCCGGCACCTTTCTGAAGTGATGCAACTACTTTCTTTGCCATAACTCAATTATTTTATTTCGCGATGTACGGTGATACGCTTCAAAATTGGATTGTATTTCTTTAGTTCGAGGCGCTCCGGTGTATTTTTCCGGTTCTTTTTTGTTACATATCTGGATGTACCCGGAAGACCGCTTGCTTTGTGCTCGGTACATTCCAGGATAACCTGTTGTCTGCCACCTTTCTTAGCCATTGTTCAGTGCGTATTAAAAAGTTTCGATGTAGCCTTTAGCTTTCGCCTCTTTCAAGGTTACATTCAGGCCGTTTTTATTAATTGTTCTCAACCCGGCGGCTGATACGTTCAGTTTGATCCAACGGTCTTCTTCCGGAAGATAAAACCTTTTGGTGAAAATGTTCACCATGAATTTCCTTTTGGTTCTCCGTTTTGAGTGGGAAACGTTGTTCCCAACCATCACTTTTTTACCTGTAATTTGACAAACTCTAGACATTTCGCGTATTTATTAAACTTCTGTCCCACTTTTTTAAACAGTGTGCAAAGTAACTACTTTTTGTTTTAATAATCAAACATTGGCGAATAATTTATTCCAAGTTTATTTACTTCTTGAATAATCCCCTTTTAACTACATTTGAAAGGAATTTAAATGAGAACGGTGGAGAGGGCAACGACAAAATATTATCCTACTTTTTGGCAGGCGGTGAACCTGATAGTCCTCTATACTTTTTTACAGACCATCATAGATTTTCCTCTGGCGCTGTATGATTACCAGTATGGAACAGATTGGTTACGTGAACCTTTGCTTAAAATTCCCATTTTCTTTGGTACCACTTTCATCATTCTCTTCCTGGGTACGCGCTTTTCAGGATTGCCCTACCGGGATATCTTTCCGCTTAAATCATTTCATTGGCTGAATATTCCTGCTTTGCTTATAGCGCTGGTAGCGCTTCAGTTTTTCATGAATGAAATCACCATCCATG
Source organism: Bacteroidia bacterium (assembly GCA_026391315.1). GTDB lineage: Bacteria > Bacteroidota > Bacteroidia > Bacteroidales > Prolixibacteraceae > CAINVV01. The sequence continues at coordinate 1,174 of JAPLDT010000059.1, forward strand.
TCGACAAAGTGCTACCTCCTCCCGGGTGGTTCATGGAGCTCTTCGCCAAAATTTTTGAATCTGATATTGGGATTTGGGGTGGTATTCTGAGGGTGGTTGTGTTGGCGCCCATAGTGGAAGAGTTGATATTCAGGGGAGTCATTTTCTCGGGATTTCAGCGAATTTATCCTGCCTTTTGGTCGATTTTCTTCTCAGCGCTCCTTTTCTCCCTTTTTCACCTGAATCCCTGGCAACTCGGACCAACCTTTTTGCTTGGCCTATTGCTTGGTTTTGTCAGGTTGCGTACCGGTTCCCTGCTTGCCGCCATCTTCACGCACGCATTGCACAACGGGATGATATTTTTGTCGGTCTATTACCATGATGCCTTTACCATTCCAGGTTTCCTGCAACCCGGGATATTGCAGAATTATGTGGTGAATTTGTTTCTTTTGGCCGGAGGGGTGGTTTTGATCTGGTATGCCAACCGAAAGAGGAAGTTGATATAAAGGTAATTGAGTAAATTGGTAATAGTCTTTTTTGCCCGGAGGGCATCAAGCTTCATAGAATAAAATATCTCGGTTATTGGGTTCCCCGTCAGGGGATAAACCATACATTTGAATATTGCCGCACAATCTTTCTTGAAGCGCGTTTATTCCCTGCCGGGAAAATTATCTTCTTTCTATTAGGCTTAATGCCCTCCGGGCAAACCAAAACCAACTTGTCTTCTATTTATTTGCTGGAAAATAGTTTCAGAAGAAACGCTTCGCATCCAATCACTTCAATATCACTAAAATAGAAATCTTTTTGATTTTCAGTTATTATACAATCACACTTGTGATGAATGGCAGAATAATACTCCATGCCATCCTCAAAGTCAAGGATGAGCCTGTTTTCAATTGCCTGAAAAGTTGTCTTTTCATCAATGGTTGTTATGCCAATGTGACTGAGTAGCATGGCTATTTTTTCTCTAGCCATTGTATCGCCGCTTTTCTTACCTGCAAAATAGAAGGCAATGGCCAGGCAAAGAGGAGAAGTAAAAAGTTGGATGTTTTGTTTTCCCTGAAGGCTCAACAACCGCGACGACCAGGTAAACAAGGGATATTCCTTGTTCAAAGTTGCAACGAGAATATTTGCATCGATGAAAAGTCTCATTTGGCCTGATCAAAATATTCGTCTTTCAGGCTTTTTCGTGACCTTCTCTTGTACACAGCCTCTCCCTCTGCTACCTGATTTACCCATTCCGAAACCGGAAAATCTTCTATGGATTTGTAGCTGCCTGATGTAATCTGACGGTAAAGGAATTCAGTTAATCGAGATAAGCTGGTGTTATTGTCTGCAGCAAATTTTTTGGCTTTTTCAATCACATCCTGATTGAAGTAAAGGGTTAATTTTGCTTCCATATATTTTTTACGTCAAATATAATTAATTTATACGTAAACTAAAAAAAATCACACCATTTTTTCGCCTTCACAATTGCTGTTTTTATCTTATATTCGGTTAATAATTGTGCACAATTGGTATGAACACTGAAAAACGCGACAAATTCATCAAACTGTGGGCACGGTTCTTTAACAACGCCGAGTTGCCCATCACCTTTCAATATTCGGCTGATAGTCTGGAAATCCCAATTTTGGAGGCGCCAGAGGGGCACCGTTGCATCATTTCCCAACTTTTACAAGTAAGACGGGGTGAATCCATCTGCATGCAGTCCCATTCTACCAATTGTGTCGGTGGAAAGAGGTACATGATGTTTACCGATTCAATGCCTCAAAGGTTCGAGTGCTATATTTCCCACTATCCTGATGGTAGAGGTGAACGATACAAAATAGAACCGGAACAGGTGAATCAATTTTGGGATAACCTGCCCAAACTACCAACCAAAGGGGATAGCGTCATTTTCAAAAGATGGGATCAACTGGAAGAAAGGGATGAACCGGATGCAGTCATTTTTTTTGCGACGCCCGATGTCCTTTCCGGCCTGTTCACCCTGACCTGTTTTGACAGCACCGCAGAAGATGCCGTGATTGCCCCATTTGGTGCCGGATGTACCAATCTGATCTACTATCCCTACCGGGAAGAACTGAATGGCACAGGCAGGGCAGTTCTGGGTCTAATGGATCCTTCGGCCCGAAAATGTGCGAAAGCGGATTTGGTAACTTTTGCAGTTCCGATAACGAAATTCATGACGATGATTGACCAGATGGAAGAGAGTTTTTTAATCACAGATACCTGGACAATCATACAGAAGAGAATTGAATAGCTGGATCTTCTGTGTAGAAAGAAATCTCAAAATATTTCGGACTTCTTCCCTACTTTTTTCCAAAAGATTGTACATTTGCCTTCGCTGAAAAAATCGGGGTGTAGCGCAGCTTGGTAGCGCGCGTCGTTCGGGACGACGAGGCCGCAGGTTCAAATCCTGTCACCCCGACACTGGTAATAATTTCATAAACATGCAAAATCATAAAAACTGGCACGAAAAACACAAGGAATCCTTAAGCTTTGGTAGTCGTTTGGCGGATTCTGTCGCAAAAGGAATGGGATCCTGGAGTTTTATTGTTATTCAAACAATCCTTGTTATACTGTGGATGGGATTAAACCTTGTTGGATATGTTTATCATTGGGATGTTTACCCTTTCATTTTGCTTAACCTGGTTTTCTCTACCCAGGCAGCCTATGCGGCGCCCATTATTATGATGTCCCAAAACCGGCAAAACGATAGGGACAGGGTACAGGCTCAAGCTGATTATCAAACCAATATTGATGCGAAGCTTGAAATTGAAGCTTTGGCAAAGAAGTTGAATTCACTTGAGGTAGACAAGCTGGACAAGATCATTAAAATGCTGGAAGAGGGTAAAGTTTAATTGAGATCAATTTTAAGGTTTCCTGGTTCTACATTTTTAGGGTCAATGACTGCCCTTCCCCTTTTACCTTCAGCCTGATATAGGTCGCTTTCCCATAGGTATCTTCAACAATGCAAAACCCTTCTGAATCGCCATTAAGCAGATCGTTGTATGAATCGAATTTCTTCAGAATGGTCTTTCCCGCGACCACCTCTTTTGCCTCTCCGCCGTGTACTTTTGCGAGATAGTGCAAGAAAGTAGGAGTGTAATTTCTTTCCTGTTTTGAAAATTCAATTTTTACACGGTCCCTCACTTTCGAAAGGGTAATATTCTGTTTGAAATATTGCCCTTTCTCATAATTATAGGTGTGGCCATCGTCATCGTAAAGTGGGAAATTGGTTGTTTTTTCAGTTGGGAACATGTCAAGATAAATCGTCTTCGTCTCTCTCTGTCCAACGTACTGCATGATCTCCTGGGTTGGTATAATTGCGCCGTCTTTGATAAAAATTGGAATATCCTTCCATGAACTTTTATCGATGGCATAATCAATTTGTTGTTTGCCTTCATACGTTTTCCCTTTGGTGTAGTCAATCCACTTGCCCTCCGGCAAATAAATTTTCTGCGACACGACAGCGGAATCCAGCACCGGTGAAATGAGAAGGTAGTCGCCATACATAAACTCGTTGGTCATATCTCTGACCTCCTTGTCATTCGGGTATTCGACAACCAGGGAACGGGATATCCCGATCATATTTTCATGCTTCACGCGGTCGTAGGAGTAGGCATAAGGTATCAGGCGATAGCGTATATTTACAATCTCCCTTGCCAGGCTTTCAACTTTTTCTCCAAAAAACCATGGTTGCTTTTGTTCATTCAACATGCCATGAAGGAAGAACAAAGGAGAGAATGCTGCCAGCTGCAGGCTCCTGACATAAAGTTCGTTGCTCAGCTTTGGCTTATTTCCGAAGGCACTTGAGCAAAATCCCCAAACCGGGATTAGGGCATTATTGGCAGCAATAAGTTTTAAACATTGCGCCTTCAAATCGGTAAATGTCGGAAAATTGTCACCCGACCACAAACCATACGCATATTTCTGTGATCCCATGTAGGCAGTACGGTTGATTGAGAAAACGCGTTCGTTGCTGACCTTTCGCTGCTCCTCGTAAATGGCCCTTTGCATGTAGTGGTTGTTCAGGTTTCCCAAACCAAACTTCCCGGGATTTCTTATGTCTGCCTCATCGTTTAAAAATCCAAACATCCCTTTTTTAAATCCACCTTCCATGAGGTGGCCTGCCCACCATTCGCGACATTCAGGAATCCTGAAGTCAAGGGTTCTGCAAGGTCGTCTGACAAAATAGTCTATTTCAATATTTAGTTCAGGGTACTCAAAATGGTGCGTTTTGGCGAACTTGCCTTGTTGGGTATCGGTACTATCAGCATTTGTTAGAATGATACGTGGTTTTGTAATGCCAATCATTTTCAATCCGTTGTCTTTGGCCCAATTGGAAAGCTCTCCTGTAGCGCCACCCGGGAACTTCTTTCCCCACCGTACTTCACCGAAGTTATCTTCGCCCCATGCCATCCAATCAAAATCAATCATAAACCAATCGAATGGGATCTTTTTCTCGCGATAATTTCTGATGTGGGTTTTGAGCTCGGCTTCGTCGATTCCCCATTCCAGTTGTCCAAAGCCGGTGTTCCATTTTGGAAACATGGGTGGCAATCCGGCAATATTTCCTGTTCCGCTGATAATTTCTTTGGGAGTTCCCACCAGAATATAGTATTCAGTATTCTTGCGTGAGCAATTGGAGAAAGAAAGTTCCCCTTCATTGTTTGAGATTTGACCTCCATTTGTATTCACGACAATTCCATATCCACTGGACGACCAGATAAAAGGAGCGCCAGAACCTCCCTGAATAAATGCCTGTATGGTCGAATTCTTGTTTCGTAGCAATGTACCGTCGTTCGAGTGGCTTCCATAAGTATAAACCCCGTAAAAATTATCTGACGCCTCATGCGTAAAAGTGACACCTCCATTTGGGTTTACCTCTTTGGATGATAGCAATAGCTTACCCTTTGAATCATATACCGAAACCTGTAGCTGGGTTTTTGAAATTTTCACCAGCATGGATGCAGTCCGAATTTCCACATACTCTTTTTGCTGATCGATCGTTGCCTTCACCGGATCCCATTTTTTATTTTCATCAACTACAGGAGTGCCGGGCGACACCTCACCATCTGGCCGGTAATCAATCTTCAGGATTTTTTCTGAGCACAATTCCACAACACAAATGGTACTTCCTGATTTCAAGGTAAGCTTTCCATTGGTATAATTTCCAATTGCCTGAATATTAAAGAGAAAGGCCATGGTTACGCATAGCATTGGAAAGGATAGTGATAATTTGTTAATTTTCATAGTTGTTGGTTTTTGTAGCTGATGGCTCTATTTATTAATAAATTCAAACAATGTCATTTCATTGATATTTAGATTTTCTATTTTCAAACGACCTGTTGCATTTACTTGTGCTTCAGAAACTATCTCGCCGTTTTCGTTGTACTGTTTCGTTTTATATTTCCCCCCATTTGACTGGATCCATGGTGCGAGGTTCAAACCAAATTCAAATGTTTGTTTTTGGTTAGAGGTATTGATGATTATCATGATTGCCCGGTCAGGCAACGTGTAAGCGCAGGTATGAATCTCTTTGAGCGGTTTGGTGAGGAGACATTCTCCTATCAATTCTCCCTCAATAAAATAGGATAGAAATTGTTTTTTTAATCCGGCGCATTGCTTCAGGGCTTTGCTTAGTTCAGGATAGTTTGAGATGTAGTCCGAGCCATTGATGGACTCCGCCTTGCGGGGGAATATATTCATGTACAGGTTGTCGGCAAAGGCTTTTTTAACTACCAATGGTGAAGAACTAATACAGCAATTGATTCTGGGAGAAGGAAATGCGCTGGTCAGCACTTTGCGGTCCATGTAGCCGTCCCAATTCCAGGTGTAGTCCAGTAAACCGGCATCCAGTTCAAAATTTAACAGCTCCTCCCCGGAGAAGGTAGATTGTGGATCACGCTTCCTGGAAACATCCATGATTTGTTTGGCAAGAGAGATCATATTGGGTTCAGGGTCCGGGGTGGTGTAGAACTGGTCCCAGCAAAACGAAGGAATACCTATGTCGGCCAAATGCTTCAACCCCTCTAGGACGTCCTTCTGCCAGAGCTTATTGGTAGGACCTGCCTGTACGGTCGACATATACGTTGCGTAATTTGGGTTTCTGGTGGGAATCAGTTCAGTATGGTAGGTCCAGCCTTTGTTATCCAGTACTTTCAAATTATAGCGTGGCGCCGTTTTCTGATTGGCCTGAAGCACCGTGATAAACGGGACAAGATTTACCCCCAGCTTCTTACACTCCTTTACGGCAGTTAGCATATCCTCTTCTGTCCCCAGATGTGCAAATGGCTTTGGCAATGGTAGTGTAAAAGCCTCACACCACGCCCAAATCACCATCTCATCCAATCCGTTTTCTTTGCTCTCCGCCGCAAGTTTAGGCAGGTCTTTGAAGGTAAAGATGGCATCCTTCGGGTCGGCAGGTTGGTACTGGCTCATTAATACTGTTCGAAAACCGATCCCTTCCCGAACATGTTTGGGCAGCGGATAGTAACGCTTGTAATTTTGTTTTACCCAGGCTTTGTAAGGCGCCATCCCGGCTGCCCATCCATTTTGGTGGGGAGTAAGCACCCACTCGCCGCTTTGCCAGGTTTCTCCTTTTTTGATCGTGGTATCATTCAGGCACATCATTCGCAGCTTTGGTTCCAGTTCAGACAGGCGTAACCGTACAGGTACCTGCGGGTCCCAGCCCCATCGCTTCGGAAACAGGCTTATTCCTCCGTTGAGGCCACCCAAATCCATCCAGCGAACTACCATATCCTTGTTTCTCATCATCCCGCTTCCAACATATTGCACCGAATAATTGGCGGCATCGATCATGTAGGGGGTGCTCTCCTTTGTATCGTCTTTGGCAAGATCTACAAACGGAAGGTTGGCAAAATTGCCTGTACGGAAATAGGTGTTTTGCGCTCCGGCAACAGGAAGCAGCCCTGATAAATCAGGAAAAATCACCTGACGCACATTGGCGCCTGATAAGTTGATGATTTTTGCCGTCAAGAGGATGGATTTGCCATCGGGGGCTGCCACCAGCTTCACGGTAGCCGAAACCTTGCCGTCTATGTTGAAGTTGGTCCGGCTTAATCCGAGCCTGTCCCAGAATATGACCACTGAATCAGGATATACCGCAACAGCCGCTCCCTGCGAAAAACGGGAGGCCAATCTTAAAACTTCAAACTCCTTAATGGGATACGCCAGGTCAATCATTCCGGCCAGATCGGGCTTTGAGTCCATTATCGTGCCTGCTCCGGGGTAGTTCATCTTCAGGATACTTCCAGAGTTTGCATCCAGTATCAGATGCAATCCATTGAGTGTAGCCTCTTTGGTCTTATTCTCCTTCTCTGCGGCAAGACATTGAAAAGTGGAAATGACAACCAATGCCAAGGCTATCGTGAGTACAATCTTTTTCATTTTTTTTCATTGTAATCGCGAACTTATCATCCCATTGAGGAAATATTTTGTTCAGATTCAGATCGCCGATAGTTAAAAGTTCTGGTAGTGTAGTTTTTGTTCTGTGGCTCAAATTTACAAAATCATTTCACAATGATCTCTATCATGTTTTAATTCAATCCTTTATTTGTAGAAATTTTACATAAACAGGAAAAATCCATCGAGAAAAAAGAAAATGCCGATGGCGCCAAATGCCAATCCGCAGATCCAGACAAACCTCTTCTTGGAAAGTGTGGCAATAGAGGAGAGTAAAATGGAGATTTGGAGAAATATGACCCCAATTCCAAATTTATCAGAGTGTATTTTGCTTTCATCACGAAGCTGCTCAAAACTGGTTGCGACTTTGCTGATGGTCTCTTTCTCCTGTTCGTATTTTTTCACCTTTAGTTCATAATCCACAGCCATATCCCTGTATTTTTTTAGCAAGGCATCGTTCCCTTTTTGTTTCTCAAGTGATTCTATCTGGATTTCAAGGTTTTCCTTGCGCAGATCATAGATGTAACTCTTGATACTTTTGCTTTGGAAAAAGGCCCACTGGTCACTCGCTTTGGTTTGATTAAGAAGGCTTCTTGTACTGTAACCTCCTCCTTTAAAGGTTGATAGGGTTGCAGCTACTGCAATCAATACGGTGGTGATGGCCATGTAGGTCATCCATCCTTCTTTTTTATCAGTTGTCATAAATCTACAGTTTTAATGAATTGAATTTATTGCAAAATTAATTAATGTTGTCAGTATTCGAAAAACATCGTTGTTCAAAATAGTAATTACGGCTTTGCCGGATGTTATGTTCCAGTTAAATGACAATGGACGATTATGTTTAACGTTTGATGGTTAAATAATCCATAATTTTGAACGGAGCTGTTTCCCTTTATTTAACTTTGGGCTATCCTGAGTCAAACACAATTAAAGAAATGAGAAAAATGTTTAAATCACAGTATTTCAAATTTTTAACTGCAGTAATTATCTGCCTGGGCGTTGCCGAAAAAGATGGTTTAGCTTCTGTTGTCTCCCACAAAACTGCGGCAAATGTGGTCATTTTCACCCTCGACAAGGGTGGCATGAGTTTGAAAATATGCAAAGATGATCTGGTGGAGGTCAAGTATACAAATTCCGACCATTGGCCGTCAAAATCCTCGCTGGTAGTAAGTAAAAAATGGAAATCAGTTCCCGAGTTCAATATTTCAGAAACAAACGGGCAGGTCGTGATCTCCACCAAGCGAATGAAAATTACCGTTGATAAAACTACCAATGCAATCAAATTCACTGATTTAAAGGGAAATCTGCTGCTTGCCGAAGATGGTGTCAATGGCAAAACGATGGAGCCGGTAACGGTAGCCGGGATAAAAACCTTCAGTTGCTCCACCCAATTTCTTTCGCCTGCAGATGAGGCGCTGTATGGACTGGGATGCCATCCCGAAGACACCCTCTCCATCAATTACAAAGGCCGTAACCAGGATTTGGCCATCAAATACATGACCGGTGCAATTCCGGTGCTGCTTTCCAGCAAAGGCTACGGTTTGATGTGGGACAACTATTCGCCCTCCAATTTTTATGGCGCTGAGGAGGACAATACAAAATATAGATATGTTTCGGAAAGCGGGAAAATGGTGGATTACTACTTTTTCTACGGACCCGGGTTTGACCAAATTATTGCCTCCTACCGGGAAGCTACGGGACAGGCGCCAATGTATCCGAAATGGGCGCTCGGATTGTTTCAGTCGCAGGACAGGTACAAAAGCCAGGCAGAAGTATTGTCGGTCAAGGACAAATACAGGAACGGAAAAATCCCGGTCGATTGCATCGTGCAGGATTGGTTCTACTGGGAACCCAATGTGATCGGTTCACACCAGATGTGGCCGGAGCGCTATCCCAATCCCAAAGCGATGGTCGACGAACTGCACAAGGCCAATCTCCACGCCATGATCTCCATCTGGCCTGTCTTTGCAAAAGGAACGCCAAATTATGCAGAGATGGAGAAGGCCGGCAACCTGACCACCATCACCTGGGACAATGTGATGACCCATACTTTCGACAACTATTACGATGCCCACAGTTACAATGCCCGTCAGATGTACTGGAAGCAGGCCAAAGATAGTCTGATTGCCCCGGATGGATGGGACGCATGGTGGGTAGATCAGTGCGAACCCGACAACGGCGTCCTCCTCGACCTGAGAAGACAGGCAGATTTCGCGACAGGGAAAGGGATCGATTATTTCAATACTTATTCTTTGATGCACACAGTAGGCTTGTACGACAACTGGCGCAAAGATGTACCCAACAAGAGGGCCTTCTTCCTGGTAAGGCAGTCCTTTGCCGGTCAGCAGCGCAATGCGGCTACCTTGTGGTCATCGGACATTACCTGCACTTGGAGAGCCTATAAAAGTCAAATTCCCCAGGGGATCAACGCCTGCGCATCCGGGATACCTTACTGGACCTCAGATATTGGTGGCTACCACTTCCATTGGAGTGCACCCGACTGGTCGACCGCTTCCAACCGCGAATTGTTTACCCGATGGTTTCAGTTCGGAACTTTTTGTCCGGTTTTCAGAATTCACGGAAAGGGAGAGCGGGCTTTGTTTTCAGACAACTGGGATGCGAAAACCAAGGAGATTCTGCTGAGTTACGACAACCTCCGTTACCGTTTGTTGCCTTACAATTATTCACTTGCCTGGAAAGTGACCAAAGAAGGTTACACCATCATGCGGTCGCTCGCTTTTGATTTTAGAAATGATGCCGGAATTCAGTTCATCCCGGATCAATACATGTTCGGACCTGCTTTCCTGGTAAGTCCTGTGACGGAAAGCAGGAACAACCCCGGATCGAATCCCACCGCGGGTCAGTCACGAAAAGTTTATCTGCCTGCCACCACTACCTGGTTTGATTTCTGGACAGGAAAATCCTTACCAGGAGGTCAGACCATCGAGGCTGTAGCTCCTATCGAAACCATTCCGTTGTATGTGCGGGCCGGATCCATCGTACCTATGGGACCGCTGGTGCAGTATGCCACCGAAAATCCGGCTGATCCGATCGAGCTTAGGATCTATCCGGGTGCCGACGGTACTTTTTCCCTTTACGAAGATGAAAACGATACTTACAACTATGAGAAGGGGCAATATGCCACCATCGCATTTGCCTGGAACAATAGCTCACGAATACTGCAAATCTCCAACCGCACCGGCAAATTTCCGGGAATGATCGAAAAACGGACCTTCAATATTGTGATTGTCAGTGAGAATCATGGCACAGGAGGTACAGTTTCTGAACAAGCAGATAAGACGGTTGTTTTCGAGGGGAAAGCAAAGGATGTAAAGCTTTGAATAATTGAATTTCTTTGTGTATCCTTTGTGCTTCACTTGGTGGCCTTTGTGGTGAAATTTTAGAAGTTTAACCACAAAGGACCCGAAGGATATCACAATGGACTCGAATGAAAATTTTTCTTTGCATATTTAACTGCGCTGATGTTTAGAATTGTAAATTTGGGCTTCAATTTTCATTGATCATATAATAAACCAAATACTTATGAAAACAAAAATTCTCTTTCTTTCTGTTTTTTTATTGGCCTGCCTGATGGGGCAGGGTCAGATTAAAGTTGCCACCGTTTTGGGCGACAACATGGTTCTTCAGCGCAATACTGAGGTAAAAATATGGGGCAAGGCAAAGCCCGGTGAGAAACTGACAGTTAAAGCAGACTGGAATGCCGGACAGGTCAATACGACTACCAACGAAAAAGGCGACTGGATGGTGAAATTGAAAACCACCAATGCCGGCGGACCTTATACCATTACAATTGGCTCTCCAAAAGAGAAGGTACAACTCAAAAACATCTTGCTGGGCGAGGTGTGGCTCTGTTCCGGACAGTCTAACATGGAGATGCCCATGGCAGGATATGGCGATTCCCCCATCAACGGTTCCAACGATCTCCTTTTGGATGCGGACAATGATCAAATCCGGCTTTACAATGTGACAAAGGCCATAAGTGCAGTCCCTGTTGATACCTGTTCCGGTAAATGGAGTATTGCGACAGCCGAGACAGCATCCGGGTTCAGTGCAGTTGGCTATTTGTACGCCAGACTGCTGCAGCAAAGACTCAAAGTTCCGGTTGGGATTATCAGTTCAGACTGGGGTGGTTCTGCCATCGAAGCATGGATGAGCCACGAAACGATTCTTCCTTTTACGGAAGCTTATGCCCGGTCAACCCAGGCGAAATCAGTTATTTTCCAACGAGCCTCCAACCTTTACAATGGCATGATTTCACCGATCATCAATTACGCTATCAAAGGGGCTATATGGTACCAGGGCGAATCCAATATCGGCAATTACAAAGATTATGTTGCATTACAAGCGGCAATGGTAGCCAATTGGCGAAAGGATTTCGGGGTAGGGGAGTTCCCTTTTTATTTTGTACAGATCGCTCCTTACGTGTACGGCAACAGCAAGGCAATCAATTCGGCCTTACAGCGTGACGAACAGTTAAAGTCTGTCTCTCAGATTTCAAACAGCGGAATGGCCTGTACCCTTGATATCGGCGAGGAGAAGAACATCCATCCGGCAGAAAAATTGGTTGTTGCCAAGCGGCTGGCTCTTTGTGCTTTTGCTGAAACTTATGGTATCAAAGGCATAATGTACAAATCTCCCGCTTTCACCAAAATGGTTGTGAAAGATACCCTTGCGGTACTTTCCTTTGACAATGTTGCTTCGGGCCTTAGCACTTTTGGTAAAGAGGTAAACTGCTTCGAGATTGCCGGATCGGACAGCATTTTTTATTCTGCCAAACTGGCCATCAAAGCCAAACAGGCCAATGTCTGGTCGCCTAAAGTGAAGGCTCCTGTGGCAGTGCGATATGCTTTTAGCAATTTCCCGGTTACCAACGGCTATTTGTACAATACGGCAGGATTACCGGTTCCATCGTTCAGAACAGATAACTGGGGGAAATAATAGGTATGGGAATTTGGGGTAATTGAATACACGGTTACCCCAAATTCCTGACCGCATTTTCATTGAAAAACTAATAATTGAAACTAAAATGGCTACACTGACTCAGGAAAAAAGATTGGCTGATTGACATTGTTCTCATTCGTGTTAACGGAAATTGTTTTCTTAAGTTTTGTTACTGAATTCAGAAAGGAACCTGAATCACAATTTTTGATTCATCTCCGTTCTTCCTGTTTATACCATTGAACCATGAAAAAAATTTTGTTTCTACTACTTCTGTGGTTTCCGATCTTTGTTTTTGCAGCTTCGGAAAGTAAACGGACGGTGATCAATCTGAACGGTATCTGGCAATTTGACCAGACCGTCAACGCCTTTCCTCCGGTAAAGTTTACCCGAACCATTCCGGTCCCGGGATTGGTACATCTTGCCGAGCCGAAAATTGAGGATTACGACAAATTTTTTAAGCGGCCTGACAAAGTAGTTGCAAAAGACCAGCACAACCTCTACAACATCGATTATACACCACGGTACAGCTGGTACCGGAAGACGGTCTTCATCCCGAAGGAACTGGAGGGGAAAGAGGGGATGATCACTGTCAAAAAAAGTCAGTATGTAACCCAGATTTATGTGAATGGCACCGATTTGGGAACATCAATTGCCTGTTACACCCCCGTCGAATTTCCTATAACAAATGCATTGAAATATGGCGCCGAAAACGAGATCCTGATTAAGGTGGGCGACAGGGTTTGGCTTCCGGCAGAGGCCGCCGGTGGAACAGACAAGGAGAAAGAGCATTACCTGCCGGGAATCTGGGACGATGTATTGCTATCCTTTACAGGAAAAGTGCGGATCAACCGGCTGCTCGTTTTACCTTCCGTAGCGGGCAAGAAAGTGACAGTTAAGGCGCAACTCCGCAATTTGATCCCGGCACAGATCTTCGTAGGCGATGCCATGAAAGATTCGGCTACCCTTGATGTTTCGTTAGCTGAGAAGCTGACGGGTAAAGTAGTTGCCGGCAAAAGTGTCAGGGTTTCAACCAAACGAGACAATCTTACTGAAATAGTGATGGAAATTCCGGTGCCCGATTTTTCAGCATGGACGCCCGATCATCCCTTTCTCTATTTGGCCAATGCGACACTGCGCAATAGCAATGGAATATCCGATACTTTTAGCAAACAGTTCGGGATGCGCGACTTCACCCGCAAGGGGAAATTCTTTTACCTCAACGGCGAAAAGTTCATTCTACGGGGAACCAATGTGACCCTCCAACGCTTTTTTGAAGATCCCGATTGCGGAAACCTTGTTTGGGACAAGGCCTGGGTTAAACGATTGCTGGTTGATTACCCCAAACAACTCAACTGGAATGCCATGCGCGTTTGCGTTGGAATAGCGCCCGATTTTTGGTACGACATGGCTGACGAGTATGGCCTGCTTTTCCAAAATGAGTGGCTCTATTGGCAAAATCATGGTTGGGACGACCAGATTCGCAAGGAGTATACAGACTGGCTCTGGTCGGACGGCAGTCATCCCAGCATTGCCATCTGGGATGCTATCAACGAAAACTGGGACAATTACATTGGCAATACCCTGATTCCGGAGTTGAAGAAACTGGATCCTACGCGGATATGGGATTCAGGTTACATGAAGACCGAGGAGATGCCGCTCGACGATATGGATGAACCGCATCCCTACCAGGGGCGTATCAGGGAGAAGGGACCTGCATCCAAAGATAATTTTTATCCACTGGGTAACCTGGATTTCAAACCCGCCAGGGTACAGGAAATCCAGGATGCAAGTACCATTCAACTGGTGAACGAATATGGCTGGATCTGGTTGTGGCGCAATGGCAAACCCAGTAAATTGACAGTTGAAGTTTACGAATATTACCTGGGTAAAAACTCAACACCTGAACAAAACTGGGAACTCCAGGCCTATTGGATGGAACTTGAGACCGAATGGCTCCGAAGCGAGCCCTCCATCGCCGGAGTACTTGCATTTTGCTATCTGGCTAATAATTATGGCTACACCGGAGACTGGTTTGAAGGCAACATCAAAGATCTGAAACCTACTTCAACGCTTGATTGGTTCCGGCATGCCTTTGCCCCGGCTGCAACCTACATCAATCTGACAGACGAGCGCTATACCAAATACATCGATCCACACCAGCCAGGGTCCACCCTGCTTTTCAACCTGGCAGGGATCAACAATCTGCCCAAGACGGTTTCGGGGACAGTCAAACTGAAGATTTACGATGCAGCAGGTAAAAGCAGCGGTGAACAAATTTTCCTGGTAAAATTGCCCTCCTACTTGCGTACCGATATCCCGGTGGCCTTCACTTTGCCGACCCAGCCGGGAGGTTACCTGTTGGTGGCGGAGTTCACACCTGAGCATGGAACTTCCGTTCTCAGTCGGAGATTCATCAAGGTTGGAAAAGCGGCTCAATATTCCTATTTTGGTCTCAACCCCAATCCAACAATAAATAGATAAGCATGGCGGAGCCGATCCGGACTTCATTAGTGCCTAATCAACAGATCGCTAAAATCAGATTCAGCCTGATAAGCGTTGATTTTTCTAAAATCTTATTGATACCTTTGTGTGGTTGCAACAGTGTTGCATTGTTGTCTATCTTTTTTTACAGGGATGTTAATTCGGTTTGAATGGAGGAGGATCTGAAATTATGGAAAAAGATTCGAAATGGGGATACCCAGGCTTTGAAGGTGTTGCATGATAGGTACTATTACCAGATGTACCTCTTTGGTAAAAAAATTTGTCACAATCCCTCCATTCTTGACGAAGTTGTTTCAGACTGTTTTATAAAGCTTTGGACGAAGCGAAACGACCTGACAATAGATAGATCTGTCAAAGCTTATCTTTTTCAAATATTACGCAATGGTTTGATAGATACCCTTCGAAGAAAGGAGCATAATTTCTATTTGGCAGAGAACACCATACCAGATCTTCCAGATGATGAGCCTGGTGAACTGGATCGCTACGCTTTACTTTACAAAGCGATGGAAAAGCTTCCCGGGCGGCGTCGCCGGATACTTGAGTTGGCTGTTTACGAATCCTACAGCTATGCCCAGATCGCCGAAAAATTGCATATTACAGTCAATACCGTAAAGACCCAGATGGGGCGTGCTTACAGGTTTCTCAAAGAAGAACTTGACCCCAAATCGTTGCAATTGTTGTTTATGCTCACCTCTAATTATCAATAAAGCACCGTCCTTGGGAGGAGGCACGACGAGGCAATCTGTTGCCAACCATCTGATCTGTAATCAAATAATTTGTAATTTGTAATTTGTAATTATTTCTCCCCCTGTCACCCTATTGAAACACATTTTCGTCTAACACGTAGAAATTAACACCAGAAATGATCGAAAATCAAGATTCCGATTGGGAAAAAATTGCAGGTAAGCTTCACAATGAGCTTAGTGTTGAAGAAGAAATTGAATTCAATGAAATGATGTCCGGGAAGGGGCATTTAATCAAATTTGAAAAGGCACAAAAAATTAAAGAAGATCTCTCGAAGGCAGGTCCTATTTCTGAAAACGGGAAAATAGTATCCTGGCATAGGGTTGGGGCTGGAATTAAAACCTATCGATTGCGTTGGATAAAAGCTGCAATGAAATATGCTGCCATAGTTGCGGTTGCATTTATTGCCGGAAATCTTTTCCGTTCTCATTCTTCTTTAGACCAGGCACCACACTTTTCTGAGATATTCGTACCTTATGGTCAGATGAGCCAGTTGACCCTGAGCGACGGGACAAAAGTCTGGTTGAATTCAGGTACTACCATGCGCTATCCGGACAGATTCTCTGAAGATAGCAGGTCAGTTTCAGTAAAGGGAGAAGCTTATTTTCAGGTTGCTAAAATGCCGGACAAACCATTTACCGTCAATTCGGCCGATTTAAAGGTTAAAGTGTTGGGAACATCGTTCAACTTTTCGGCCTATCCAGAAGATAACTACTCATCTGTTACTTTGGTTGAGGGTAAAGTAGCTGTTCAGGATTGTGAGGGTAAAACCATTGTCAAACTACATTCCGGTCAAATTGCTACTAAAGATAAAAATACAAAGACATTGACTATCAAAGAGGAAAAGACAGCCTTCTATTCAGCCTGGATCGAAGGAAAAATATTTTTTGACGACGAAAGATTGGATCAGATTGCCCTTAAACTGGAGCGGTGGTTTAATGTGGAGATCTACTTTGCCGATCAGCAGCTTAAATCAAAAAGGTTTACAGGAACTATACTAAAGAACAAACCGGTTGATCAAATCATGCAGGCATTGGAACTGCTTTCGCCCATCAAATTCCAGCATCAGATAAATTCAAACGGAAAGGATAAAATAACTATTTACAAACGATCTTAAAACCAGAATGCCTATGGTAAAGTGAAGACTATAAAAAACGGTGAAGATGTTCGTCCCATCTCCACCGTAACTTAAGATTCAAACAAACCTTTTAAAATTAATTTAAATCATTCAAATTTATGAAAATGTACCGAATTATCCTCGGCGATAAAGGGTCGTGGACTAAAAAATTGCGAATAATGAAACTAACTGTCATTCTGCTATTTGGAAGTTTAGTAGCCATGAGCGCGACTACTTACTCGCAGAACACCAAACTAAATGTGTCTACCAAAAACTCTTCCTTAATTGATGTTTTTAGGCAAATTGAGGATCAAAGTGAGTTCTATTTTTATTTTAACAAAGACGATATAAGATCAAAAGAAACGGTATCGGTTGAAGTGAAAGATGCCCTTGTTACCGATATTCTTGATCAGGTATTGGCAAAAACCGGACTGGAATATAAAATAATCGACCGGTATGTGGTAGTGAAAGAGAAAGGAACAGCCAATCTGGAAATGCTGATGCCGCAGGAACGCAAGATTACTGGTAAAGTGACTGATCAGTCAGGAGGGTCACTTCCCGGTGTTTCTGTCTTTGTCAAAGGGACAACAAACGGAATTATTACTGATATGGATGGGAAATTTCAATTGAACATCCCTACTGATGCCAGGGTCATTGTCTTTTCATTTGTTGGTATGGTAACACAGGAGATTTCCTGTGTTGGTAAAAATTCCCTTATGGTTACCCTTATTGAGTCCACCGTAGAAATCAGCGATGTTGTGGTTACCGCTCTTGGATTAAAACGAGAGAAAAAAGCGTTGGGTTACTCAGTCGGGGAGGTGAAATCGGATCAGATGATTCGTGTGCCTCAGAAAGACCTTCTCGGCGCACTGCAAGGAAAAATGTCGGGGGTGAAAATCGCCAACACCTCGAATGATGTCAACTCCGAAACCTTTGTCAATATCCGTGGAATCACTTCTCTTTCCGGCAACAATAATCCGCTGGTTGTTGTGGATGGGGTTCCTGTGGGCGATCAAAGGGTGATGAAAGATATAGCTCCCGAAAATATCGAGAGTGTTACCGTGTTGAAAGGTCCGAGTGCGGCGGCTCTTTACGGGTCCAGGGCAGGAACCGGTGTGATCCTGATCACGAGCAAATCGGGAAAGCAGATTAAGAACGGAATAGGTGTAGATGTAAGTGTTGGATCAACCTATTCGGTACCTTACAAGTATATTCAGCTTCAAAACAGGTTTACCACGGGTATAAGCGGGGTTTTAAATGAGAGCGCCTATCAGCAATGGAATGGTCCGGAGGCGGGTGTTTCTGCTATTCAGTGGAATACAAACGGGGTTGCCCAGCCGCTGAAATTTTACAATAACACCCTTAAGGATTTCTTTCAAACAGGCGCAGAAACGGTAGTTAATGCGGCCGTGAATGGGTCATACGATCGGGGAACTTACCGGCTTTCTCTCTCCCACCTGAATGCATCCGGGGTATATCCAGGTGTTAATTTAAACCGCAACGGGGTGAATATGGCAGTTACCTACGACATCACCAAAAAAGTGAAGATAGCAGCCAATCTTGATATTGAAAATCCCAATTCAGATAACTATCCGGTCAAAAACGGGGGCGACAGTCAGTATATGGCACTCTACCAGACTCCTCCTCATGTGAATATCAATGATCTTAAAGATTATTGGAAAATACCTAACGTACTGCAAAAAGGAGTCAGTACAAATTACGACAACCCATGGTTTGCCGCCTATGAATTGAAGGACGGATTCAACCGGTTGAGAACCATCGGGAACATCAAACTCGATTACCAGATTCTTCCCGATTTAAAGGCGATGGGTCGCTATTCATTCAGCAGCAATGACAACAAAAGGACGTACAGGCAGCCCTGGTCGAGTTATGGCGGCGATGGCGGAGGAAATAACACGGCTAAAGGTATGTTTATTGAGCAAATCGATAATACGAGAGAGATGAATGCCGATTTCCTGATCTCCTACAAAAAGACGATTGGAAAATTTCAGATTAACCCCTCTGTCGGAGGCAACCTGATGACACAACGAAATTATTCGATGTATGGTGGTGGTAGTTCCCTTGTTCTGGCTGGTCTTTACACGCTTTCCAATGTAAATAGAGGCAGCCTTGGTTATTATGACTATACCTACAAGAAAAATATATACAGCGTCTATGGCTTGGTTAACATGAGCTATAACAACATGATTTATCTTGATGTAACTGGCAGGAATGACTGGTCGAGTACACTGCCCGAAGCTAACAGGTCCTATTTCTACCCGTCAGCCTCCCTGAGTGTTTTGATCAATGAGGTGGTTTCGCTTCCCTCATGGGTTTCTCTGTTAAAAGTCAGAACAGGCTTATCACAAGTTGGTAAAGATACCAATCCTTATGTAATTGCGACGGTGCTCAATCAAGGGACATGGGGTTCCAATACGGTGTATTCAGTTCCGGGCAGCTTGCCCAATATCAACCTGAAACCTGAGATCGCCAGTGCGTTTGAAATTGGTGCCGATGTCTCCTTTTTCAAAAACCGGCTCGGTTTCGACTTTACCTATTACAAGGTTCAGAATAAAAACCAGATCCTGAATGCTGCCACCTCATCAATGTCAGGTTATGGAGCAGCAACGATCAATGCAGGTAACGTTGAAAATAAAGGGCTTGAAATTGGATTAAACGCTATTCCTGTCAAAACCAAAAATCTGACCTGGGATATAAATGCAAATTTCACAAGGGAAAGAAGTCAGTTGAAAGAGTTGACCCCGGGTATTAACCAGTTCCTGTTCTGGGCAAGCCGCGAAGTTTATGCCTGGACCAAGGTAGGCGACTATGTAGGCTCTTTTTATGGCACAGATATGAAGCGGGTTCCAGATGGTCCTTATAAAGGATGGCCTTTACTCGATGCAAACGGAAAAATGCAAAATGGCCCAGCCGGGGGAGATTATATCGGCAGCTATATGCACGACTTTATGGTGGGATTGCAGACCAGTGTGAGTTATAAAAGTGTCTCGCTCTCGTTAAGTTTTGACTGGAGACAAGGGGGTAAATATATGGACGAAACGATGCTGCGATTGGGCAGGGCCGGAAAAGTAGAGAATTACCACGGTGGTGATCCAGGTTCCAGTACATTCTCTGGTATCCTTGGTAACAATTCCTTTAAAGGCGATATGAATGCTTTGGCTAACGAGATCAAATCGCATCCTGAGGTTTACCAGAACAATGTCTGGATCGGTGGACGCACACAGGATCTTGGCGGATTTCTTTACAGCAACGGAGCGTACGAAGGGGCTTTTTTCCCGGGGGTAATATCCGATGGATCAGGTGGTTATAAAGAGAATTTTGGAGCAACCGGAACAAAGATAATCAAGGCGTATGATGTATTCCAGCCTTCAGGCGGATACTTTTATCTTGACCAAAAAACGGAATGGGTTTACGATGCCACATTTGTTAAACTCCGGGAGATTGCGCTCTCGTACACACTACCTAAATCATGGGCAGGAAAAGTGCGCGCTCAAAACATCGTCCTCTCCGGATTCATGAAAAACATCCTCCTGTATGCCGCGAACAAGACCAACCAGGATCCTGAGGGGATGTACAATCAGAGTCCTGGCGGTAATACCATGCAGGGATTCGTCCTCTGGAATGGCTCACCGATCATTATGCCTATCGGTTTTAAACTCAATGTTACCTTCTAAAATCGAAAGAGATGAAAAAAAATCAATTTAACTCGAAAGAGATGAAAAAGCTAAAAACTATATTTCTCAGCATGATCATGATAGTAATCCTGCTGACAACATCCTGCCAGGATCTCACGGAGATTAATAAGAGCCCCGATCAACTGAATGCCAGCGATATTAATATACAGTATGTTCTGACATCTGTTCTCTCCAGTTCTGCGGGCAACTATATTCGGGGACAAGTATACGGAAATACAATTACCTTGTCGGAAGCGATGCAATACATGCAGCGGGACTATATCGATTTCGCAGGTACCAATACTTTTAGCTGGAGTCCACAAAATTTTAGTGCATACAATTCCTCTTTGATTAACAGCCAGTACATTGTGGATAATGCCAAAAGCGAAACGATAGAAGGCAACCGAAAATTCTACACGGCAGTAGGTCAAATAATGCGTAGCTTTTGGTATGGTTTCATGACGTCGCTCTGGGGTGATATGCCTTATTCAGAAGCGATGAAAGCCTCTACTGGGAACTTTACCCCGGTTTACGATGCTCAGAAAGATATCTTCAAGGGGATATTGGCCGATTTGAAATCTGCCAATGAGGTTTTGGCGACTGTTACGACTGTTGACGGGGCTTCATCTGCAGATATCATGTTTCAGGGCGATGTTCTAAAATGGAGAAAATTTGCCAACTCTTTGCGGTTAAGGTATTTAATCAGGCTGTCTGAGAAACTGGCTGATATGACTGCTGCCGGCGTCGATGTCAAGACTGAATTTAGTACCATGGTGGGCAATATGGCAACTTATCCGATTTTTACTTCCAGTAGCGATAATGCATCCATTCCCTATCCCGGAACCGATGCGAACACTGCATGGCCAGGCGGACCGCTCGGTTGGAACAACAGGTCAGAATACTATCGCCGCAAGCCATGTAAAACCTTTGTCAATGAGTTGAAGGCAGACGGAGATCCACGACTTACTACTTTTATCCGTCCTGTCGATGTTCAGCTGGTGGTTGGTACTACCGCAACAGGTTATGTGAAACTTTCCGATGGACAGATTATCCTGAATGTTTCTCCTGCCCAGGTTGGTTCAACGTCTATCGATACCGACAGGCATGTCGGTTTACCGGCGGCTTTGGGATTTCCCGACCTTTATAATCTTTCGAATCTGACGAACCTTAATACTATCAAGAGTCTTAATTCCAGTGTTTATATTGATGCTGCTGCCAATCCAAATGTTTCGTACCTGGGCGATATCTATGCTCAAAATACGAATCCGTTAGTAAGGGCCGTCTATATGAGTTACGCAGAACTCTGTTTTATACTAACTGAGGGGCGTCAGAAGGGATGGATTTCCAGTGGCGATGCAGTCGAATATTTTAAACAGGGAATTACCGCAAGTTTGCGGCAATATGCTATCGCAGACGGAAGCAAGACTGTTTATAATCCAACGACTCAAGCTTTGGACAACTTCTCTGAAAGCGCTTTTATTGCTGCACAGGCAAGTAAATATAGTTCTGCAGCCGATGACGCTGCCAAAACTAACGTTCTGATGACCCAAAAGTGGTTGGCATGTTTCATGACACCCGAATTCTGGTTTGACTGGCGCAGAACAGGCCTTCCAAATCTGGGAGCGAATTTAATTTCAGCCAATAACGGATCTAAAATTCCGGTACGGTATCCGTATGGCGCCGAAGAACCGATTCTAAATAAAGTAAATGTTGCCGCTGCAATTGCAAAATTAGTTCCGGCCGAAGATAACCAGTGGAGTAAAATGTGGCTGTTGCAGGGATCAACAAAACCTTGGTAATAGAGAGAATGCATACCTAATCATAACTAATCTCTCTTTGTAAGAGGGTTGAGTACCGACAATTTGTTTTATGCAAATTTGCGTCACCGGGGTAGTCCCAAAGTGCTACCCCGGTTTTTTTATCCCGGATATGGTTCTCGTTTTTAGCTTGCGACTCCGCATACCTGTTGGGTTAATTGGTAATGGGAACCAACGACGAAGCTGCGAGCTGGAAAGCAGAATATACACTAACCATTACAATTCCGAACGTTCTGCTATCTTTGACTATCTTTTATCAGATGAAACGAATCCAGATTTTCCGGGAAGAATACTCTTTAATTTCCGGTCCCTTCTTAAATATAAATTATTTACGGATGTAACTAGCTATGATGAAAAAATATATTGTACACTTTATTTTATTATTTGCAGCATTTTTTTTGTCGTCTATGGGCTTATCAGCTCAGCATAAGGCAACTTCAATTACTGATTCGATTGGTTCTATCAGAAAAGCTTTTTTAAATCCTCCTGAATCAGCACGACCCTGGGTCTATTGGTTCTGGGTGAACAGTAATGTTTCCCGCAAAGGGATCACCGCTGATCTTGAAGCCATGAAACGGGTCGGAATTGGAGGGGTGCTGATCATGGATATTAACCTTAATACAATGGACAGAATACCCACTGGTTCGATAAAATTTATGGACGGGCAATGGAAAGAAATGTTCCGGTTTGCTGTTCAGGAAGCGCATCGGTTGGGACTGGAAGTCAACATGACAAATGATGCCGGTTGGACAGGCAGTGGCGGCCCATGGATAACACCGGAAAATGCCATGCAAACAGTCGTATCCAGTGAGACGCCGGTGACAGGTAGCAGGCTGGTCGATACAATGTTGCCTCAGCCTCCTGCGAAAGGCGATTACTATCGTGATATTGCTGTTATGGCTGTCCGGAACCCGGATTTAAAAGTGGTTCACATGATGGATGCCGCCCCTTCCCTCAGTATTTCGACTGACGAAGGGGTGTCGAGCCCCGCCTTTCCCACAGCGCAAAATCCTTTGAAATTGTCTTTTAACAACACCGAAAAGCTCCCTTCGTTGAGCATTCGGTTTGATTCTTCATTTACTGCCTGTGTACTCGATCTGACGGCCACCGGACTGGTTATGGATGGTTGGTTCGAGGCCGTTCTTCAGGTTTCCAACGACGGAAAAGAGTTTAAATCCGTAAAAACTTTTTCTCTGAAAAATGGTAAAAATTCTGTGGTATTCAATTTGGTCGCTGCTTCCCGGTTCAGGATTCAGTTACTGAAAGCCCACACCAAGCAGAAGGAGGTTACCCTCAGCGACCTGGAGATCCATCCCCGTTACCATATCGAATACTTTCCATTGAAGGCATTGTTCTCAAAGAGCGGAATTTTTGGACAAAGTGCCGCACTGAGTGATTCTGCACCTGCCAATGTGATTCTTTCGCAAGGAAACGTGATTAACCTTACCGAAAATATGGATGTCAGGGGTCATCTTAAATGGAATGCTCCGGCAGGGAAATGGATAATCCTGAGGATTGGACATACCTTTACCGGTGTGAATAATGGACCGGCACCTTTAGAAGGCACGGGCCCTGAGTGTGACAAGCTGAGCAAGGAAGGAATCCGGAAGAATTTTGATGGCATGATGAAAAAACTGGTGGAACTGGTCGGACCTGATGCCGGGAAAACACTGGTTACTGCACATATTGACAGCTGGGAAGTCGGCCCCCAAAACTGGACAAAAAATATGCCCGAAGAATTCAAAAAAAGAAGGGGCTATGACATTGTCCCATTCCTCCCTGTTTTCACTGGAAGGGTTATCGGAGACTTGCAAATAACCGAACGTTTTATGTGGGATTTACGCAAAACCATTTCAGAATTGATGGTTGAAAATTATGTAGCGGAGATGCAGAAGCTTTGCCATGAACATGGATTGCGGTTTTCCTTTGAATCCTATAACACCATTGGAAACGATCTGGATGCCGCCAACTGGACAGATGAACCCATGAGTGAATTCTGGACCCGCAATGACGGTGATTGGTATTTCGACAAGGTGAAAGGGATGTCATCTGCAGCACACCTCAACAACCGGCCCATTGCAGGAGCAGAAAGTTTTACCTCAGCAGAAGAAGAAAGATGGCTATTGCATCCTGCCAACATCAAGGCAATTGGTGACCGGTTTTTATGCGATGGAGTGAATCGATTCGTTTTTCATCGTTTCGCCATGCAACCCTGGCTTAACCGAAAGCCAGGAATGTCAATGGGCCCTTATGGGCTGCATTATGAACGCACCCAGACATGGTGGGAATATTCATTGCCCTGGCATAGCTATCTGACCCGCTGCCAGTACTTGTTACGCCAGGGGACCTTTGTGTCCGATGTGCTGAACCTTCAGCCTGAAGAAACCATTTACCGCTATAAAATTCTGCCAATTACCGGTTACGATTACGATGCCTGCAGTCCCGATGCTTTTCAACGGGTTAAGGTATCTGACGGAAAACTGATCGACGGTTCAGGAAACTCGCACCGACTGCTGGTGCTGACCCATACTGGAACCATGACAGAATCCACGTTAAGGCATATTCGCGATCTGGTTGTGCAAGGAGCATCGGTACTTGGCGATCCACCCCTCGCAACGCCCGGATTGACTGATTATCCTAAGGCTGATGTAAAACTGACGGCGATGGTGGAGGAACTGTGGGGAACCAGGGTAGAACACATTAAGGAACGAAAAGTGGGGAAAGGACGGGTATTCCAAAATATTTCTCCGGAAGAGGCGCTGAGTAGAATCGGTCTGGTTTCTGATTTTGTTTCCGACAAGAAACTGAGGTATATCCACCGGAAAATCAATGATTCGGATGTTTATTTCGTCGCTAATGGCGCTGACTCCACAATTGTGGCCAACTGTACATTCCGGGTAACCGGGAAACGTCCCTCATTGTGGGATCCTGAGACTGGCAAAACGAAAGCTTTGAGGACTTATGCAACTACTGGTGAAGGGACCATACGCATTCCTGTTTTACTTGGCCCTGCCGGTAGTGTATTCGTCGTCTTTTCTCCCAAAACGGATTCTGATCCCAAAAGGGTGGTAAAAATCACCTGCAATGGTGAGACGTTGCTTCAGGACGGCATTGCCTCACGGGATATAAAAAATGAAAATTTCAAAGCAGGCATTTTTGATGTTCTAAGTGGCAAAATCTCCTTTCCGGGAAGTTATATTTTCACCAAAGCCGATGGGGAAAAACTGACCGTAAATAGCTCCTCCGAACTGAAACCCATGGTGGTTTCAGGTCCATGGAAACTAAAATTCCCGGCAGGAAGTGGTGTTTCAGCGGACGTAACATTGAATCAACTGGAATCATGGACCCGCCTTCCAGATAAGGAAATCAACTATTTTTCAGGAACAGGAAGCTACTCCAAAACACTTGTAATTCCAACCAATTCGATTAAAAAAGGAAATCAACTTTATCTCGATTTGGGGAAGGTTCAAGTGATGGCAAATGTATTTGTCAATGGAAAAAATGCAGGGATAATCTGGAAGCCTCCCTATCGGACCGATATTACATCACTGGTTCATGAAGGTGAAAACAGCCTGAAGATTGAGGTGGTCAATTTGTGGGTGAACCGACAGATTGGTGATGAGCTTCTGCCCGAAGACAGTGAACGCAATCCCAATGGTACGCTAAAACAAAATACCTGGCCAGATTGGCTATCGGAAGAAAAACCAAGTCCGACAGGGCGTCATAGCTTTACTACCTGGCGGCTTTGGAAGAAAGATGATGTTTTGCAGGAATCAGGTCTGTTGGGTCCCGTGACGCTCCGTCAGGTAAAATCGGTGGAATGATGACAATTATTCTTTGATGACCACCAAGAGTGCAATAGAGTTTACTCACAGATAAAACATACTCCGATAAGTGTGCTATTCTCGACTGTTCAATTTTCATTAAAAAGATGGACACCGAACTTCTAAACTAACAGTCAATGAATTGATTAAAAGATATGCTATGATAAGAAATGTTATTTTGTGTATTTGGTGCATCCTATTGTTTGGTTGCAGCGAAATGCCGATGACGAAAAAGTATGTTTTGTGGTTTTCGGAACCGGGAACAAAATGGGAAGAGGCCATCCCTATCGGAAACGGACGTCTGGGAGCCATGGTACAAGGAGGTATTAAGCGGGATATCTGGAGTCTGAATGAAGAGACGCTTTGGGCGGGTGAACCGAAGGACAAGCAAAACTATGAAGCTCACAAATTCCTTCCTGAAATCCGGTCTTTGCTCAATGAGCGAAAAACTAAGGAAGCCGAAAAATTAATAGCTGAGCACTTGCAGAGCCCATGGTGTCAATGTTACCAACCTGTTGGCGATCTGATATTGGATTTTGATCATCCTCAGAAAATCTCAGGATACCGGCGGGAACTTAACATGGATAATGGTTTGGTGGAAATCACCTATCAGGCAGGGAATGTCACCTATACCCGCGAAGTATTTGCCTCTTACCCCGACAATGTTTTGGTGGCCCGAATCCATGCCTCCCGAAAAGGAGCATTGAACTTCTCTGTTTCACTCAACAGTCAGCTTCCCTATCAGGTTTCGGCTTCCGGAAATGACCTGAAACTTGAAGGAAGGGCGCCCAGTAATGCCCCCCATCTTCTCTTCGCTAACGCCGCGATGAAGAATGAGTTTGAAGAGAGAAAAGGGATGCGTTTTCAGGCACAGGCCCGTATTCTGCCTACTGGAGGACAAATCACCTGCGATAATGGTATAATGACCGTTAAAGGTGCTGACGAGGTGGTTATCTTGTTGGCGATACAGACCAGCTATAACGGTTTCGACAAAAATCCTTATACTGAAGGGAAAGAATACAAGACTCTCTGCTCGGGTGATATCGATAAAGCCGTTAAAAAGGGATTCAATCAGTTGAAAAGGGCACACATTAACGATTATGTAAATCTTTTTGGGCGAATGGATATCGATTTAGGAACAGACAGTGCTGCACTTAAACCGTTGCAGGAACGAATTAAAAACTACAAGGCAGGAAAGGATCCCAACCTGGCAGCACTCTACTTTCAGTTCGGAAGGTACCTGCTCATCTCCTCTTCCCGACCGGGGACAAAAGCGGCAACGCTTCAGGGCATCTGGAACAAAGACTTGCGTCCGGCGTGGAGTTCCAACTATACAATGGATTGCAATGTTGAGATAAACTATTGGCCGGTTAACCTGGCCAATCTGGCCGAATGTCATCTGCCATTGGTCGATTTGATTAAAGATCTTTCCGTTGACGGAGCAAAGACTGCTAAAAACATCTATGGAGCCCGGGGTTGGGTAGCAGGTGTCAATGCTGATATCTGGCGCAATACCTCTCCGGAAGGAGGCAGCGGTTTTTGGAATATTTATCAGGTTGCCGGCGCATGGCTTGCCCATCATTTGTGGGAGCAGTACCTGTTTACCCTGGATAAAGCTTATCTGGCCGATGTATGGCCAACAATGAAAGGTACAGCTTTGTTTTTTGTTGATGCACTTCAGAAAGACCCCAAAACCGGATGGCTGGTGACCAATCCTTCCATGTCGTTCGAAAATAATTACATCCGTCCCGACGGAGTGGTTGGATGGGCCTGCCTGGGGGCTACACAGGATATGCAGATCATTCGAAGCCTTTTCAACTACTGCATTGAGGCATCCAGGATATTGGGAAAAGATAGGGAGTTTGCCGATCAACTATCCTCCCTGTTACCTCAATTACCTCCTATGATGGTTGATCCTGCAACAGGGCAATTGCAGGAGTGGCTTGATCCATGGCAACCAGCAAATCCATTAAATGGTCAGGTAGCTCATGGGTGGGGTTTGGCACCCGGTCATCTGATCTCAATTCGAAAAACGCCTGAATTGGCCATAGCCATTCGCAAAACTATTGAGTTTCGCAAACCTGGCGAGGCTTATAACTCCGGATCGTGGACAGGGGCATTTCCGGCAAATTTCTTTGCTCGTCTCGAAAACGGAGTAGAACTTCAAAAAGTATTGGACCGCCATTTTAAACTGGCACTCTTCCCAAACTTTACCAGCAAATTTTTCGATAAATACTGGGAGATCGATGGCAATCTGGGAATCACGGCCGCACTAGGGGAAATGTTGATGCAGAGTCATGACGGTGAAATAAATCTTTTGCCGGCCCTTTCTCCAGCCTTTCCAACCGGCAGTGTAAGAGGACTGTGTGCCCGCGGTAATTTTGAAGTGAACATTGCCTGGGAAAATAGGGCACTTAAAAGTGCTGATGTCCTATCTAAATCAGGAGGTCACTGCACAGTCCGTTATAAAGAAAAAACGATTGAACTTTTAACTGAAAAGGGAAAAACTTATCACTTGTCGCAAAACTTAATCAAGTAAATACAGATGAAAAATTGTATAATTTGTCTATTCATAGTATTTCTGTTGATTTCTTTCCATTCAACAGCACAAACCAGGTTGCCTGTAGGTTATTCGGATCGAAGTCAGGTACTCGATGTTTTACCTGGATTCATCCATCCTCCAAAAGGTTATGGCGAAGTCCCTTTTTATTGGTGGCAGGGCGATACACTTACCCATGAGCGCCTTCTTTGGCAACTGGATCAACTAAAAAACAAAGGAATACCCAGCCTGCAAATCAATTATAGCCACACTGATTCCGGCGGCGTTGCGTCGTCTGGTCTGTCGAATCCGAGCAAACCGGCGCTTTATACAGATGCCTGGTGGAAACTTTTTAAATGGTTTGCTGCTGAAGCTCAAAAGCGGGACATGACCGTTAGTCTGAGTGATTATACGCTTGGTATTGGTCAGGGATTTTCAATGGATGAGGCAATAAAACAAAATCCTGAATTAAACGGCTCAGAATTAAAGGAGTACACAAAAGTTCTTACAGGAGCAGGAAACCTGGATGTGCCTGAAAATCTTCTTACGCTCACCGCATTTAAAATTGGGAAAGACAGCTCTCCAATCATTGAGACCAGAAAAGATCTGCTTTCCAGGGTAAAAGGCAACAGTTTGATTTACAATTTTGGGAACGAAACATGGAGGATGATAGGTGTATTTTCTGAACGGTTGGTTCCCTCCTACGATCCCATGCACCCGCAAAGCGGAAGGGCTTATAATCACTATTTTTTCGAAAAATTTGAAAAAGCGTTGGCAACGAAGGGTGCCGGAGCACTCAATTTCTTCTTTTCTGATGAATTAAACTTCAGAGTCAGCGGAAATCTATGGGATAGTTACTTCGCCCAAGAGTTCAAAAAGCGCAAAGGCTACGACGTAATCCCTTATCTTGATGCTTTATATGTTAATATTGGGCCAATCACGCCAAAAATTAAACTCGATTACAACGATGTAATTGTGAGCCTCAGTGAAGAAAATTTCTTCAAACCCGTCTATCAATGGCATCAGGACAGAGGAATGATCTTTGGATGCGATCATGGTGGACGTGGAAAGCAAGTAACAGAGTTTGGTGATTACTTCCGCACACAACGGTGGAATCAGGGACCGGGTTCAGACCAGTCGCAACTATCAAAAGATATCATTAAGGCCAAAGTTGCTTCATCTATAGCTCACCTGTACAACCGCCCGCGAGTCTGGCTCGAAGGTTTTCACAGCAGTGGTTGGGGCACAAGTTCAGCTGATGTCACAGATGCTATTTTCGGCAATTTCGTGGCAGGTTATAACCTCTTGTCGTTTCATGGTTTGTACTATTCAACTCAAGGAGGTTGGTGGGAATGGGCGCCACCATGTAATCATTTCCGGATGCCTTATTGGAAACATATTGATCCGCTAATGAATTGCATTCAACGGCTATCGTATCTATTGTCACAAGGTTATCACAATTGCGATGTGGCAATCATGTATCCTGTCGAACCGGTAATTGCCGAAATGGACGGCAAAAAATCAGTGGACATCGCTTTTGAAACCGGGAAGCAGCTTTATAACAATGGGATAGACTTTGATTTTATTGATTTTGAATCCTTGGCACGTTCTAAGGTAAAAAATGGTGAATTGAATATTTCCGGTGAAAAATATAAGGTGCTGATTGTTCCTTCGATGAAAGCAATCCGTTATGCTTCTCTCAAAAAATTGGAAGAATTTAAAAAAGCAGGGGGAGTCATTGTAAATATTGGTAAAATTCCTGAAGCAACAGAAAAAAATGGTACGAATGACGTGGAAATTACGAAACTCGTCGCAGACATTTTTTCTGAAAGACAAAAGTTGATTCAATGCGACGATGCGAAAGCCGTACCTTCAGCTATTTCAGGAAAATATTCGCCCGATTTTAAAATACTGACCGATCTGAAAGAGCGTCCTTACGTGATGCACCGGATTATTGGGAATCGCGATGTATATGCACTATACAAACTTCCGGAAGGAAGCAAATGTTTTTTCAAAGCCAAAGGTTCGGTTCAATTATGGAATCCCTGGAATGGCGAGATAACTTCACTCTCCCAATTTGCTGTTCAAACAAATGAAGGGACAGAAGTAACTTTACCACTGTCTGACAAAGAAATTCAGATTATCGTTTTTGATTCAGAAAACAGAGCATGCAAAAACGTTATGACACGGGATAAAGTCATCAAACAAATTGATCTCGGCAGTACCTGGGAATTTGAATTGAAGCCTTCGCTCGACAATCAATGGGGAGATTTTCAGCTTCCAGCAAAGAATGAATTGTTAGGTGCTCAGGTACGTCAAATCTATTTTAGTGAGAACAAAGAATATGCCGGAGGAAAACTCACTTTGGATAAGACCTGGAAAAGTGTCACTTGTGCATTTGGAACGCAATTTCTTAAACTTGGAGCATTACCCGATGCGCCATCGGAGGCAGAATTATTAACGATGATCCCTCAAAAAAGGACAGATGAAGTTGAAATTTCAGGTAAAAAATACCGGTTCGAAGAATATGGTTTTTCCTGGAAACAGGGTGTGGAAGGAGACCCCGGGCACCAGGGCTACCATGGCTTAAAAGGGAAAATGTATGATAATTTCATCCGTTTAGGTGCTTTAAAAAATGTGAAAATGTCGAAAACAAGAGTGCCAGAACCCGATGGAACATACTACCTGCTTTTCACCTCTGTCATTGCTCCTTATGATGGCACTTTTGATTTACTTACTGGTGATATAAAACCAGCTATTTTAATTGTAAATAATTCAAAAACAGACATAAACAGCAAAATAATTTCATTAAAAAAAGGAGCTAATCCGATAGTAATGATGTATAATAAGGCTTGCGAAACCTTCCTTGTCGTTCGCAAACCCGGAGTACCACGTCCTGAAAAAATGCAGGTTTCAATGTGCTGGTACGGGGATTATGGTGTGTTGCCTTTCGATTGTTCCTACGAAAACAATTCCTCAGGACTATTTGCTTTTGAATCAGCTCCGGCCTTACGTTCATTAACTTTTGCCGCCTACGGGAAAGTGACTACCTGGATGGATGGAATTCAAATACCGACCATACCCGGAGAAAAGCAACCCGATGGATTAACGAGTTATAGCGTGAATTTAAACAAATCAAAACCAACAAGTTCGCAAGTAGTTTTAAAAATCGATTACCAGCCGGGGTATTGTGGTGCAGGTGCAATTCCGCAATATATCGAACAGCAATGTGGTAAAGGTTCCATCAATTTGGGTGACTGGTCAAAAATTGATGGTTTAAAAGCCTATTCCGGTGGTGCCTGGTACCGAAAAACCATAGATATCGATGCCCTGGATTTAAAGAACAGATTGGAAATTGACCTTGGTGATCTGGTATCTTCAGCTGAATTGTTTATCAATAGCAAGAGTGTCGGTATCAAACTTTCACCACCTTGGAAATTCAATATTACTCCATTCGTTCAACAAGGTGAAAATAAAATAGAAATACTAATATACAATACTTTAGCGAATAATTACACATCGATTCCAACAATGTATAGGGGTGAAATAAAATCAGGATTAATCGGACCGGTAAAATTAAGATTGATCAATATTTCTATTTCAACTTGAATCCAAAATTCAAATAACAAAGTGGCGATGATTGCTGTAGTAAATCGTGAAATTCTCAACAGATCTATTTTCTGCACCTGAACTGAAGCAAAAAAAACTTCCGCGAAATACCCTTAATATCCGCGGAAGAATTGAAACTCTATAATTAAGAAAAAACTTGTTTTACTTACCTTTTGTAATAAATGTCGTAGGCTAACCAGTCAACTACATATGCTGCGAAGTAAACCTGGTGAAGGGAGGTAAACAGTGTTGAAATGTCAGTAATTGATTTGCCAATTAAAGCAGATACAGTAGAGACTGTCCCATCAGCGAAGGTAATCTGAATATCGCGCTTGTTGGTAATTGAATGTTCCGATTCCTCATTTTCATCATTATCGATGATGGTAACAACTGCTTTTGAATCCAATACCCCATTGACATAAACTTCTGCCGGTGAGCCATATTTTCTAACAATTTTTACATTACCGATGGTCAGGATATATTGGTGTTCGCGACCAAATTTGGCTGTATCTTTCTTGATCGTAAGCAACTTCTCTTGATATAAGATACCGCCGGTTTTAAGGATAGTGAAGCTTGAGACAGTCGTATCGCCGGATGAATATAGATATTTAGCGGTATATCCGTTGGTGAAATCGAATTGGGAAGCATATTGTGTGTTGTGATTAGGGCTTACAAGCGACTTGATACTTAAACCACCAGCTATTACGTTATCAATGCTGATATTGGCAACATTCAGGTAGTCATAATCATGGTAATTGTTGTAATTGTTATGGTAGTCAGATACAGAAATGGAGAAATTGTTGGTCAGTGTTGAATCTGCCTTATGATATTCTCTCAAATCATGCGAATTTTTCAGTTTACTCAAGGGCAAATTCACCACAATGTTACCGGGAGATGCACTTTTCGTAAAAAAGCGGATAAGTGGATAATGACTGCTTTCTTCCGTCTTTAGCGCCTTATAATCATACACTCCTTTTACAAGAGATAATGGAATCAGTGCACTATAACCGGTGGTTGTTGTCATCATCGTTCCTGACTTCAGTGTTGATCCACTGCTGACGCTCAAGAGCTGAAATGCCTGTAAAGCCGAAATGTCTGTTATTGCACTGTTTAAATTCTGGGTACTACTGGTCAATGCATCTTTAAGGGGAATTTGCGAAGAACCAGTTTCAGTCTTTGAGCAGCTCAGTACCAGCAAACTCAAAAGAAAAAATCCTGATAATTTAAATGCTACGTTTTTCATTGTTCTACTTATTAATTGATGTAATTTTTACTAATTGTCTATTTACTAATTCAAAGCTAAATCGACTTACATCAAAATAAAAAGAGTCTAAGCATAAAGAGGGTTGCATTCATTCAATTCCCCTATTTGCTCAATGAAAAATAGAATTGCTTATATAATTTTAAATATTAGAACATTTTAAAGACAGGGGACAAGAGCAACATGGAGGATAGGATAACCAAAACGACGACGGTGCTCCAGCCGATGATGTTGTTGAGGGGTTTGTTGACATATTCACCCATGATTTTCTTGTTGTTTACCAACAAAATCATACAAACCAATACAACAGGCAAAAGAACCCCGTTAATTACTTGAGTCCATAATGAGATGGCGATAAGTGGGGCATTGGGAATTAGAATGATACCAGCCGAAATAACAAGAATTGAGGTATATAGCACGTAAAATTCAGGCGCTTCGTCCCATTTTTTATCTATCCCGGCTTCAAATCCAAAGGCTTCGCAAACATAAAAAGCTGTAGCCAGTGGCAATATAGTGGCAGAAAAGATCGAAGCAACAAACAGTCCGAATGCGAAAACCTGTGAGGCAAACTGTCCTGCAAGTGGTTGCAAAGCCAGTGCGGCATCTTTGGCTTCTTCGATAGGTATCTTATTCTCATACAGGGTGGATGCGCAGGCAACCATGATAAAAAAAGCTACAACCACTGTGGCTATGCAACCGACGATGATGTCGATCATGGTATACTTGTAGTTTTTCATCTTTAACCCTTTTTCTATCACAGAGGACTGCATGTAAAACTGCATCCATGGGGCGATAGTGGTTCCTATGATCCCGATGATCATTGCCA
Organism: Bacteroidia bacterium; assembly: GCA_026391315.1. Taxonomy (GTDB): domain Bacteria; phylum Bacteroidota; class Bacteroidia; order Bacteroidales; family Prolixibacteraceae; genus CAINVV01. Next base: position 35,477 of record JAPLDT010000059.1, read on the forward strand.
GGCTTTTGCCATTGATAGGAAAATCAGGATGAATTATGCTATGCCCTATTTCGGACCAGTGTGGTTTGCCCAAAATGGCAGATATTACGTAAGTCAGCAGAGAAACACTGAAAACCAGAAATATGCGTTCGGCTACTTTGTAAGTACCTTTGACGACAAGTATCCAAACTAAAAACCCGACTACCGGGACAGAGACATACTTGCTTACATGGAATACCTCCATACTGCCTGCAACACCGGCAAACTCAGTAGTTGTATTGCCGATGTCGGCTATAAGTAAACCAATGAAGATGAAAAAGGTGACTTTTACTCCGGCGTTTTCCCGGATAAGGTCGGCAAGACCTTTTCCGGTAACAATCCCCATTCTGGCATTCATCTCCTGAATGACGATCAATACCAGAAACGAGGGAATCAGCGTCCAGATCAGATTGTACCCGTACAAAGCGCCGGCTACAGAGTAGGTTGTAATACCACCGGCGTCATTGTCAACACTTCCGGTGATGATTCCTGGTCCTAATATTGCAAGGAAAATTCCGATTTTCTTAAACAGGGACCATCTTTTGTGTTTGTCTTTGAACATGCCTGAGCCCTCTTATTTTTTGTTTGTCCTTCTTTTGTTTACTAAATCCTCAATGACGTCATGGATGACAACCATTCCTTCAAGCTGGTGATCTTTGTTGATGACAGGGATGGTTAAAAGATTATACTTGGAGACCAGTTCTGCCACATCATCCATTTTCTGCTCATCATAGAGGAAGATTGGATCGTCATTCATAAAAGATGAAATTCGGGCTTCAGGTTGAGAGACTGCCAGATCCCGGAAGGAGAAGGTGGCGATAAGTTCATTGTTTTTGTTGACCACGAAGAAACCAAACAGGGATTCTGCCTCGGGCTGGTTGACGCGCAAATCTTCAAATACAGCTTCAACGGTAGTTTCTTCCTGATAAGCAAGTATTTCGGTGGTCATGATACTACCCACCTCATAGTTTTCATATTCCAGAAGTTCACGTACTTCGGAGGAGGATTCTGCTTCCATCTCGTTCAGCAGCAACTCCGCCTTCTCCTCTTCGAGTGAATCGAGGATGTCGGCAGCTTCGTTTGCAGGCATCTTCTCCAATACGTCGGCCATCTTTTCGACCGACATTCCCTCGATGATTTTCATCTGGGCTTTGGGCTCCATCTCTTCCAGTACGTCGGCTGCCATCTCTTCGTCCAGGGCAAGGAAGACCGACTGGCGTGAACGGTTATCCAGATCTTCGATGATATCGGCCAGATCGGAAGGGTGAAGTGTATTGAGCTTGGAATAGGTTGAGGTAAGCTTGATGCTCAAATTGGAATAGTCGATTGCCTCCATATCGTCCCAGGAGATAAATTTTGACGGAACGCTGGCCTTGACGAGAGAAAATAAAAACTTGATCGGCTGAATAATCCCAATGCGACGAAGCAACCCTTCAATACCAACATCTACGGCTATGGCGTAGGTGATGCTATTGATGGTCACCAGCCTGACATCGTTGACCCGAACAACTTTGCGGCCATTCAGATCGACAATCTGCTTGTCCAGAACGAGAGCGGCCAACGGAATACTCTCCTCTTTTTTGTTCTCGGGGAGCTCCTCCAGTCTGTTGCATTGAACAATGAGTTTACGTTTCTTCTTGGAAACTTCGAAATGGTCAAATGAGTAATGGTTGACCTGATTCTTTATTTTAAGCGAAATGCCGTGAACTACAGGTCTTTCGATGGGCTCCTGATTGGTAGAGAGATCGGCGCTGAGCAGCAAATCTTTTACCGTTCCAACGAAATTTCTTTCGGGATCAAATACTTTGGCACCTATAATGCGGCTTAGAAAAAATGGGACTGTTGAAGTCATACAAGCCTCCTTTGCTTTTTTTGAGTTAGCGCAGGAGGACAGACAAAGGCCGATCGTCCCGACTACATCAGGATAAATAATTTGTTTTTACTCGAGCCTTCTTCCATATTACTGGTTTCTATTTTCAGCAGTGGCAAAAGTACAACAATCATTTAGAAAAGCTAAACTGAAAATCATTTTTTTTTCATTTTCCCATTCTTGACGGGGTGACTCTGAGTCACCCCGTCAAGATGAAGAAAATTGAGTCCAAACTCTTTGATTCTTTTGAAGTTAAGCGTGCTATCTGAATTGTATTCAATGTACTCAGAAAATGAGGAAAAATTCCAGGCTGCTGGTGAATGTACCAACCCGGCCCTAACCGGGTTTTGTAAAATATAATTGAAACATATATTTGGATAACCAACATCTGGATTTTCGAGGATCACCTCCTTCATGCGTCCTTTGGTATACCACGAAGTATTGATTTGACTTGGGTCTGTTAAGCAGGCTGCTTTCGTCTCTTCCCTGAAAAGCGAACCAGTTCTGATTATTTCCTTATTGATAGCACGGGCATATGATCTTAACATAATCCCAATAGAATCATTTAAAGTTCTTCTTTTCCCATTCCTTTGCTTTATTTCGAAGGTGTGGACATAAATCATTATGTGGAAATGGTTAGGCATTAAACACCAGGCTAGCAAATCTCCGTAAGGCAGAATATAATTTTGAATTTTATGCAGAAAAAATGAGTAGTTATTTTTACTAAAGAAAATTTTCTGCTTGTTATTGCCTTGATTGTAAATGTGGTAAAGGTGGTCGGTTTGAAAAAACATTTTAAGTAGTTTTAGAAGGTTAAATTCCTACTCTACAAGTTAACGTTTTTTCAGGAGAAAAAAGAATAATTGACGGGGTGACTCTGAGTCACCCCGTCAATTATTCTTAATTTCTATTGTAACTGTATCAACACCACAGACTTGGAAGGGATGGTTGCGTCTACTTTACCAGATGCAATTTTCACATTTTTGAAGTCGGCTTCTGTGACCTCCTCTTTCTTGCCAAAATCGTTGTAGGCGTTGATTTTGCCTGCAGTCACTATCTTTCCTGAAACCTTCGAGAGTTTCATTCCGGAAAGATCAAAACTGACCTGTTGTGACTTGTTGGGATCCAGGTTACAAAGCGTGATACTCACTACACCATCTTTGACAGATGCCGAGCAGTTCACCGCATCCAGAGATTGTGTTCCCAGGGTATACTGGTTACATTTGATTTCAACCGGCAGCATCAAGGCTTCCTGGTGGACCTTGTACAATTTAAATACATAATAGGTCGGAGTCAATACCATCTCCTTATCCTTCGTCAAAATGACGGATTGAAGTACATTGATCATTTGGGCAATGTTGCTCATACGTACCCTGTCAGCATGGTTGTTGAAGATATTGAGGTTTATACCGGCAACAATGGCATCTCTCAGCGAATTTTGCTGGAAAAGAAATCCGGGATTGGTGCCGGGTTCAACATCGTACCAGCTTCCCCACTCATCCACCAGCAATCCCACTCTTTTCCTGGGATCATACTTATCCATGATCGCTGAATGTTTGGTAACAAGGGTATCCATTTTCAGCGTTTTCTGAAGTGTAGTGAACCATACTTCTTCGTTGAAATCTGTTGCAGATCCTTTGTTTTGCCAATTATTGGGCACTGTGTAATAATGTAGTGAAAGTCCGTTCATCATTCTTGCGGCCTCACGCATCATCACCTCTGTCCATTTGTAGTCTTCAACATTGGCACCACTGGCAATTTTATAGATGCCTGGTGCACGCAAAAATGAGGCATATTGACGATACTGATCGGCATAATACTCAGGACGCATGTTGCCGCCGCATCCCCAGGTTTCGTTTCCAACTGCCCAATATTTTACATTCCAGGGTTTCTCCCGTCCGTTCTTTTTACGAAGATTGGTCATCGGACTCTCATTGGAAGAGGTGACATACTCCACCCATTCTGCTGCTTCGCGTACGGTTCCGCTTCCCACATTCAGGTTGACATAGGCATCCGCACCGATCAGTTCGCAGAAATCCAGAAATTCATGGGTGCCAAAGCTGTTGTTTTCAGTCACACCACCCCAGTGTACATTGATAATTGATGGTCGCTCTGATTTTGGTCCAATTCCATCTCTCCAATGGTAAGTGTCTGCAAAACAACCACCTGGCCACCGTACCAGCGGGACGCTTAAATCTTTTAAGGCAGCCACCACATCTGAACGGAACCCCTTTGTGTTAGGAATTTCGGAGTTTTCGCCAACGTAGATACCCCCATAAATGCAATGGCCCAGGTGTTCGGCAAAATGACCATAAATGGATTTGTCAATCTTGGCTCCAGGCTTGTCGGCATGTACCACAATGGTGGTTTGAGAAATCCCCGAAAGGGAAAAACTCATCAATAAAAACAGGAACAACAATTGGAAAGCATAATTTTTTTTCATCTTTTTCGGTTTATTATCAACAAAGTAAAAATAGTATTTTTTACTTTTAATAACGAAGCAGAAGATAAAAATAAAAATATTGTACAACATATTTATTTACGGTTGGAACGCTAACCTGATCCTGGGATGAGCCAAAAGGGATGTTGAATAACATGATTTTTATTGATCGCCGAATCCTTTCTCTATTTATATTTGCAGAACGGATCAGAACAGTTGAATTTTAATTTCCATGCAAAAATTCAGTTTTAAACCTAATCACAACTCTGGTGTCTCGAAAGTCCAGCAACTTGTCGATGCCCTGATACGCTCCATCAATTTGAAGATGCTGTTGGAGGGCGATCCTTTGCCCTCCGTCAACGAAATAATGAAAGAGTCGGGACTATCCCGTGATACGGTTTTTAAGAGCTATGCCGAATTGAAGCGCAGGGAAATAGTCGAAGCCATCCCAAACAAGGGATATTTTGTTACCCGCTCCCAAAAGAAAGTATTTCTCTTTCTCGATACCTTCAAGGCTTATAAGGAGGTGTTGTACAACTCTTTCAAATTACATCTTCCTAAAAATATCCTGGTGGACATCAATTTCCACCACTACAATTTTGAACTTTTCAAGTCGATCATCCATAGCAGTAACGGCAAGTTCAACTCCTACATCATCATGAACTTTAACCATCCGGAAATTCCGGAAATCATTGGGGAGATCGATCCGGATAAGCTGCTTTTGATAGATTGGTCAATCCATGCACAACCCGGACAGGCAAAGGTTTACCAGAATTTTGGTGAATCTGTTTACAGTTGTCTGACATCCGGTTGGCATCTTCTCAGGAAATACGATGAGGTAGTCTGTGTTTACCCTCAGTACACTTTTCACCCGTTCGAATCAATCGATAATGTCGGGAAATTTTGTAATGATAACGGCCTCAATTTTAGTATTCTATATGATATTCAGGAACTCGACATCAAAGTTGGAAAGGTCTACTTTGTCTTTGAAGACATCGATCTGGCAGCCGTTCTGGAGCAGGCTAACCGAAAAAAATTCAAGTTAAGGGAAGATTTCGGTATCCTGTCCTATAACGATACACCCATGAAGCAGTTCATTTCCGATGGAATCACAGTGATTTCTACCGATTTCAAATTAATGGGAAAAAAGGCAGCAGAATTTGCAGTTGCCAATGAAATGGTTGATTTTCTTGTGCCAACAGAACTGATTATTCGTGAATCCTTGTAAAAATATCATACTGCAACAGAACAGTCTAGAATTTAATAGTAAACCATTATGTATTTATTAGGAATTGACATTGGCAGCTCATCGGTGAAAGCATCCATCGTTGACGGAGCGACAGGGAAATGTATTGCAACCTCTTTCTATCCGAAACAGGAGATGAAAATTACAGCCAAACAAGCCGGTTGGGCCGAACAGGCTCCAGAATTGTGGTGGGAAAATCTAAAGTTGTCCATTCAGGATGTCTTAAACAGCTCGAAAATTGAGCCCAAAACCATCGATTCCATCGGTATCTCTTACCAGATGCATGGACTGGTGGTGGTAGATAAAAATCTAAAGGTTTTGCGCCCCTCCATCATCTGGTGTGACTCTCGTGCTGCCATATACGGCAACAAGGCCTTCAGTGATTTGGGCGAACAAAACTGTCTGGCAAATTTTTTAAACTCTCCCGGAAATTTTACTGCTTCAAAACTCAAATGGGTAAAAGAGAATGAACCCGAACTTTACGGTCGCATCGATAAAATCATGCTGCCAGGCGATTACATTGCCATGAGATTGTCGGGGGATATCAAAACTACCGCCAGCGGACTGTCTGAAGGAATTCTTTGGAATTTCAGGGAGAACAAAGTAGCGGGAAGCATTCTGGATTATTATGGATTCGACCACTCTTTCATTCCGGAAATCGCACCTACCTTCTCAGTCCAGTCGGTTGTAAATGCTAAAGCTGCAAGGGAATTAGGCTTAGCCGAGGGCACCAAAATCTGCTACCGTGCTGGCGACCAACCCAACAATGCGCTCTCGCTGAATGTATTAAATCCGGGAGAAATCGCTACTACTGCCGGAACATCAGGGGTTGTTTACGGCGTTAGCGGTGAGGTAAAATATGATCCGCTCTCAAGGGTCAATACTTTCGCCCATGTCAATCATACTGACAAAGCAACCCGACTCGGCGTATTGCTCTGTATCAACGGTACGGGAATCCTAAACTCGTGGTTAAATAAATTTGTCGGAAACAAATCTTTCTCCTATGCCGAAATGAATGACAAAGCCGCTACTGCACCCATTGGATCGGAAGGCCTGAGCATTCTTCCTTTCGGGAACGGATCAGAACGGGTGCTTCAAAACAAGAATATCGGTGCGCAGATTTCAGGACTTGGCTTTAACACCCACACCGACGCCCACCTTTTCCGCGCAGCCCAGGAGGGAATTGTCTTCTCTTTCAGATATGGAATGGAAATCATGGAGGAGATCGGCATTCATGCCAAAGTGATCAGGGCCGGTAAAGCCAATATGTTTCTGAGTCCGCTGTTCAGGGAGACACTGGCTGGTATTTCGGGCGCCACCATTGAGCTGTACGATACCGACGGCTCGATCGGGGCAGCGCGTGGTGCCGGAATTGGATCAGGGTATTACGCATCAGCGAAAGAGGCATTTGCCAGTTTGCATAAACTGGAGACCGTCCTTCCCAACCAGGCCAACAAGAATGCTTACCAGGATGCCTATCAGAACTGGAAGAGCCAACTAAACAAACAATTATAAAAACTCACCACTAAGGGCACAAAGGAAAACGCAAAGGAAACACAAAGTAATATATAACGCATTTCGTCTTTCAGTTCATAGTAAAATTCATACTATCAATTATTTAAAATTCAAACACATGACAGTTTTTAAAGGAAACAAAGAGTATTTTCCGGGTATTGACCAGATTCAATACGAGGGTCCACAATCGAAAAATCCGATGGCATTCAAATATTACGATGCCAACAAGGTCGTTTTGGGAAAAACCATGAAAGAGTATCTTCGGTTTGCAGTGGCATATTGGCACACTTTCTGTGGCGATGGCGGCGATCCGTTTGGCCCCGGTACCCAAATTTTCCCATGGGTGGGTTCATCAGACAAGATGACCGCAGCCAAAGAGCGCATGGATGCAGCCTTCGAATTTATCAGCAAGATTGGCGCTCCGTTTTACTGCTTTCACGATACCGATGTAGTTGGCGACGGTTCTGTTTTCGAAATTGAAAAACGGCTGGCCAACATGATCGATTTCGCCAAGGAACGCCAGCAAGCTACCGGGGCCAAATTGCTTTGGGGAACTGCCAATGTATTCTCCAATCCACGCTACATGAACGGCGCCTCGACCAACCCCGATTTTAATGTTTTGACCAATGCTGCCGTTCAGGTCAAGAATGCCATGGAGGCCACCATAGTGCTAGGTGGTACCAACTATGTATTCTGGGGTGGACGTGAAGGCTATATGAGTCTGCACAATACCGATACAAAGCGTGAGTTGGAGCACATGGGCAAATTCCTTGCTACCGCCCGCGACCATGCCCGTAAACTGGGATTCAAAGGAACCTTCCTGATTGAGCCCAAACCGATGGAGCCGATGAAGCACCAATACGATTTCGACACACAGACTGTGATTGGCTTCCTGAGGGCACACGGACTGGAAAACGATTTCAAATTGAACATTGAGGTCAACCATGCCACACTGGCCGGCCACACGTTTGCCCACGAATTGCGCACAGCTCGCGATAATGGCATGTTTGGTTCGATCGATGCGAACAAGGGTGACTATCAAAACGGATGGGACACAGATGAATTTCCAACCAATATTTATGAAATTACGGAGGCGATGCTGGAAATTATTCAAGCAGGAGGATTCACCACCGGAGGAATTAATTTCGACGCAAAAACCCGTCGTAATTCAACGGACATGGAAGATATTTTCATGGCACATATCGGTGGTATGGATGTGTTTGCCCGCTCATTGGTTATTGCCGATAAAATGCTGAAAGATTCTGATTATCTGAAACTGAAGGCAAACCGTTATGCCTCTTACGATTCGGGCAAGGGAGCAGCATACGAAGCAGGGAAACTCAACTTAACTGGTCTTTATAACATAGCCAAAGAGGTTGGTGAACCAAAACAGATCAGTGGCAAACAAGAGATGTTGGAACAGTTGATTAACTGCTACATTTAATCCATGAAGCAGCACAGCACTTCTTATGTGGTCGGCATTACCATGGTGGCCACACTGGGCGGACTATTGTTCGGATATGATACCGCAGTTATTTCGGGAGCCGAAAAATCGATTCAGCTCTATTTGATCAACGGTCTGGGATTGGGATCATTAGCACACGGAGCAACCATCTCCAGTGCCCTGATCGGATGCATTATTGGAGGTATGGTTTCAGGACTGGCGGCCTCAAAGCTGGGACGTAAAAATTCGCTAATGGTTGCGGCCTTACTCTTTTTTGTCTCAGCATTGGGATCCGGCTGGCCCGAAACCCTCTTCTTTACCAAAGGAGTACCAACCATGGGATTGTTGTTTATGTTCAATTTCTATCGGATCATTGGCGGTATTGGCGTTGGAATTGCTTCGGCTGTTTGTCCGA
>JAPLDT010000031.1 GCA_026391315.1 Bacteroidia bacterium
GCGAACGGATGTAAAGCTTGCCTCATATCCCTTTAGAAATGCTTTTGCCTTGATGGTTGCAGGTTTCGAAATTTTAAATCCATTTTTATACAGGATGGCCAACGAGTCGGGTTCGCTGCCGTTGGTGGTGTAATAAATCTTCGTTCCCGGTACATCTGATACTATTTTTACCAAAATGGTATCGGTATGGTTTACCAGCGTATCACGCGGATGAATCATTGGTGCTGGCAGAATCGATTTTTGCAGCATCTTTCCTGCACCAGCAGAAGTAAATTGATAGTGGCCGGAAGCCACACTGAAAACGGCATATTGCCCCTCTGTGCGGAGAAATTTTACGAATTTGCTTCCCGAAACGGAATTTCCGTTCAGGAGCACAGAGGCTTCATCCTGAGCCAAAACATAAACGATTGCGGTGCTGTTGGCAGGAATGACGACATCAAGTTGGTAATCGGCACCATTGAGTTTCCAGTTCGAATTGATTGTCCCGTAGGCAGAAGGATAGGAGCAATTTACGTAAGAAAGCGCACTAACCGGAATGGGTTTGATGAGGATGTTTTTAAATCCAGGATGTTCAGGATCCGGTGAAATGCCACCCAGACTTTGGTAAAACCAGGCACAGACACTGCCGAACATCGGATGACTGTGCGAGGCATCGCCAAGCCAGGTTTCCCAGATGGTGGTGGCGCCCTTTTCGATCATGTTGCCAAAACTCGGATAGTCGCGCTGGTTCATCAGGGTATAGGCAACATCAATCCGGCCAAGATCGGTCAATACATCCAGCAGCAAAGGAGTACCAAGAATGCCGGTATCAAAATGCGCTTTGTTCTCAGTGAGAACTCTTTTTACGAGTTTGGCCGCTACCGAATCAGCACTACTCTCTTCAGCGATGCCAAACCCTAGCGGGAAGGCGTTGGCAGCCTGTTTCCCGACCGAATAGGTGTAGGTTTCCTTGTTGAAATAGCTTTTGTTGATATCCTTTTTTGCTTTGTTTGCCAGTAACCTGAATTGCTCCTGGTCGATATCCTGACCGAGCGCATCACTGATCTCCATCATCAATTTGCAGCAATGGAAATAGTAGCAGCTGTTTACGAAATCAGGTGGCAAAGCCACCAATTCGGGTGGGACCCACTCTCCCAAACCCTGGTTGACAAGGATCCCTTCACTGTTGAGCTGACTCTTCATGTAGTAAATCCATTGTTTCATTCCCTTGTAATGGTCACTCAGAATCCGGGTATCCCCATAATATTGGTACATGTACCAGGGAATGATGATGTAAGCCGATCCCCAGGCTGTTCCGCCGCCGCCATCCTGGTAAGGAGTGGTATTGGGAACGTACCCTGTTTCATGATTTTGGGCATCGCGGATATCGTTCAGCCATTTGGTGTAAAACTGTGTCAGGTCAAAATTGTAGATGGCCGCTTTGGCGGAGATCTGTCCATCGCCGGTATAACCTCTGCGTTCGCGGTGAGGACAGTCGCTGGGCAGACCTCCATGAACATTTCCCAGTTGTGTTCTGCGGTAGTTGTCCAAAATTTTGTTCAGAAGTGGGTTGGAACATTCAAATGTTCCTGCCGTTTCTATATCGGTATTGACCACCCTTCCATCCAGGTTTTCAAGGGTCATGGGGGAGGGTGAGCCGGTCACATCAACGTATCGGAATGCGTGCCAGGTAAAGCGGGGCTCCCAGATTTCGGTACCCTCGCCTTTCAAAATGTAACTGTCCGATTGGTTGTAACCCGGACCAAGCTCTTCGATAAAACGGAGTTGAAGCGTGGTGCCTTCTTTACCTTCCACCTTCAACCTGGCCCAACCCGAAAACATCTCACCGAAGTCGTAGCGATATACTCCTTTCGCCTTTTCAGTCACGGAAATGGGCCGGATGGTACGGGTGACGCGGTCGGGCGGTGAAACCTGGGAGACGAGTTTCCCGGTAGGGATTGTAACCAATTCGGCTTTTACCCATTTGTTATCGTTAAAGCCGACCTCGTTCCACCCTTTTTGCTCCATCCGGGCATCGTATATTTCGCCTGTGTGCAATCCGTTGTAAATGATAGGACTAACTGAACATTTCCAACTTTCATCGCTTGTGATAAGCTCCGTGCTGCCATCAACGTATTCAATGTCAAATTGTGCGATCAACCGGGGTGTATTGTACCAGAGCATGGTATCATCGGGATGGTCGGCCTGGATGTACCAACCGTTACCGAGCAGGATGCCAAATGCATTGACTCCGGTTTTCAGGTTGGATGTTATGTCGAATGTCTCGTACAGAACGGTAGTGGTCATGTTGCCAATTTTGGGTTCGCCCCACTTCTCCAGCCTGCGCTTGTCATAATTGGTCTGGTTGGGCGAGAGGCAGTGGTCCCCGATCTTCTTCCCGTTGATCGATAATTCGTAGTAGCCCAGTCCACTGATGTAGGCGCGGGCCTTTTTTACCGGCTTGGTGATGGTCGCCTCTTTTCTGAACTGAGGCGCCGGTAGTTTCCAGTTTCCTGTATTTATCGATGACGGAGCGCCGATCCATTTTGCCTTCCAGTTATCTGAACTCAGGAGTCCCATCTCCCAGGTTGCTGTTGGGCTCCATGCGGATGAATAGTGATCGTTGTCACGAATCTGTACTTTCCAGAAAACCTTCATGCCCGGAAGCAAGGATTTTCCCTTGTATTCAATTTGTGTAGAGTTGTCAAATTTCAGGACTCCGGAATCCCACAGATCCGGGAGATTTTTCTGAAGGAAGGATTCATCCGAAGCAACCATGATGTGATAGGAAGATTGGGAGCTTCCCTTCCTATCGGTTTTCATTTTCCATGAAAGTCGGGGAGAAATAGACTCAATGCCAATGGGGTTTGTAAGGTATTCGCAACGGAGGCCGGTCACCTCAAAACTTACTTTTTTGGGTGCACAAGAAAAGAGTACCAGAACAAACAGCAGGGAGATGCAGGTTCTCATGGTGATAAGTTTGTGTTAATACGTAGTAGTTATGTCGTTCTTGATTCATCAGGTATGCTGAGAATTGTGCAGGTATTCTGGTAAATCGTTTTAAAGATAACCTATTTCTGGCAAGTGTGGATAATTGCGGCCAAAAATGATTTTAAAAAGGAAGTATAGCTCATAGATTCTGCCTGAGTTATTTCTTAATGTCAATAAAAATCAGTATATTAGGTAGAGGAATTCTTCCTGTATGCGAAAGAAAGGAGTATATTTTGATACGATGGGCAACTCCTGCGGAGTTATGCTTTGAGTTGCGGCATTGTTTCTTTCCACCGGTTGAAACCGGCGGTTATTCATAGGGAACTCCTTCGGAGTTATCATGATGAGAAGATGGTAGCTTATGTTGTTTCTAAAGGTAGTCTATCCTGGGTATTATTTGGTTTTTCGAGTTTTTATTACTTAAACGATTGAGAAATGTTGAGAATTAATAGAAATTTTTACTCAAAATGGATTTGTTTGCTTATAGAGCTTAAAACGATACAAACTCCGAAGGAGTTTCCTGTGAATAACCCCCGGTAAACTCACGTAATCGTCAGATTATATGAGTTTACCGGGGGAGAGAGTACAACCTACTAAACCCAAACCCCGCATGGGGTTTCCCAAAAAGTAACTATCCTATGACAAGCTATCGTCAAATTTTGTATCACATCGTATTTTGCACCTATGACGGGCAAGATACAATTCCACCTGACCAACAAGAACCACTTTATAGGTATATGTGGGGTATCATTCAGAGAAGAAAGGGATTTTTGTATAGGATCAATGGAATGGAGAATCATATTCATATACTCTCCGACCTTCATCCAACCATTGCCCTTGCTGATTTTATCAAGGAGATCAAAACTGCTTCCAATACATGGATGAAGGAGACGGGTAAGTATCCGCTATTTACTTCATGGGCCGAGGGATATTGTGCACTGACCTATACGTTTAGAGACAAGGAGTTGATCATCAACTATATCAAAAACCAGAAAGTGCATCATTTGAAAGTAACTTTTGAAGAGGAGTACAGAGCCCTGCTGAAAGAACATGGTGTGGAAGTTGATGAGAGGTACTTGTTTTGATACAGTGGGCAACTCCTGCGGAGTTTTGCTGGGATTTGTCGTCTTACCTCCACCGGTTGAAACCGGCGGTTATTCATAGGGAACTCCTTCGGAGTTATCAGTTTTTTGAGACCGACAATTTTGACAGTCAAAAAAATACTGAAGAGTTACGGAATTGGAGGTGCCAATTTGGCCCCTCCAATTTTGTAACAATGGGACTTAGAATTCCTCCTTATGCATTTACTTAGCATGGCTTACAACTTAGCTCATCTAATTTAATACCGCAGATTTCCTGATGTAATCTTCATCGTGCTGGTAAATAAACAAACAAGTGCCCTCTTTGATGGTTTCGGCCACAGGTTTGATGAGATTCGGAGGAAGGGAAGGGCATCCCAGGCTCCTGCCCAGCCGGCCGGTTTTCTGAATAAATACCTCCGTGGCATAGTCGGCGCCATGGATGATAATCTCCCGCTGCAACGCCTTGTCGTTAATTCCTTTTTCAATACCCTGCAGGACAAGCGACAGTCCAACTTTTGATCCCATGGCCATGTGCCCAGTGATGTAAAATCCCAGGCTACTTTTGAAAGTCCCTGATTCGTTGGAGAAATTCTTTGCGTACTCCTCGCCGGTGTTTCTACCATGGGCGACATAGGTTTGGTACAACAGCGATTTTTTGACCAGATCGATTACGTACATGCGTTTTTTTGTGCTCGATTGAGAGAAATCTATGATGGTCAGGATCGATGAATTCAGTAATTTTCCCTCTTCCTTCAATTTTTCGAAGCCTCTGACAGCAAGTTGGAATGCTTCATTTGACAACCCATATACCGATAAATTCAAAACAGAATAGATGTTCAATTTTTCTTCCATGTCTGAAAAATTGACTGAACCTGCTTTGTTCAGCATTGGTAACAACACCAAAAGAAGTACTAAAAAACGTTTTATCATCTTGCTAAGTTAGAATTTTTATTCGGGATGTTTGGTTTTAATTGGAATTCAATAGGTTAAATTCCTAAATGGGACAAGTCTTGAAGTCTATTATCTTGAAGGTGTATCTTTTAAATAATTGAATATTAGATGAATGCGCCATATTTGCCATATTTGGTATAAATAACAGAACAGAAAGAGGGAGGCGAGTCTATTTTGGCAGGTTTTAACTACCGACGGGATGTTTTGCCAAGAATTGTAGTTTTTGCAAAATCTGTTTGGTTGATTACTTTTGATCTCAACAATCAGACAAGCCCGGATCGGTAAGTACTGATCGGTAAAAAAAAGTTTGAAATGCAAAAACCAATATCCATCCTTGCCCTGCTTGTGCTGATGATGATTTCGCTTTCAGGTTTGGGCAAGGTGCCACGCAAAGCAGTTGACAAGCGGCTTCCTCAGAAAGTTTCTGTCGACAGGGAAGAGCTTATCTCATATGCAAAGAGTTTCCTGGGTTCTCCTTATCACTACGCAAGTTCCAGTCCTAAAAGGGGTTTTGATTGTTCAGGTTTTGTCAATTTTGTGTTCAGAAATTTCAATATTGCTTTGCCCCGTAGTTCCAAAGAGTTTAAATCAATTGGTACAGATTTGAAACCTGAGGAGTTTAAAGTGGGAGATGTAGTTGTTTTTTATGGCTTCAAAAACAAAACCAAGATCGGACATGTTGGTATTATTTGTGAGGCCAGGGGCATGCAGTCGAAATTTATACACGCCTCCTCCGGCGTAGTAAGAGGAGTCATTGTCAGTGATTTGGGATCCGGAATGTACACCCGTCGTTTTTTCAGATGCATTGACGTGATAGGAAGAAAATAAACCCAGGTATATTTTGATTGTTGAAAGATAGCCAACCGAAGTAGTTCGAACCTTACCCGATAAAAATTGAAATGAGAAAACAGGAGCTCCACGAAGAATATCTTGAATTGGCAGAGCGTTATCAGGTGCAATTTCTCAGAGAGGAAAAGATTTTATTCCTGATATCCATGCTGAGGCTAGTCGTCTTTGTTGGCGGGATAGGGCTGGCCAGCTACGGTTTCACCAAAAGCACATTCGCGGGAACCTCCGTTTTATTGATTTCCATTTCATTCTTTCTTGTGCTGGTTAAGCAATATTCACGCCATGACCGGGAAAAGAATTTGCTCGAAAATCTGGTTAATATTAACAGAAACGAGGCTAAAGCCCTGTCGTTTGATCTGGAGCCATTTCAGGACGGTAGCCAATGGATAGATAGTAGTCATGACTTTTCCAACGACCTGGATCTCTTCGGTACAGGATTCGTTTTTCAATACCTGAACAGGACTGTTTCAGGATACGGGAATAAAATTCTCGCGGGCTGGTTGTCAGATCCTTTCAGCTTATCTGTTAAAATGAAGGAGAGGCAGGAGGCTATCCATGAACTATCCTCCAACCTAACCTGGCGTCAAGAGTTTATTGCCAAAGGTATGGGCCACTCTTTTGAGGAAAAGGATGTTGCAGGACTTTTAGCATGGTTGAATGATCCACAGAAATTTTTCAAATCGGGGTTTGGGAAATTAGCCATCTTTTTGCTATCGTCGTTGGCTATCTTAAGCCTTGTGCTTTTAACAACAGGGGTAATTCATTATTCAGTTTTTACCTCCTTTTTCCTGTTGAATCTTACTCTGATTGCCTGGAGCCTTCGAAGTATTGGAAAGATACATATGAAACTCTCCAAAAATTATGTTTTTCTTTCATCGCTTGGCAGCCTGCTGGCAACCTTTGAGAAGGAACCCTTTGAGTCCCCTGTTTTGCAGAAGATTCAATCAGACATCTCAGGAACTTCAAACCCGGCTGTATTTGAGTTAAAAAAGCTCAGTCGCATATTGCAGGCTTTTGACAACAGGATCAACCTGATGGTCGGACTTATTCTTAACGGTTTGTTGCTTTGGGATTTCCATTGCATTTACAAACTTGAAAAGTGGAAAGAAAAGTCGAAAGATCATCTTCCCCAGTGGCTCAACCATCTGGGTGAGATTGATGCATTCATCTCATTGGCAAACTATGCGTACAACAATCCTGATTTCGTTTATCCGGTTGTTTCTTCCGATAAAAGCATCCTAAAGGCAAAGAATCTCGGTCATCCTTTAATCCATGAAGAGAACAGGATTTGTAACGATTTTATCTTACCAGGAAGCGGCCATATCTGCATTGTTACCGGGGCAAATATGGCAGGGAAAAGCACGTTTCTCAGAACGGTAGCGGTTAATTATATTTTGGGAATGGCAGGAGTTCCTGTCTGTGCTTCTGAAATGGAATTTACTCCACTGAGACTTTTTACAAGCATGAGAACGACCGATTCACTCGGTCACAATGAATCCTATTTTTATGCCGAATTAAAGCGATTGAGAATCTTGAAAGAGAGATTGGAAGGAGGGGTAAAAACCCTCTTTATTCTGGATGAAATATTGAAAGGCACCAATTCCAACGATAAAAGTACAGGGTCAAAACTGTTCCTGAAGAAGATCATTGGAGTGGGAGGAACCGGACTGATTGCCACGCACGATACCTCCCTGGGCGAGATGGAAGAAGAGTACCCTGAATTGATTGCAAACAATTGTTTTGAGATTGAAATTGAAGGCGAACGGATCATTTTCGACTATAAACTTCAGAATGGAATCACCCAAAAAATGAATGCTTCTTTGCTTTTGAGGCAAATGGGTTTAACTGAATAACAACCCTTTATTTTCAGGAAAATCACGGTATGCTCCCGTAATCTGTAATTTTTAATTTTTAATTATTTCCAGATGCCTTGCCATCCAATATGGCCACAACCAGAAGACCGGTTCCCTTACTGTGCGCGGATCTCCACTGATTGCCCCCCATGGGTTCTTGTCCCAGCGAACGGTAGCCCGCATGCTTGCAGGAGGTAACTCAGCAATTTGCATCTCCTCGAGTATTGGGCTTCTGACCAGCTGCACATCTTCCCTTAAGGTATGGTCGATGTGCCAGTCGACAAGATCGAGGGGTGCATCCCTCAGGAAATCCAGTGTCTGCCGAACGTTAACTTTTTTGCCTGTTGCCAGTGCATAAGCAAGATTGTTGATCAGGTTTTCGCCGGATTTCTGGCTATTTATCCATTCCCCGATCAGGTTGGTGTAGAACTGATGCAATTTCGGATCAGTCTCATATTTCAGTAGGATGGGGAAGAGGTAACCCTCCATGGTGCGGTCGAAGTATATCTGCCAGGCCGGATTTTTCGCATTCAGCCTGCTCGCATTATCCAGATATCCTTCTTTGTCGATCAGATGGCGGTATGCCTTTTCATATTTTTCGTCTCCGGTGATGTGAGCGGCCAGCTTCAGATAGGCAAGCAATTCGAAAGAGTTGAGGCTCCTTTCGGAAGCCCAGTCGGGATCCCGGTTTAGCTGATCCGGCGACCATACCGCCCAGTGGGTGTGGGTACCGTCGATGTCCACCAGGTTGAAGTTGGTCTCCATCAGACGATCGATGATTTTGCTGACATGCTTTCTGATCAGGATACGCTCCGGTTCGCCGGCCGCATATTCATAGTAGTAGAAATAGCCCATCATGTGGCCGTCCATCTCATCGCTGCTGGTATCACCCTTCCAGAGCCATTTGCCATCGGCCGACTTGTGCCACCTCACCTCTACCGGTTTGTAGCGCGGATCCTGAACCAATTCGTCGGCTAGTTGCTGCGGTGTATAGGTGCGGTTGGGATCGTTCGTCTCCTTCCAGTCGGCCGGGACGATGGTGCGGGCGAAGAAGCCTTCCGTTCCGGTGACAGTTTGTAACAACGTAAGGAAATCGAAGGCTTTGCGGGCTTTTTGCCTTGCATCCTCACTCTTTGTCACCGCATAGCGGAAGCTCTCCATGGCCAGATAGCCGCCGGTGTACTCGCCGTCGTTGTCGTCATCCGAATTGTGCCATGCGGCTGTATCACCGGGATGATCGAGGCGAAGGTTGCCGCAGATCCAGGGCGCACGCATGTGCTTCTTCATTAGCTGACCGTAAAAATTTTGCTCCTTTGCTGCCAGCGTCATGCTGTAGCGGTGGATGCAACTTACTCCGTTCGCCGTGCCAATCCAGGCATCGCCATTTTTGTCAAAAGCGATGGCCGAAACCTTGTCGTCGGTCAGCCAGCGTTTGCTGAAGCGCAGGGAATGGTTGTAATTTTTATCATACCGAACCACGCCAACATCTGTTCCAACCCACATGACACTGTCGGGCGATAGTGAGATGCAGTGGACTACAGCTGAAGGCATTCCTGTTTTAGGGGTGAGGCTCTTAATTGTTTTGTCATTGCCGCGTACCGAGACGCCGCCCAATACACCTACCCACAAATCCCCCGAAGGAGCAAAGGAGAGCGCTTTGGCATAACAACTGATCAGTTCGGTAGTATCTTGGTAAAGCGCAACATTGCTATCCCTAAGACGGTAAAGACCGGCATCAGTAGCGACCCAAAGAGTGCCTGTCTTATCCAGGGCTGCATCCCGCACGGACCGGGAGATTTTGTAATTCAGCAATTCCCATTTGCCGGAGGCAAAACGCCAAATTCCGTTGGGACCGAGTGCATAGGTATCAGCATCCCTGGTGGTGATCACTGAGATAGGCGGTTGTGGTCCCACCTCTTTTTGGAGAACACCTTTCCGGTAGGTAAAGAGACCGTTCCAGGTACCCAGGAGGATGGTCCCATCCGCATTGACAGCCACTGCGTAAGCGGGGCCGCGATCACCGCCGGAAATCACTGGGTCCCAGGAAGCAGCATTGACAGCTTTTCGGAAAACACCATCCGCGGTAGCGACCCAGATATTTTGCCCGTGATCGACTGCAATGCTGCGTATTTCGTTGGATAGTTTGTCATTTCCTATCTGGAATGCCGTATGCGTCTCCTGGACAAAGGGGGTATCACTGAAGGAGAGACCGGTGGCAGGTTCGGACGGACTGGAGTTACGTACACAGGAGTTGAAGGGCCCTATGCTTCCCAAAAGCAGAGCCGACCAAAGCAGCGCCGTAGAAATTCTCTTTTGCATGTTAATGAATATGTAATAGTTAAAAGCGAAGCTGATTCGGTATGCAAGTTAAGAGATAAAATGCAGCGAAACAAGATGCTAGTGAAGTTGGGACTGCACAATTCACTTTGTTATATTTGGTAGATTATCAGCAGATTGCATTGTTATTGCGTGAGAAGAAGCAATGACTGTGGTTGCCGTATCATGAGGGGTGGAAGGGCGACAGATTGCTTCCTGCTCGTGCCTCGCGGTCGCAATGACGGTTGCTGGTTGTTCAGTTGGATGAGGCGAGGGGTGGGTCAGAGAATGTGATTTGTTGTAAATTGTCACCCACCCCTCGCCTCATCCAACGCCCCTATGCAGTAATCGTCATTGCGAGTCACCACCCAAATTTTTTGGGCACAATGTGAAGATGACAGAAAATATTTGTGCATAATGAAGCTGTTAAATACATTTTTGCACCTATTTGATATTCAGTATATTACAAAATCTGTCATTGGTAGGAGAGGTACGACGAAGCAATCTGTTGATTTACAGTCAAATATATAGTAAGCTTGTTATGACAATATTTGATATTAGATCGTCACACAATTCTTTTAGGACGAATTAAAAAAAAGGTATGCGCGATTATCGTCAAATCAACACTCTCGGGAAAAAGATCCTGACTTCCAAATCTTTCAGGGACCTGGAGCTAAAATTGCCAGTTCATCAATTTGTTAGGGTACATAAATCCTATCTTGTTGCCTTGGATAAAATAGAATCTATCGAGCGCGACAGGATCAAGATTCAAAAAGAATTAATTCCGATTTCGGAAACTTATAGGGATAAGTTTTACGCGTTAATTTCGAATGGTACTAATTGATGCAAAGGGATAGGGAAACTCCTTCGGAGTTCTATTTTACTACTACGCAGCTTTCCCCTCCCGTCCTCCGGTTGAAACCGGAGGTTATTCAATGGAAACTCCTGCGGAGTTGGTGCAGTGGAGAATATGTAATAAATTGCCCGGTAGGGCATTAAGCTCCATAGAAAAATCTATCGTTTGAGTACAGTTTTCCCGGTAGGGAATAAACAGTTATTTGTTGCTCATCTCAAGCTCCAATAACCTTCCTTTTTGAATTTCATCGCTGGTAAGACAGAATTGACTCAACTTATTGTTATTCAGATTGGCGCTATTGATGAAATGGTTTCTGAAGAGATTATCTCTTCTCGAAATTGAACCATAACTGAACATTGGCCGGATGCCCATAGGTAACTTCCGACATGGGCCGAAGCGTCACATTCCCGGGAGTGTAATACCCCTCGTGTTTGTACGGCAGGATTACGTAGCCCTCAGCCAGATTGGAAAGCGGATTCATTTTTTTAGCGGCAGGGGAAATTTCAATCCCTTTTGCAGATAGATAGATCACATTTCTTCCGGAGGGTTCAGCCAGAAATGAGGCGTTTGTTCCTTCATCAGCACTCAAAAGGTATGGACCATATTGTAAGGCGGCTTTTTTGAGTGAGACAGGCATCTCATCCAGCGAATAGCTTTGCCTGTTGGGAGTAGTCAGCATGACCTGATAATCCAGTCCGATTTTAAGTTGGTCCCCAGTTTTCCAAACCCGATCGATGACCAGATAACTATTTTCATTTTTGCCGTTGATTCTCTTTCCATTGAGTGAGAGGGTGATATTTTTAGTCCAGGAAGGAATCCGGAAGGCTATTGCTGTTGCACTGTTTTTAGAAGAGTCGATTTTTAAAGTGAAAGAGGAAGTGTTCGCCGCGTCTTTGGAAAGTGTGAAAGCCAGATCGGCATCTTTGTATTTTGTATAAGCGTAGAGGTTAACCTTTTTGACATGATTTTCAGCGGTAACGATGATTTTTTTTGCCTCCAGCATGGCTTGCAAGCCGTGGTAATCGCAGCACCACCAGCATCGTCCGGCAGAGGTGGCCACCTCGAATCCGAAATTTTTGCTGATGGGGTGACTTCCGAAATCGCCCGAATCAAACTGGTTGTACATCATTTCGTTGTAGAGGCAATATTCTGCCTCCTCGAGGTACTTTATTTTTCCAGTAGCTTTCCAAAGTTCGAGTCCCACCATGATAAAATCGGCCTCAGAGCATCCTTCGTCCCTTGAGCCAGGTTTGCCTCCTCCGGCATCAAAGAACTCAGGAACACCACCGGAGATCAGGAAATCAGGGGCATCCAGCACATGTTGGTACACCTTTTCCACATAATCAAGATGCTCTTTCGCTTTGGTGGCCTGGTACAACCGCATTACGCCAAGCAGGGTATTCAAAAAGCCATGACTGTGCTGGTTCCCCAAAGATGGCAATAGCGGGTAGATGGAGCAGGCCGTTACCAGATAGTTTTTGTCGGAGGTCGCTTCATACAACTTTACCATACCATCGGTAATTTGTGTAAAACAGATGTATCCCATGGCTCCCATGGTCTTGAATCTCTCTACAACCTCCTTTTGAGTGCAGCTTCTTGCGGTTTTAAGCATGAAGTTTCCCAGTTTGATGGCAGACTGAAGGACAGCAGGCTCTTTGCTAACGGCATAATAGTCCATCAAACCGGTCAGAAGTCTGCCATTCCCCCATAAGAGGGCCATGTGGAGACCCTCCAGCTTCATGGGGTCGTCGAAGTTCAGCTGATCATTGCCAAAACGACCGTCCGGTTTTTGGGTCAGAATGATTTTGGCGGCTAAATCCTTTAGGTTTACCGGATTTCCGGGTACCTGAATTCTGGAGAATGCACTTAGGTACCGGCCGCACTGGTCGCCGCTGAACTCTGTGAACCGTCGGGCAAATTTCGGATCAAGCGTTACGCAGGCCAGGATAAAGTCTTCCGTTAATCTTGGATCGTCGCCAAAAGCGATTCTGTCGGTGATCATTTTGATACGGGTTTCCAATTCGTCGTTGACTGGACTGGAATTAAGATTCTTACCTTGGTTTTCTGAGGAAATTAATAACACTTTGTTGCCGGGGACTGCAGATTGAGACCAACTGCAAAGCATCCCGCCTGATAACAGGAGTGCAAGGAAGAATTTTTTTAACATGGCGGAGGTATTTACACCTGACAAGTTTTCAAAACCCGGCAAGTGTTAGCATTGTTATTTTATCCCGTAGTGATCGCGTAAAATTTTGCTAAAGAGTCTTCCTGGTAAGATATATTTAAGAACAACAGCAAGCTTTTGTTCCAATGATGCAATGATGTAACGATGGGAGGGATTCTTACATTCGACAATGCGAACCAGTTTTTTAGCCAGGATTCTGGGATCCCAACCTTTGGATTCGTCATTTTCGATGATGGCGAGTGTTTTGGCGAACTGGGACTGGTAACTATCACCTTCCCCGGTAGGAGAGAGAAATCCCCTGCGGTTGGCCGAATTGCTGGTGTGGAAATCGCCCGGATTGATCACCACTACCTTGATGTTAAATTGTTTAACCTCCATACGAAGCGCTTCGCTGAAACCTTCGATGGCAAATTTTCCGGCCGAGTAGATGCCCTGGTAGGGAAGTCCCATCAATCCGCCTATAGAGCCAAAGTTGATGATGGTGCCACCACCCTGTTTGCGCATAAAGGGTAAGATGGACTGGGTAAGCTGGACGAGTCCCAGAAAATTGGTGTGCATCTGAAGCTGAATGGTCTCGAAGGGAAGCGTCTCGATAGGGCCACCTGTGTGCATCCCAGCATTGTTGATCAGCACATCGATTCGTCCTTCATTCCGAATCACGTTTTCGACGACAGCTTTTATCGACTTGCCATCGGTAAGATCCATCAACAACTCTTTTACTAACGGATCGGATCCACTAGCTTTACGAACTGTTCCATAAACAGTGTGTCCGGCTTTTGCCAGCAAAGATGCCGTCTCTTTTCCAAAACCTGAGGATATGCCTGTGATTAGAACTACTTTTTTCATGAAGAGGATTTTTTAAATGTGGAAATTGGAAAATATGGAAATTGCATCCGGTCCCTGAGCGAAGTCGAAGGGTCACATTTTCACATTTCCCAATTTCCACATTTCCGTGGCTTATCCCAAAATACCCAGTTTTTTCGCTGCTGCTGTGATCTTTTGGATAGAGATATCAACCTGCTCTTTGGTGTGTGTAGCCATCAGAGAGTACCTGATCAGGCTGTCCTCTTTTGGGACACCGGGCGAGACAACAGGATTGACAAAGATGCCATCTTCCAATAGTATTTTTGTGAGCATCAGTGCTTTGTAATCATCGCGAATAAACAATGGAATGATAGGCGATTCCGATTTGCCGGTATCGAATCCCATCGATTTAAAACCTTTCAAAGCATAATTGGTGATATCCCAAAGATGTTTTATCCTTTCCGGTTCACTTTCCATGATGTCGAGCGCCGCAAGAACCGTTGCAGTAGATGCTGGAGTCATGCTGGCGCTGAAAATCAGCGTACGGGAACTGTGTTTGATGAAATTAATGGTATCCTTGTCGGAGGCAATAAAGCCTCCCAGTGATGCAAATGATTTGGAAAAAGTGCCCATGATCAGATCCGCACTATCGGTCAGACCGAAGTGGGATGCAGTTCCGGCACCATTGACGCCAATCACCCCAAGGGAGTGGGCGTCATCCACCATGATTGTGGCATTGTATTTTTTAGCCAGTTTCACAATTACAGGCAAGTTGACGATATCACCTTCCATGGAAAATATTCCATCTACGACAATCAATTTGATACTGTCCGGCGTACAGTGTTTTAATTTGCTTTCGAGCGACTTCATGTCGTTGTGTGCGAATTTAAGTACCCTGGAGAATGATAGTCTACTGCCTTCAATGATGGAAGCATGATCCAACTCATCGAGAAGCACGTGGTCGTTTCTGCCTGTTAGAACCGAGACAACGCCGAGGTTAACCTGAAAGCCGGTACTAAAACATAGTGCGCCCTCTTTCCCGGTAAATTTGGCTAATCTTTCTTCGAGCTCAAGGTGAATGTCCAGAGTCCCGTTTAAAAAACGTGAACCTGCACAACCGGAACCATATTTATCAATGGCTTTTTTTGATGCCTCTTTGATCTTTGGATGGTTGGTCAGACCGAGATAACTGTTCGATCCAAACATCAGGACTTTTTTGCCGTTTATCGTAACTTCGGTATCCTGATCCGATTCAATAACCCTGAAATAAGGGTAAATGCCTGCCGCCATAATCTTCTGAGGCAGATCAAATTTTGATAGTCTTTCTTGTAAAATTCCCACTTTATTTTCTTCTAAAGTTTATTTTTAGTCGCCAAATATAGCAAAAATGGCTTGTGAAACGGCCAAAATGAAACTTGTTTAAAAAAGCCAGACCGTTTCAAGTGCCTATTTATATTCATTCTACTTAAAATTTTACGGTTTTCGCGAGATTACCGGCCTTCCTGGAGCTGTAATTGACCTTGATTTCTCCCTTACCTTCCACCAGAAACTGGTATTCCGCAAAACCATAACTTGGAACCGAAGTATAGATAGTTTCAGGTTTGTGCTCCTGATAACTGATCTTGTTGTTTCTCAGGTCTGTAATTTTACCGGAAGCAACTACTTTGGCGCCGGTAACTTTGAGCATATCCTGGGTATATAATCTGGTACTTATCGACTTGAACGACATGGTTGGAAGCCCTTTCGCATTCTTGAGGCGTACCCTTACCTGGTGAAGGTTTTTACCTATCTCCTTTACATCGAAAATCTCCATGCTGATCTCCGGAGTCTGTTCAGCTGCATATAAAACTACCATGGCATTGCGGTGAACCAGTTCAGGAAGCATAAAAGGATGTGGTAAGCGGGAGCTCATCTTCACCCAGCCTCCAATTTCAATATCGCCATAGGTTGGATGTTTGAATGGTTTCCACTCTTTGTACAACTCATTCAAACCAAGATAGTCGTTGAATTTTATCTGTTCCCTGCTCTCTTCAGGGTTGCCCCCTCTTCTGCCTTGGGAGGATTCAGTTTCTGCTGGCGGGACGACCGGCTTGTTAACATTTTCCCGGTAGGTTTCCTGGCTTCTCATGAAAAGTTCTCCCACAAAAGTGTAGGAACCTTCCAGGTTGAACATGTGAGAGTCGGTATCACCGTGCGTGTCGTAGAGATCGTACGATGGCTGGTACACGTAACCCGGAGTCATTTTGAGGGCATTTTTACCAATGAGGTCATAGACGGCCACATCTTTTGGATCTACCAATTCCGACTTGATTGATGGTGCGCGTAGCCACATTCCGCCAGAATTATGAAACGCAAAATTGACGATAATATTTGGCCGTTGGTGAATGTAGGCGGCTATTGCTTTAATCCCCAGTGCGCAAAGCGGAAAATTTCCTGCTCCACCCTGTACATAGGTAGGTTGCCAGTCGTAACCCCAGTTGCGGTTTCCATCGAAATAGCCTTCTCCGTCTTCGTTGATTTTTCCATCATTGTCGTTGTCAATTCCCTCGGAACCCAAAAGAGTCCATTCGCCCTTTTCTCCAGGTTTTACAGGTATCATCAGCCTGCTGTCTTCAGGATCAGTTTTGTAATCGCCTAGTGGGTCCTTGATACGCATCATGCAGATGTTGCCATCGCCGTCCAGATCATCCGGTCCATCTTCGTCCACCAGACCATCGCGGTCGTCGTCTTTGGGAATTCTGAAACTACGGTCGGAGCTGGAGGTTTGGGCATCCTTGAAGAAATGGTATCTCCCATCGACATTGACTACAGGGATGATGTAGTAGACATTCTTGTCGACAACCTTGGTGATTTTATCGTTCTCCCCATACTTTGTCAGAAGCATATTTGCAAAATAGAGGCATACTTCACCGGCCTGTATTTCATTACCATGAATGTTGCCATCCACGTAGACCCCAGGTTTAGAAAGGGCTTCACCTGTTTTTGCATTGTTGATGGTAAGGGCATAAATTTCGCGTCCCTCCTCACTTTTACCCACTACATCGAGTTTGGTGAGCTCCGGGAAGGTGGTGTGCAAAAGTTTAAGCGCCTCAACAACATCATCGTAAGTATAATACCGGTCGAACCGCAACGGAACTTCAATTTTTGCCTTGTTTTCAGCCACTACCGTGAAGGTTAAACAGCAAAATGCGAACAATATGAATAATTTTCTCATGATTAACCTCCAATCTTAATTTGTTTTACAGTAGCATCGAACAGCGGCGATTCGATGTGCGCCTTCATGGCTTTCTTGTCTGTTTTGATGGTCCAGGTAAGTTTTTTGACCTGATTGCCACCTATATCGCCCAGTGGGGTACGGGCGTATCCTTCCAGGAATTGAAGATTTTCGCCTTCGAGGATCACCACAACAGGAGCAGGCTGCTTGTTTTTAGCGCCCATTGCCGTTGGGTAAGGTAGTACCCCTCTGTTTTCAACGAACAATTCGAGTCTGTAAACACCGGCACCCAAATCTGTAACTACCTCCTTCATCAACTGAATATCGGGTAGTTTTTTGGAGAGGGTCAACAGCCATGGAAGTTCTGTTTTACACAAAGAGTCGATCTGTGCAACAGGTGGTGTAGAGCTAACAAAAGGTGCAATTCCGCCAATTTCAACTTTCCCCAGGGTTGGATGCGTGTAAGGTTGCCATTTCACAAATCCTACCCCGTTGAGTTTTTTATCAATGTAAGCCAAAATGGTCTTTTCCCTTTCGTCGGGATCAGTGGTTCGTGAAACCAATTCCCTTGATCCCATCTCTCTTGGACCCATCTCCTTTGGCTTTTGTTCGGCCGGTTTTGGCGGGGTGAAAAGATTCATGCTAAAGGATGGAACACCCAGATGGTAGTATGCCCAAAGTTCAAATGATCCATCCTTGTCTGGGTCAGCGGCCAAACGATCTGTTGAAAATCCTTTGGTTTTCAGATAAGCTTTGTATTTTTCGGAAAGATCCGTGTAAAATTTCAGGTCATCATCCAGTGGATTGACAGCTGCTCCGAGTCCAAGAAACCCGGCTACTGTCTCTGCATTCATCTCCTGTCCGCCACGGCTGGGCATGGCCGTTTTGAAAAGCTCAACCACCTCTTTCATCGAGTAGGTCTTATCGGGATCGGCGCCAACACGCGAAGCAAAACGGGCTGGTATCTTAAGACTCTCCATGTTGGCACCACCTTTCCGTCCACCGCGCGGAGGCGCCATGCAGAAATCAGAAGTTCCAAGGGTGTACACCATGGCGATTTCGGGATGATCGAAAATAAATTTCATGACTCCGTATGTTTCGGGAGCTTCACCCGGCCACAATCCCGTCTCTTTAGCGTTGGATTTAAACAGGTGCGGAAAATTGATCCCCGGATTGATTCCGCCAGGACCGTCTTCATTGATCTCTCCGTCGCCGTCGTTGTCAATCCCTTCCGGATAAAGTTTGTATTTCCCCCTTTCTCCTTTGGCTGGATCTGCTTGGGTCATGATCCTTGGATCTTTATCAGAAATAATATAAGTCCCCTCCGGATCCTCCACCCTGATTTGAGTGATCCATCCGTCACCATTAAGGTCTTCCGGTCCATCTTCGTTAAGCTGATCGTCCTTGTCATCATTGACTGCTGCATTGTTAACGGTACGTTCCCACTTAACATTTGAGAAGTAACCGACAGTGGCATCCGGATTTGGCAATGGCAAGATCATCCACTTCACCTTCCTGGTGTAGTTGGCCGAATCAAGGAGCATTTTTGCCAGGTAGAGCGCTCCTTCGGTAGAAAGAGGTGTTTTTCCCTCGAAATTCGCCCCTACGAAAATGGCAGGCACGTTTTTGAGTTCTTTACCAATTTCCAGAACGTAAATAGGCTCTCCCCCGGGACTCTCTGCAATTTTGTGGAGAGTGGCGGTGGCAGGTGATTTTTGCTGCAACAATGTAAGCGCTTTCTGAACTTCGGAATTGGTCTTGTACTTGTCGAACGATAGGCCATTTTGAGCCTTAAGATTCACTCCTATTGCAAGAATAGCCAGAACCAGCAAGTTGCCTAGAACATTTTTTATCATCTGGTATAGTTTGAATGGAAAACTCGGGATGAGTTCGTTTTACAGTATGTGAAAGTAAAAGATAATTTTCGAAAAATCGTCCTCAAATCCACATTATTTTGAAAAACAAGGCAGAAGGATTCATCTGCCTTAGTTTCAAAACCCATTCAAACAAAAAGGATCAGTGGAAATTCACTGATTTTTAATTACTTAACAGGAGATTTTAGATTGACCTCCAGCCACTTATTTATCAATTGCAATCCGCTTAGTGCCGAACTGTCGTTGGGGCGAATGATCAATGCCTGTTGAAACAACAATTTAGCATCGGTATGGCTGTTGTTGTTCAGCTTAGCCCAGGCAAGCATAATGACAGAATCGTAATCGAGCGGATAAAGGTTGACCACTTTCTCAAATAGATTTGTTGCGGATTTGTAATCTTTTCTGTTGAAATAGATCACACCAAGCCAATAGTTTGCAGTCGTATTTAAAGGATCTATTTTTAGTATTTCCTGGTATTGTTCTTTGACTTTCTCCCAGTTCTCGATAGCGCTCAAAGGCTTGACACATCCAAATTTGGCCTCAATAGCATAAGGTTTTAGTGCAATTGCTTTTCTGTAAAAGGTGATTGATTCCCCGTATTGCTTGTCCATGTAATTTAACCAGCCCAAACGGATGTTGGAGATGTAATCGTCCTCCTTATAGACAGGCTTCATTTCATCAATCGCCTGAGTGTAATTTTTTTGATTTTCCGCAATATAGCTCTTACTGAAAGCTGCTTGTAATTCAGTAATATTTTGAGCCTGCAATGCAAGAGACATCAAGAATAATGCCGATGTTATCCATAATTTACTTAAAGTTTCCATTTTAGTCCTCCTGAATATGAATATTGATAATAGTAATTATTGTTTGTGCTGTTGCTCATCTTTTGTTGATCGAATGTGAAATTGCCTAATACTGACAGATGTTTGCCGATGAAATAGACAAGTGACACCCCCGACTTAAACAGTGTTGGGTCTATAGAGTTATATATGTACAGTGAATTGAAAGTGTTGTAGTTTTTAAGATTTCCCAGTGTAATATTTCCTTCAGCCCATAGGTTCTTTGAAAATTTCAAACCGGCGGTCTGCGAATAGATGGTTCGAAGGGAACCACTTTCAGACATGCCAACCAATGATCCGGTAAAATAAATATTTGATATGCCTGGTAAAACTACACCAGCTTGTAATCCCACTTGTTTTGTCATAACCGAAGAAGCTTTTAACAAAGAAGCATTTGCCTCAAAAGTAAAGCGGTTCAGATGTGTAGCCAGCGCGATCAGTCCAAGATTTCCCGGATAGGAGATGTTGCCAACATTTGTAAAAAGGTAATGATAGGCACTTTTGATCTGCCAAACCGGATTCAAATTCCATTTAAAAATAGCGACATACTCGGGTTGCCTGGTGAGCACGTTGCTGATAATCTGTTCGTAATAGGAAAATCCCTGGTAGAGCGAAATCTTGTATCCCAATTCTGATTGAATTCCAAACCGATAGTAAATTTGATTGGACCGGGTTGTTGTCTGATTGGTTTTCAGGCTATACTCAGTGTTGATATAGCCAACTGGATTGAATCGTTTGATGCCAAGTTTTTTTGCCGCTACAGCCGAAAGGTTACCAGCATACAACCGGGTATTTTCAGAGCCGGAATTTAGGGCAGAATAATAGAGATATTCCTTTGTGAATTCATCTTGCCGGTCAAATACCAGTGCCCTTTCATATTGAATTTCCGCCGAGGTATAGTCGCCGGTCATAAAATAGGCATAGCCGGTGCGCTGACGCATAAATTTGGAGTCAACGCCTTCGTTGAAAGCGACGTTGGTCAACGTGATCAGTTTGTTCCATTCACCTTTCAGGTAATACTGATAAGATAGACTGTCCGCTTTTTGAAAGCCCAGTTTGGTTTGAGAGAACCCAAAGAGTGGAAGGAATATTAATGTCAGAATTATATACTTGCGCATGTGGCTTCAATTTTGATTTTATTTCTGGAGAAGGTAAATTTTTCTATTCTATTGTTATTTAAAAGGATGGTTCCACTGCACTCATTCCTTATCTTCCCGAAAACAGAGAGATCAATTTTCGATGCAAGTATTAATGATTGTGGGTGGTAGGGATCTTCACTTTCAATTTGTGTCATGGAATAATTGGCTTTGACCCTATTGGTGAAGGGAGCGATAAAATCGTGGATCCAGATCATCCCATTTCTATTCGGCAGGGTATTCAAAGGTATTTGATCAGAGATCTCAAGATTTTCGTAATGGCCCAACAGCACCTTGAATACTGTGAGGTAAAAATAGTAGAGCAATGATTTCTTACTCCCGTAATAGGTTGTAAAATATAACATGTTACCATCGTTGACATAATAGGCAGAGCTCTTGGTTGCACCGCAATAGAGATAGCTGTAATTGTAAGCATCAGTAAAGGCTTCCCACCCTTCGGTCTGCTCAGCGCCATTTACGTCTTTGTAACTAAATTTCAGGATGGTACCGGGAGATAAATCAAATGCCTGCTTCAACAAGTTGTTCGAATGCACTCCGGAAATAATTTCACCTTCGGCTGGGTCGGTAAATGAGAACAATTTTTGACCATTATGGCTGGATACAAGGTAATACGAGAAAGGATAGCTGATAGTCTTGGAACCTGGTTTAGGTGAGGACTGAACCTGGAAATGAAGATGGGGCTGAGGAGATCGACCCGAATTACCACAATTTGCCACAATATCCCCACACTTCACGTGGTCACCCTTGGCTACTTTAAAACTTCCTTTTCTCAGATGAGACAATTGGGTGTATAATCCAGGTAAATGTTTGATAATAATTGTGTTGCCCCAATTGTTAACCATGTCTGATTTGCCGATCTCATTGTCCTCTATCTCATCAATAATCTCTTCAACAACACCATCTGCCGGCGCCAGTACCGGTTTGTTGTAGCAGTGGTAATTTTCACACAGTGTTCCTTTACCCGTAAAGCTTTTCATCTCTTCATCGAGCAACATAAAATCAAATGCCTTGTTCCATTCACCCTTGTGGGTATATTGGCCATCGTGACCCTGACTAACAATCCATTCTCCCCAAAATGGCAACTTCAATGGATAATACAGCAATTGTGACAGCCTGATTTTGTTGCTATTGTAACTGTACAGATTGGATTCAGGACTATAATTCTGAATTGGGGTCAGAATCATTCCGGTCGGGTTCTTCCTCAACATAAGAAAGTAAGTAAAGTATATGACAACCACAGAGAACGGAAGTGAGAAAACTGGCAACTGTATTCCACCAAACAACTTGGTCATAAAGAGCAGCACCACTGAAGTGAGAGGCACGAGTAAAACTGTCCACAGATATGATTTTTTTGATGGAATCACGAAAAAGCCTCCAACTGCCAGTGCTGTCATGATATAATTGGCACCGATATTATAATAGGAGAATCCTGCAGTAGCAGAACCGGTAAAGGATGCAAAAAAATAGGCAGTAAGAAATCCGATGATTGAAAGGGAGAAAGCAATTCTTGAACTGATGAGCAATAAAACGCTAATCAGTAATCCTGAAAGCAGGTTGTTCTGAAAAAAGATGGAGCTGAGTGAACGCAGATAGGTATCGGCCAGCTTGTTGATTGTCAGTGTATCAACGAATTGTAGAAAGGTCACCAGATTACTTCCTCCAACGGAATAGGCTTCATTGATCCAGTAAATATTCCTTTGCGTAAGTCCAAGATTCTCAAAAGTAGAGGATGGGAGCACAATCAGCCAGAATCCTATCACGAAGGGAATACTTAGATATGGTAATCCGTATTTTCCAAGCCATCCACCTAGCGTGACAGACAATATCAAGGTCAGAAGAACGGCCAAAAACAGCAGACTAAAATAGACAATACCCGGATCAAAGAAGGTTCCCATTCCCAGTCCGATCAGCAACGCATTAAAACTGTACAAACCTTTTCTCAGTTGAATTTTATCAAATCCCATCGAGTTGGCTATCAGAACGGCAGTCAATATGGCGATCAATCCGCTTAACCCGGCATAGAAATTGAAGAACGAAAGGAAGATCATCCCGATTGCAAAGAACTTGTTATTCAAAAAGAAAACAATTGAATAACTATTCATCGTAGCAGGAAGAATCTCCTCTTTAATCGTTCTCAGATGCCGTTTGATATTCATGTGTGACTGAAAGTAAAGTATTTTCAATGGTTATATGATCCGTTGGTGTATCATGTTTAACTTATAGTCTTCCACTTAGCCAAATCATTGATTTTTGGACAAATGGTTGGGGACAATTTCCACACTTTCCAGATAATCCAATGTTTCGGCCTTACGAATCAGGTGTGGATGACTGCTCTGATCCAAAAGGACAATGTTGGGGCGCAATGTTATGAATTGCATCCACTGAGTCATGTTGTAAGCTCCCACTTTGTGGACGACCAATTGATCTCCTTTCTTCAGCAGTGGAAGTAAAACATTCTCACGAATGACGTCAATGTTCATACAGAGTGGCCCAAATAATACTGTCTCTTCGGTATATTGGCCTCCCTCCTGCGCAGGAGTGACCTTGTGATCATACCAGAATGAAGTAAACAATGAGTTAACGCCAAAATCCATAATGGTGGAGCTACGGCCATCAGAAAGTCGCTTGTTGGCCAGTACAGTCCCAAGAAGAAATCCTGCATCATCGATCAAAGCCCTTCCGGTTTCGAGAATTAACAAAGGAAGTTCCTCCTGCCTGAAGCCAAATCCAAGGATAACATCCGTAATGGCATCGGCAAACTGATCGATGGTAGGGACGGTATCTGTGCCAGGTAAGTAGGAACCTTTCAGTGTATTCGTAGAAGGAAATCCTCCTCCAAGATCCAGGTATTGAATATGAATGCCAAATTTCTCACTGATATCCCATGACAGTTGGCACATTTTTGATGCGGCAATGGCATAGGCTGAACTCTCCATCATAAAGGTCCCGATGTGGCAGTGGAGTCCTACCAGATTCAGATTTTCACTGTTTAATATTCGCGATGCTGCTGTCCATACTTGTCCGTTTTCATAATTAAACCCGAAACGGTCCCATTTGGGATAAATCCCTGTATCCATATTGACGCGAATCGCTACCCGGGGCTTCAGATGAAACTCTTCACTCAGTTTGATGAGCGTATACAATTCATCGAAATGGTCTATGTGGATGAGAGAGTTGTTTCTTGAGGCATTAATAAGCTGATCATCAGTCTTATCAGGACCATTAAAAATGATTTTGCTGCCGGGAACTCCATTTGCAAGGGCTTTTTCATATTCAAAACCTGAAACTACCTCAGCCCAGGATCCCTCCTGATGAAATACATTGCAGACGGCATTCAGGTAATTGGTTTTGTATGACCAGGCAAACTGAACTTTGGGATAACGTGTCTTAAACACCCGGGAAGCATGCTGGTAATTCCTTCGGATTTGTTTTTCTGAGATAACAAAAAGAGGAGATCCATATTCCTTAATTAGCTCTTTTACACCGACACCCTCGATGTTTGTGACCACTTCATTCTTTGCCTGTGTACCGAATTTGTTGACGAAACCAACATTCAGCTTTTTAATGATAGGACGTTCGTATCTTAATTTTTCCATTTTGATATTTTTACCCTTTATCCTTTATCCTTTACCCTTTACCCTTTACCCTTTATCCTTTATCCTTTATCCTTTACCCTTTATCCTTTATCCTTTACCCTTTATCCTTTATCCTTTATCCTTTACCCTTTATCCTTTATCCTTACAATTCCCCTCCTCCTGATATTTTCTGAAATTCGGTTACATCGGTAATCAAATCCCACGAATACCGGATAAACATTTTACCCACCTCGTAGGTGAGGAAAGGTTCAACATGTTCGCCCAATGCCATTTTCACAAGAGTGGCAGGCTGATTTTGTCCTGCGGCCGCAGTAAGATAGATCCATGCCGGGAAACGCGGATTCACTTCCATGATATAGGATACCCCTTCAGCCGTCTGCATGATCTCCAGTTCACATCCACCTCTCCATTTGGTTATTTTCACAAACTTCTTTGCCAGTTCTATGAAGGAGGGATCCTCAATCGTGATTCCAGCCCATGCTTTTCCCTTGTCGGTGATGTAAAGCTTGCGCATAGGAATTACACTGATGGTGTTCCCTTTCCCATCGCCCAGGGCGGCTATATTTATTTCTGTGCCATTAATAAATTTTTGAGCTATGACAGGCAATCCCCATTTGGCCTGAAGTTGATAAAAAGCCTTCTGGGCCGCTTCCAAAGTATGGACGATGGTGGCATCGTAAAATTTACCTTTGACCACCAGGGGATAGTCCAATTCAGCGACTGCCTTTGTAAGGTCAGTGACATGGTTAATAATTCGGTCTTCAGGAACCATAATCTGGTGTTTCTTGCCAAACTTGGATAAGATCGTCTTGTGACGGGCTTCAAACTGTTCAAGTTCCGGTAAAAAGGAATGAATACCTAGCTTTTCAAGTTCATTTCTCAACTTGATGAAACTGAACAGTTCTGCATCAAAATTAGGGATTACCAAATCAATTTTTTCAGTGTGATGGATCTGACTCAAGCGCTGAAGTAAACTTTCATAACCAGCCGATGGGTAGGGAATCTGATAAGTTTTATCCACCAGTTCGTGCATGTAAATACCCGGCTCGAGCGCTTCATAACTGAGACCGATGATACGAACATCAAAATCAGCACATTCCCTTAAACAACGAATGACGGCAACACCCGGCCCCGGACTGTCGATTGCATTGAGTCCTGTCACTGCAATTACCAGTGTTCTCTTGTTTTTTATGTTGTGTGATGTTACCATTTTTTTTACTCATTCAATTGAATTCCGCAACTTACTCTTCCAGTAAGTTGTAATCTCTCAGTTGTGAAAAGAAATCATCCAGATCCTTCTCCAATAGATTTTTTTCCACATCATATTTTGCACAAATCAGCTCAATGATCTCCTGCTGAGATTTATCTTCTTTAAAAAAGGACAATATTTCCGATCCGATGTTATTGGATGAGAAGGAGTCCCCTGATCCGGGATTAAAAATAAACCCCGTATCACTGGTGGCTATGTTTTTTTTAAAACGCATGATGTGTAAATTTTGATTCTGTAATTCAAGTATATATGACTAATAATTAATCATATATAGAATGTCTTGTCCAGAAATTTTTGAAAATTATCTTTGTATTGTTCCCCTATCGGGATGTATATTTTTTCATCGAATATGATCCTGTTTCTTTCGATCACTTTTACCTGGTTCAGGTTGACAATGAAAGATCGGTGTACCCTCATGAACAGGTTTTCCGGTAAGACGGATTCAATATTTTTCATTCTCATCAAAGTTGTCAATGGCTTCTCCTTGATCTGATGGATGATGATGTATTCGTTAGATCCTTCAATGTATTTAATATCTGCCAGGAAGACGCGAATCAGTCTGTGTTCTGCCTTTATGAAGATGTAATCCGTTGCGGCTTGGAATACCTCCGCAGGTTTGGAGTTTGCATCAAACCAAGCCTTCGCTTTGTTGGCAGATTTTAAAAACAAGGCATAACTGATGGGCTTTAGGAGATAGTCAATGGCATCAACCTGAAATCCTTCTATGGCGTACTCGCTGTGAGCGGTAGTGAATATAACAGGTATTTTTCTGTCAAGCGATTTAACAAAATCCAGCCCATTCAGGTCGGACATGTTGATGTCGACAAAAAGCAGATCAATATCTCCTTCCCTTATGAAACGCAAAGCTTCAAAAGCACTGGAACAGAGCGCAATGGTTTCGAGAAAGGGTGTTTTTTCAATGTATGCACCGATTTGTTTTAAAGCCAGCGGTTCATCGTCTATGGCTATACATCTGATTTTCATAATGATTTGTTTTGACGTGAGACATTTTTATCATTCAATGGGTACACTTAAATGGACCTGGTATTCAGTTTCAGTTTCCTTCACCTCGTAAATGAAATTGTTGCCGAAATGAAGTTCCAAACTCTTTTTAACATTGGCCAATCCTATGCCGGAATATCGTTTTTCCGAATTGGGGGCCTTGGAATGTTTGCTGTTTTTTATGATGCAACTTAACATATTGCCAGTAATTCCGATGCTGAACAAAACGAAAGAATCCTTTTGGTAACTCACGCCATGTTTAAAAGCATTTTCCAGTAATGAGATAAAAAGCATAGGCGGAATTAGCAGGTCGGGTATTCCCTCCGGCACCTCCAACGTAACCTTTACATGTTTGGAAAAGCGTAGTTGCATCAGCGAAATGTAACTTTCGATGAAGCCTATCTCCTTTTTCAGGCTTGTATGTCCCTGTGATGTTTCATAAAGTAGATACCGCATCATGGTGGAGAGCCGTATAACAGCATCT
>JAPLDT010000077.1 GCA_026391315.1 Bacteroidia bacterium
CCTGTCAACATGATGACAAACAGGGTCCAATGCGCCACAATCCCGAAGTAAATTCCAATTGATCCTGCAATTAGAAGTGTGGCTATTGCAGCAATTAGTACGGACGAAGGTTCAGTAAATCCGGAGTTCATCATTCCGCTTCCTCCGCTAAATGGGGTTCTTTTCGTGTTTTTATCGATCCCGGTCATGTGATCGGAATATTCGTTGAAAAGGTTAACGGAGGCATGTGCCATGACCGTTCCGAAAATAAGCAGCGCCGCATCAGACCAACGGATGGAATGGCCAGCGGGAAGATATTTATAGGCAAGGGCGATGCCAATTAGCGCGAGAAGTACTGCCAATACTAAGAAATTGGCTCTAATCTGATTAAGCCAAACCACTAATTTATTTGGGTGTTGCATGATGGTTGAATAATTAAAGTTTATAAAAATGGTTTATAAATGATAATTCTTTACTCTATACACTTAAACGATAGTATAATCAAGATGATTCAATTTAAAATAGTTTTCTGTTTTTTCCCGGTCAGGGGAAATGGCAAGAAGGTATCCTCCACCTCCTGATCCACAAAGTTTTAAATAGAAATTTCCGGTTTCTATTCCATATGAAAAATATTTTCTCATGGAGTCCGGAATCATTCTTTCGAAGTGGGAAAGTTGAAATTGTGAGTACCTTGAGATTAGGGATGTAAAAGAATTGAAATCATTTGCTGTCAACGAATCAATTGTCTGATTAATTACAGGAATATACCCTTCGTCTATTTTTCCCCTGAATTCAGGTTCAAGGTGCTTTTTCATAAAATGGGTGATCAGATCGCTGCTATTCCCTGTTAAATGAGAGTTAATGAGGAACAAAGAAAAGGTATTGAAAAACGTTGACAGATCCGGCGTTTTAACCGTAGTGTCTTTGTTTTCAATGAGTAAGACTCTTTTGAGCAGAGAGGTAAGTGGATCAATCCCGGAGCTTATTCCATGAAAACAACCTTCAATCCCGGCAAGGTAAGATTGAATTTTTCGATAATCATTCAGTGATGTATCAATCGCATACCTATTGTACAAAGCCGCTGTAAGCGCGCCGGAACTACCCAATCCAGACCCGGATGGAATGGATGAATCGAAGTATAATCCCTGGTTTACTTCTTCCTGAAATTGATCCAGTCTGATAAAGTTGAATTTATTGCTGTTTAATATCATATAGCGGAGCAAACTTTTTAACGATGCATTTGACCCGGTCTCCTCTGTTTTCTGTTTGCCAGCCTGACGATCCAGCATCCTGAACCGGCCAGAGAACCGGGAGTAGGGCATAGAGAGTGCCTTTGAATTCAACAGAATTCCATACTCTCCAAACAGTAGTATCTTTGCAGGGAAGTCCATATCAGATTACAAATTCAGGGGTTAGTAATTTTGGTCCATTTCCGATTTTATCATCAATCCATAGTCCGTTTTCACAGTACCTCATCAGCTTGTCCTTAACCAGCTGAAGCACCATCTCCCGCTGTTCTTCAAAATAGATCAGGTGAACATTTGGACCGGCATCAATGGTGAAAAAGAGATCAAGTCCGGTTGATTCCCTGAATTTTTTAATCTCCTCTATGATTTGCAGCGTATTTGGTTGGAGCAAAATTGTGCCTGACGAGGAGGTCATTAACAAAGCGTGAAGCGAAAGGGCTTCATTTTCCGCTATTTTAGCAATCAGTTGGTAATTTGCCTCAGAAATCGATTTTATAAATTCGTTTAAATTGCTGTTTGCCTGATTTTTTCTTCCTTCCCGGTAGGGATGAGCGACCATCATTGCGTGCCCTAAACTGCTCGACACCTGTTTTTCTTTG
This sequence comes from Bacteroidia bacterium, assembly GCA_026391315.1. Classification (GTDB taxonomy): domain Bacteria; phylum Bacteroidota; class Bacteroidia; order Bacteroidales; family Prolixibacteraceae; genus CAINVV01. Next base: position 1,826 of record JAPLDT010000077.1, read on the forward strand.
GAATTGACAATCAGGATAATATCTCGTGTCTGCTTTAGTCTGCTGAGCTCGTGCAAAGGAAATGGCGTAGCGTACTTATCGGATGAGCCTTCAATGGAGGCTATTGCTCCCCAAGTGACGATCCCACCATACAAAGAGCGGGTTGCACTTCCCGAACCGAGTCTGGCAATGGCAGATGCCCTGCGGAAGAAATCCTTGTTACTCTGTTTCATTTTGGTAACAATTTGTTCCATGCTAACCAGACAGAGCGCTACTGCTGCCATGGAAGATGCGGAGGAGGCAATACCTGCAGAGTGGGGAAAGTTATTTTCACTGTGAAAGATCAATTTATAATCAGACAAGAATGGCATTTCTGTCTGCAAATGACTGAGTAGTTGATCTATTTTTTTCCCAAATTTTTGATTTAACGCTCCATGAAAATAATATTTCATCCCTATTGCCCCATCCGCTTTGTCTTTTTTCCGGATGGACAAAAATGTTGTGGTAAATGAGTTTTCCAGTGTAATACTCAAAGATCCGTTTTCAGGAAGCTGATTAGCCCTTTTGCCCCAATATTTGATGAGGGCAATATTGGCAGGAGCTCTCCAGCCTATTTTGATACTCTTTTCATCCATTTGTACAATATTCTTACTCGTGATTCCATCCATGTTCATGCGTAAATAATTTGTTTTTTTAAGGTCGCATGGAATACCCATTCGCCAGTTGGCGAATCGTTTCCCGTTGGTGTGATAATATTCTCATGGGTATTTCATCTGTTGTCAAAATACCGATTGGTTGAATTAGCCTGCCAAAACAATTTCGCTATATTTAAATATGGTTCGCAAGTTTTTATTGATGAAGTAGTTGCGAATATATTCCTCTGATTGGTCCGATGCAACAAGCATAAAATCTCCACCCCAGGCCCCGAGCGATTTCAGTGACCCCTCAAAATCATCGAAATGCAAAGACTTGACTGGTATCTTGCGGATGATCCTGCCGATAAATTCCTCATGCTGGTCCATCTGCCATCGAAAAGTCTCCAGATTTTGTGCATGCTCCATTCCTGAACTCAATTCTGAGATAGCTTGCAGATCATCTTCAGTGACCATTGTAAGATCCAGCTCATTGATACTTTTTTGTGAGTTTTGCTTACGGTTTAGGTAGACAAAATAGAGTTGCTTGTCGAAGGAAGGCAGAAAATTTGCTTTTCTGTATGAGGGTTGACCGTTCCTGATCTTATAAATAATCGGGGAGGAGGATCTTGCGCAGGCGACATCATATCCTGAACCACTGAATATCATACTGTTCAATTCAAACGGATCACAATCAGCCCAGTCCGCTACATTGGAAATCAAGGTGCTACTCGATCCGAGGCCCCATTCGGGTTGAAAATCCATTGCCGAAATTACATGGTACTCTTTCGGTGAATCCAGGAAATTAGGTTGAAGGGTTTTTACTCCCGACAAGATGGTGCAAAGTGTAGCCGAAATATCTGGGGAATTGGTTTCCAATACCCGGAAGTCGGGGAGGAGTATTGTAGCGGTAAACCAAAGGTTGTCATTAATTGTAGACTTCCAACGGATCATTGATTTTCCCTCCTTCTCTTCTACTGTCAGGGACTGGCCATATTTCAGGGGCAAAGCCAGGGACAGTGCGCCCTTCAATACAAGATATTCGCCGGAAACCATCACTTTGGCACGTGATTCAAATCTTCTTATATCAATGGAGTTCATCTTTCAATGCAAATTTGTTTGAGATAATCCTTTACTGCCGCGTAGCTTACCGTTGTCCCGTTAAACTGGCTGATAACCCTTTCCCGCTCTGTGTGACTCACATGAAGCTGGTTGAGAATGTTGAACAAGTGCATTTTCATGTGACCCTCCTGAATGCCGGTGGTAATCAGGGATGCAATGGCCGAAAAGTTATTGGCCAGGCCGGAGGCTGCTGCGATCATCATCAGTTTCCGGGCATTCGGATAATTCATGATGGCCAATGTTTTTTCAATTACCGGATGAATCCGGGTAATCCCGCCAACTATCCCAACCGCCAATGGCAGTTCAAGTTCGTACCTGAAAGTTTCATCCGTCAATTGAATCGTCGTTAAACCCCTGTATCTCCCATCTTTGGACGCATAGGCATGTACAGAGGCTGCGGTGGCTCTCCAGTCGTTACCTGTTGCTAAGAGTACGGCATCCACACCATTCATAATCCCTTTGTTGTGGGTTACTGCTCTCGAAATGTCCAGATTGGCAATGTCAATAGCCTGTTTGAACTTTGTTGCGAAAGCATAACCTGTTAGCTCCTTGTGCCACTCCGTCAGACTTGTGACCGGACATTCAACAAAGCATCTGACGATACAATCAGGGGTATAATTGGAAAGTATGGACATAATAATCTCTACCCTATTATCACCAAAATTCAGATCAGGCAACTGTTGCAAAACAGTGGCAATGGTCTCAAGACAGCTGTTGATAAAATTGGCCCCCATCGCGTCAGCAGTTTCGAATGAAACATCTATCTGGTAATAATCAGGTAGTTCTGATGTTTTATCGAGAAGTTGTATCTCAGTGATTCCACCTCCCCTTTGTCTCATCTTCTCTGTCAATTCGCTGGTGGCCTGGAAAAGTTTCTGTCTGATTCCCTGAAATATTTTTGAGATTCTGTCGGGGTTTCCGTTCCAGGTGAAATGTACCTGACCCTTTTTGGTCATAGATGCCACCTCAGCCTTGAAACCACCCCTGGTTGCCCAGTATTTGGCTGCTTTTGAAGCTGCTGCTACCACAGAACTTTCCTCAGTAACGAAAGGAACGATACAGGATTCACCGTTGATCAGAATATGGGGTACAATTCCCATTGGAATGGGAAAGTTGCCGATGTAATTTTCGATCATATCCTGAAACAATACCTGTTGCTCCCCTCCGGTAGCGCAATAGTCTTCAAAACTGCCCTTTTTATCGGCAGTTAATGGCGAATTTTCTACGATATAATTAATCCTTTGTAACCGGTCAAGTTTAGAAAAGCCGGCAAATTGAGTTGTCATTTTAAATGATGCTATGATTGTTCTGGATTTTCAACGTAAGAAAGCTTTTTGCCATTTTGTATCCCTCAATCTGACCTGTAACAAATTGCTGCAGTTCTGAATAATGACCCCTGCTGTATTTCAAAAACAAGGAGGCCTGGGCATATATTGCCGGAATGATTGATTTCTGTGTCAGGTAAAATCCATCCAGATAGTTACGTATGCCACCGGATATAATAAGTTGGTTGCATGCAAATTGATTACCCTCAAGAGCCATATTGTTAATGATATCAACCATTTCATTGGCTGTAACGCCAACATTCACAAATGGTTGATATTTTAGTGTTTGAACAGGTGATGTACGTCTAGTTTCTATTTTTGAAAAATTGGTTCCGCCGAAAGCGCCAAATTCAATGGCTGCAAGCGGAAGTTGCATTAGCCTGCGAATGCTCTTTGGTCCGAATCCCTGCCCAACCTCTTTAACAATTATTTGAAAATCCGTTATCTCCAATAGTTTCTCGATGGTTTCAACCGGAGGATGTAGAATGATGTTGCCTTCAGGCTGGATCCACTCCTGCAGCGGATTGACATGAATGATCAATCCATCCGCTTTTAGCCTGTCCACCAGACGACGGAGGAGATCCGTTTCTCTTTTTGCCAGGATCTCCTCTACCTGCGCAATCCCCAGGTTGGCAAAGAGCGGATAATTGTCTCCGATAATCGGACGCACGTTGAAATCGTCGAAAAGCGAATTGTCTGACAGCAACATTCGGCAGGAGCCCAGTCCCATACCCAACCCAAATTCGTTGCAAGCCATTGCCAGATTTCGGTTGATGGTGCCTGAGAGGGCATGTCCCCCAGTCATACTTGACACCCAGATTGGGACTTTCATTTTTTTTCCGGCAAATAGAATTGGATCCGGATCGCCTTTCGGAAAAGCAGAAGTCATGGGCTCATAGAAGAACCGGCCATCCAGCTCGTTGAGGCTTGTTTGCGATTGAATGGCCAGATTGATATGGTCCGATTTGCGATCCATAATGCACTGGTCAACCAATTGTCCGGATTCTTTTGACTGAAAGGCTATTTTCATGATAGAGAGTCAATTAGATCTATAAAATATGGCGTGAAATGACCATCTTAAGAATTTCGGAGGTTCCTTCGCCAATCTGAAGCAACCGCTGATCGCGGTAAAATCGTTCAATGTGGTTTTCACGCAAGAATCCGTAGGCACCATGAATCTGAAGTGATTCATCTGCTACCTCCTTGGCTATCTCGGAACAATAGAGCTTCGAAATTGCCGCCTGCTTGCCGAATGGTAATCCTGCATCTTTTAAGCGGCAGGCATGGTAAAGGGTATTTCTTGCCAATTCAATTTTTTTAGCCATTTCGGCCAGTTTGAACGATATTGCCTGAAATTCCATCAACCTTTTCCCAAATTGCCTACGTTTTCTGGCATATTCAACAGCCATTTCAAAGGCTCCCTGAGCAAGTCCGAGTCCTATGGCCGCAATAGACAGTCTGCCGGCATCGAGTGTCGAAAGCATGATTTTCATCCCTTCACCCCTGTTCCCAAGGAGGTTGTCAGCGGGAACGACACAATTGTCAAAATTTAATTTCCCGTTATCCACAGCCCGCCACATCAACTTCCCCTTAATTGGTTCGGTAGAATAACCGGGAATGGAGCGATCTACCAATATGACAGATAGTTCCTTCTCACCGTTCTTCAAATCCGTGATAGCCTGAAGCGTTATTCCGGCGGCAATTGGGGAGGAGCTATTGGTGATAAATACCTTGGAACCGTTGATGACCCATTGTCCGTTAAAGAGCTTTGCTTCGGTTTCAACCCCTTTGGCATCAGAACCTGCATTGGTTTCAGTCAGTCCAAATGCCCATACTTTTTTGCCTGTACACAACCCGGGCAGGTATTTCAGCCGTTGTTCCTCGGTTCCATAGTGATAGATCGGGGCAATTCCCAACGAGTTGTGCGCTGCCACTGTTGCTGCAGGCGAGCTGTCAATCCGTGCCATCTCCTCAATCGCGATAATGTAGGAGAGATAGTCGAGCCCCTGACCTCCATATGCTTCAGGCAGGGTAATTCCAAACAATCCGGCTTCTCCCATCTTTTGAGCCAGTTCCACAGGAAACTCTTCCTTTTTATCCTGTTCAATGGCGATAGGTTTGAGTTCAAGCTCTGAAAATGCTCTGATCTTTTTTCTGTATTCTATTGTACAGTTTTCTAATAGTTCATTCATTTTAATCTTCTAAAAATATAAGTGGCATACGGTCAGTGACCTGGGCTCCCACATGGACCGCAATTTTTCTTACTTTGGCATCTTTGTGCGAGAGAATTTTATTCTCTGATTTCATCGCTTCAATAATTAGCAATGGTTCATTTTTTTTAATCATCTGGTTTTCTTTGACAAATATTTCCAGTATTTTCCCGTGCATCGGAGAGGTAATTTCCGAGGTTTCTACCTCTGTTTTGTTAGCTGGACGGACACTGGTTCCTGTATGATTCTTTAGTAATCCGGGGAAAACTATGTTGTGTTGAGTGTTTTCATGGACGATACGAAGTTCTCCCTGAAGACCGAACTGACAATAAAATCTTTTTGTCAGCCTGTTAATTGAAATTTCGATACAGTCTTCTGATATGTTCGTTGCCCTGAATTCTGTTGTTGTTCCGTTCCACACATATAATGTATTTGATTTATCGTTGACATGAAGCTGTATGTGATACCACTGATCATCAATTGCAAGAGGAATGGATGGTATTGGTAATCTCCAGTATCCAAGGTGTTTCCACGGATCAATGTCAGCTTTACTGTCAATTTTCAGGTAATTCTTTGCCACCGCAACCGCAATCAAATAAGTCAACCCGGATAGGCTTGTTTGTTCATCGGCGTAACTGATCAGTGACAAGTGATTTTCTTTGCAGAATTCAACCGAAATATTGTTCTGCTGGTACTGATCATTGGTGAGTATCCTCACAAGGTATTTTGTGTTGGTTTTAGGACCAATAACGTTCAACTCCCTGAGACTGTTTTGTAACAGATTGAGTGCTTGTTTACGGTTCGCACCCCAGGCTATCAGTTTGAGCAACAATGGGTCAAATTGATTTCCGGCAGTATGTTTAAGGTTCAGATCGGCCTCTATCCTCAGATCCGGATGCTCCGGTATATTGATGTAAAGTAATTCATTGGAGGAAATGGTAAACGCTCTTGCCGGATCTTCCATGTATACCCGTACCTCTATGGCATGTCCTTCGATGGTCACCCCTTCCTGAGTGATGGAAAGCGGCAAGCCGGACGCGATTCTTAACTGTTCAGCGACAATATCAATTCCAGTGATCTGTTCAGTGACAGCATGTTCAACCTGAATTCGTGGATTCATCTCCATGAAGAAGTAGTTTCCTGACTCATCAACCAGAAACTCAACCGTACCTGCACCCTTGTAGTTAACTGCTTTCCCGATTTTTAAGGCGGCAGCAAGTAAACTTGCACGTAGCTCAGGTGTTAAAAATAATGCCGGCGCTTCTTCTGTAATTTTCTGATGGTTTCGCTGAATGGAACACTCCCGCTCATGCAAATGAATGAGATGACCATACTGATCACCCAGTAGTTGTACTTCAACATGTCGGGCATTCTTAATCTGTTTCTCGACAAAAATCGCTCCGTTCCCAAAATAATTCAAGGCGGCGCGTGAGGATTGTTCAGCCTGTTTGGTGAGTTCCTCCATGTTGCGGACAATTTTCATCCCTTTGCCTCCACCACCAAATGAAGCCTTAATCAATGCCGGAAATTCAATTGATTTACTGATGGTTATGCCAGGAAATTCAATTTTGTGACCCATGACAACAGGTATCCCAAGATTGGATACCAGCTGTTTCGCTTCTGGTTTGTTTCCCATCAGTTCAAGTACTTCAGAACCAGGACCTACAAAAATGAGATGATTCTCTTCACAGGCCCTGGCCAAACCGGAATTTTCAGAGAGAAATCCATAACCGGGATGGATGGCACGCGAGCCGGTTGAAAGCGCAATCCCAATGATTCGGTCTATATTCAGAAACGTCGAACTCAAATCATCCTTCCCCAAAGAGACTTTCTCATCAGCCAGCACTACATAGCCAGACTCTTTATCCGCATCAGTATAGATCGCGACAGTTCTGATTCCTAGCTTTTTTGCTGATCTGATAATGCGCAAAGCTATTTCACCTCTGTTCGCTACCAACAATTTATCCAGCAGTGCCATTGACTTTTTATAGTATATGTTCTTCGTTTCCGAATCCAGCTTCATCAGATATATGCCAATTGGTTTTTCTTTTCTCTAAGAATGCTGAGAAGCCCTCCTGAGCTTCAGAAGAGACTCTTATCTGTGCCAATAAACCAGGAATATGTTTCATTTCTTCAATCATTGACTGCATGGTTAAACGATTAATCAACCGTTTGGAAGCTGCAATTGCTTCTCTTCCGTTTGCCTCCATTTGGATCAACAGACCACTTAAGTAATAGTCTAATGTTTCAGAGGAAGAAAAGGAATGATTCATTAATCCATATTTAACAGCTTCATCGCCATTAAAGCTTCTGGCTGAAAAAATAAGTTCTTTCAGATCAGCCGTCCTGATTTTCTGCAACAAATAGGGAGTTATCGTTGCAGCAGCCATTCCAATTCTGGTTTCACTTAAAGAGAATCTGGAGTTGGACAGGCCATAAGCGAGATCACAAACTGCTACCAACCCGTTTCCACCACCAAAAACATTACCATGAACCAATGCTATCACGATTTTACTACTGTGAAAGATTATGTTGAACATTCTCGACAGCTCTTCACTTTCTTTCAAGTTCACCTCCTTATCGAGTGAAAATGCATTTTTCATCCATTGGAGATCGGCTCCCGAGCAAAATGATTTCCCATCTCCCCTGATGACAACAAACCTTATTTCATTCATCTCCTCAAGTTTCAGGAAAAACGAAGAAATTTCGTATATCATTTTATTATTCAGGGCATTGTGAACCTCAGGTCGTGAAAGCCACAAGTTCACAATTGGGCCATCAAGTGCAGCCCGAATCGTTTGATAGTTGTCCATGGTTTTATTGATGAGGATTGCTTTAGAATTGCACCGAAAATTTTATTGGTATAATTCAGAACTGTCGATAAAGATCAGATATTGGTCTATCAGTTGATCTTTCATTTTCCAGGTACAGGAGAAAGGAACTTCTAGGGTCGTATCGTTGTGACGGGAATATTTTACCAGCCCATTGACAAAAATGGCATCTCCGCTACTCCAGGACTCCAGATTGGAGTGGTTGATTCCTTTCAGGCTTTGAAAGAAACCAGCCACATAGGATTCAATTGCTGCTGTTCCGGTTGCGGCAGGGTTATTGGCAAATCGGAAAGATCCATTGGGTGTAATGAATCGTGCAAAGCTGGAAGCGTCTTTATGATCGATGGATTGATATACGTCGGATACAAATGTTTTGAATTTCATTTCAAATAAATATTTAAGTTTTACATTCTGAATACTCCATTTCGTGGTGAAGCCGTTTTTTTATTGGAGGCGATTGAAATTGCCAGTCCTACAACTGCCCTGGTATCGACCGGATCAATAATTCCATCGTCCCAAAGTCGTGAGGTACTGAAGTAGGCACTGCTTTCGTCTTCAAATTTCTTTACGAGGTCATTGTTGTTATTTACTTTGATTGCGTTGAGAACATCCTGGGCCTGTTGCCCGCCCATCACGCCAATCCTGGCATTGGGCCACATGAAAAGGAAATCCGGTTGATAGGCCCTCCCCGCCATTGCGTAGTTTCCGGCGCCGAAGGACCCGCCGATAATAACTGTGATTTTTGGAACTACAGCCGTGGCAACGGCATGTATCAACTTGGCCCCGTTGCGGGCAATCCCTTCGTGCTCATATCTCTTCCCTACAATAAATCCGGAGATGTTTTGAAGGAAGAGGAGCGGTATCTTTCGGAAATTGCAGATCTCAATAAAATGGGCCCCTTTGAGTGATGCCTCTGAAGTCAGAAATCCGTTATTCGCGATGATCCCGACAGGAAATCCCATGATCCTTGCGTATCCGGTTACGAGTGTTGAACCATAATTCTTTTTAAACTCCTCAAACTTGCTTCCATCTGTTATTCTTGCAATAATTTCATAGTTATCAACGGGTTTTCTTAGATCAATCGGTGCAAAACCGTAAATATCATTGAGATTACAGAAAGGTTCTTCGATGGCATGCAGTTCGTATGGCTGAGATTCGTTAGCAGGAATTAATTCCAGAATATTCCGGCAAATTCTGATAGCATCTACCTCATTTTCGGCTAAGTGATCGGCAACTCCAGATACACAAGTGTGGACCATGGCCCCACCAAGCTCCTCAGCAGTAACCTCTTCTCCTGTTGCAGCCTTTACCAGTGGAGGACCGCCAATAAATATGGTTCCCTGGTTCCTGACGATGATGGTTTCGTCGCTCATCGCAGGTACATAGGCTCCTCCTGCTGTACATGATCCCATCACGATGGATAACTGGGGTATTCCTTCTGAAGACATCTGAGCTTGGTTGTAAAAGATCCGGCCAAATCCTTCACGGTCAGGAAAAACGTTTGCCTGTTCCGGTAAAAAAATTCCACCAGAGTCGACCAGATATATACATGGCAGGTGATTGAGAAGGGCTATCTCCTGGGCCCTAAGGTGCTTTTTTACCGTTTCACTAACATAGGTGCCTCCCTTAACCGTTGCATCATTGGCTACGATCATGCACTTTTTGCCATGAATTTTACCGATTCCGGTAACAATACCTGCCGATGGAAACTGACCGTCATACTGACCAAAGGCTGCCAAAACTGAGAGTTCCAGAAATGGAGTATTTTCATCGATCAGCAATTCAATTCTGCTTCGTGCATCCATTTTCCCACGTGACCGATGCCTGATCACGGCCGGATCATTGTCGCGATTGAGAACACTGTTCATTCTTGCCCGAAAAGTGTTCATTACTTCTAGATATGCATCAACCTTTTCTTTAAACCGATCTTCTGTGGTATTTGAATTAATTGTGAGTCGATTCAATGTTTTATATTTTTCCATCATCACATTCCTGCCTGGAATTGTATCAAACCCTTGTCTGTAATGCATTTGTGCTATATGGTAAGATATTCGAAATCAGGCGTATAAATCACAATATTTTGATTAATATTATTTAGACTTAATAACGATAAAGATAGAACTAAATTTTGTAATCAAACCAAATTTGAATTAATTTTATTATAATGTCATCATCACTTAACTTATCCAAGAAAAATTGGTAAAATTGTCAAAGGATTACTTCCGGGATTTATGATGTAATTTTCATATCTTATTTTAGGTTGCATCAACGGACTGGTGTCTCTTTATACTTTTTGACATCCTGGTTTTTTTAACTACTAACTAATTGATAATGATAAGTAAATTTATTCTGGTCACTTTTGTGTGCTTCTTTTTCAGCGCTTGCAGTGTCAATCCTCAGGAGAAGTTTGTCGACTATGTTAACCCTTTTATCGGAACAGATGAGGACGGTCATACCTTTCCGGGAGCGCTGGTTCCGTTTGGAATGGTGCAGCTAAGTCCCGATAATGGTGAACATGGTTACAACTGGTGCAGCGGATACCACTATTCGAGCAATAAAATTCAGGGTTTTAGTCATACCCATTTCAGTGGAACGGGTTCAGAAGGTCTCGGCGACATTTCGATTTTTCCACTTGTCAACGCAAATCCTACCTGGGAGTCTGTCAGCAGTGAGTTTTCCCATCAGCAAGAGAAGGCTTCACCCGGATATTATTCAGTTGTTCTTAAGAGTACGGATATTAAAGCCGAATTGACCGCTACAACCCATTGCGGATTGCACCGATATACCTTCCCGGAAGGTAAAAATGCGTTGTTGAGGATTGATCTCGGATTTGGGAATGGTGCAGAAGCGAGGGTGGGTCACAATGGAGATGAACCACTGGAGTGCTTTTTCAAGAGAATTGATGATCATACTGTCGTGGGATTTCGGCGCTCAATGGGTTTTGTGGGAGAGCGTTGTGTTTATTTTGCGGCCAAAACGAGCCTGCCCTTTGGTGAAGTTTCAATCTTTGCGGATGGCACCCTTGTTCGATCGAAGGAGATGGCGAATGCAGTGAGACTTAAAAGTTATCTCTCTTTTCCTGTCACAAGTGCAGGTGCTCAGTTGTTGGTAAAAGTGGCCATCAGTTCCGTCTCCGTGGAGGGTGCCATGGCCGGATTGCTGGAGATTCCCGACTGGGATTTTGATAAGGTGAAAAATAATGCCGAATCTGCCTGGGAGAAAGAGTTGGGTAAAATCGTAGTCACATCGGATGACAAGGCCTTCAAGGAGACCTTTTATACCGCGGCATATCACAACTATTTCGCACCTTTCAGGTACGACGATGCACTGGGAAATTACATGGGCGCGGACAAAAAAGTTTACAAAGGAAAAAATATTTATACGCTTCACTCTTTGTGGGATACTTTCAGGGCTACCGCACCACTTTTTACGCTTACACAAAAAGAACGGGTTCCGGATATTATCAACTCTTACCTGGCATTTTACAGGCAGCACGGATTGCTTCCATCATGGGAGGTGTATTTCGACGAGGCCAATGTGATGCCTGGTTACCACTCGGTTCCGGTAATTGCCGATGCAATTCTGAAGGGAATAGACGGATTTGATTACCAGCAGGCCTTTGAAGCCATGAAAACAACTGCCAACGAGGATATACGCGAATCGGATTTTTACCGCCAGTATGGGTATGTGCCCGATGACAAGGATCCCCGGCAACGGGGTGTAACAAAAACGGTCGAGTATGCTTTTGACGATTGGTGTATTGCTCAGGTAGCCAAAAAATTAAACCTTCCTGATGATTACCTGGAGTTCATGAAAAGAAGCGGATACTGGAAGAATGTATTTGATACCGCCATCGGTTTTGTCCGTCCAAAAGACAGTGCCGGAAACTGGATGCTCCCGTTTAAACCGGCCGAGTCGATCGGATTTCAGGAGGGAAACGCATGGATCTACACCTGGTATGTTCCTCAGGATGTGTATGGTTTGATACAGATGATGGGTGGTGAAGCCCCGTTTGAGACTAAATTGGATTCGCTGTACAATGGTCCGGAAAAGCCTTATCGAAAGCTTAAAAATCATGGATTTTACGGACTTTCCGAGTTTTCAAATGAGCCAAGTCACCACGTGCCATACCTGTACGCTTATATTGGTAAACCATCGAAAACAGCCGAAAAAGTCAACCATATCCTGACCAATTTTTACAGCAATCAAACCAATGGTTTGTGCGGCAACGATGATTGCGGCCAAACCAGCGCCTGGTATGTGCTCAGCGCCATTGGATTTTACCCGGTCAATCCGGCCAGTGGTGAATATGTGCTGGGATCACCTTTGGCAGCCCAATCAACACTAAATTTTAATAATGGGAAGCATTTTATCATACGAGCGAACGGGTTGAGCAAGCAAAATATTTACATTCAAAAAGCGACCTTAAATGGAAAGCCCTATACCAAATCATTTCTACAGCATACTGACATCCTGAGGGGTGGGGAATTGGTGTTGTACATGGCTGATCAACCGTCGGCTACATGGGGAGTGAAAATGGAGGACAGACCAGGGAGAGAATGAAATAGATAGAAATAAACTGAAATAGATTGGAATAGAGAAATATGTTCGAAGGCGTCAACCCTTCAAACATTTCAAACAATAAAAAACTTTTCAAACATGAGTACCGGGAAGATAATTCTGATGATTTGCTTCATATTGGCTGGGTCGGCTGTCCATGCCCAGCTAACTCCTTTTTATTCGGCCACCAACGACAAATACGGGTACAAAGATGGGGGAGGGAAAGTTGTAGTTGAGCCTAAATACGATCTTGCTTATCCTTTTACTGAAGGTATAGCTGCGGTTCGCCTGGCTGGAAAATATGGGTACCTGAATGAAAGCGGCAAGGAGGTTGTATCCCCTAAATATGATTTTACCTGGCATTTTATCGGTGGTTTCGCTACCGTGAAGTTGGGCGACAAGTTTGGGTTCATTGATAAAACGGGTAAGGAGGTCATCCCACTAATTTACGAAGAGGCCAACAACTACCATGGCAACTGCTGTTACAAAGGCATGGCCCATGTGAAGGAGAAAGGGAAGTGGAAACTTATTGAATTGCAGGAATAATGCTGAAAATCCAGGCATATAAAATAAATGGTGTCCGGCAAGCACTTCAATACTCTCTGAAAGCTTAATTTCTTTAACCTCTACGAGGTAAAATGCCTTTGGGGGGTTGTTTTCTACAATACTTTATCCGCTACGCGGAAAATTTTCAGTTGTACCCATATTGGCCATTATATCTTAATTGTTAATTACTCTGCACAGCAACAGAATTAGTAATTTGCTTTCCGCGTAGCGGATAAAGTATTGTAGAAAATTTAATGTTACGGTTTCGGAATTCCGCGTAGCGGATAAAGAAGAACTTTGAACAGACAACAATGGTTTAAAATAAATATCATAATTATTCACTATCTTCGCTGAAGTTAAAGTGTTGAAAATTATGAATTTAATCGAAAAAATAGATTTCATTTACAGCCGTTTGAATCAAGTAGATGAAAGCTTGATCAATGAGTTTTATGAAATGCTTCGTAAAGAAGAGGTTTAAAAAACAAAGCTCAGCAACAGAGCCCGACAATCGGAAAATGACATTAAATCAGGAAAGATTTTTTCCCGGAATGAAATTGAAAAGGAATGATTGTCTACTATTCCTTCTTTTGGAATATATACCTTATTGTATTCGCCTTGAACTCCTTCAAATCTATAATTTTTGCATAACCACCAACCGTTAATGTAGCCAAAACCGCCGTATGAACATCCTCTGCTTTAACCGTCTTTTCGCCGAATTTCATATCCTTCGTGGCGCAGGCATCCTGAACGACAATGCACTCGAATCCGAAGTCATGGGCAGCCCTGACGGCAGCTTCCAGACACATATGGGTCTGCATCCCAATAATAACCAAGCGGGTTACAGCTTTATCTTTGAGGTATTCTAGCAGATCTGTTTTGTAAAAACTGTTGACCTCCAGCTTGGTAATTACTTTCTCATCGGGAAGAGGCGCAACATATGGGTGAATCCCGAAGCCTTTTTTGACTTGATGGCGAACATGAATAACCAGTTGTTTCTGTTCCCTGAAGGTCATGAGCACCTCCCTGGCGGCAAGTGCTGCCTCTTCGACATGTACCAATCCCGGACCTTCACCCGGGAAGTAGAAATTCTGTATGTCGACGATCAATAATGCTGTTTTCAAAGATTCTGGTTTTTGTTGGGCCATTCCGGAATAGGCCACAACCATAGCAAATAGCAGGATGGAAAATTTCTGTCTCATGGTGTCTAGTGTGAAATTTATCTGTGAAAATACTAAGAAACTGTTTAAATTTTGATTACCCCAGGTTATTTGGTGTTATTTCAATAGCAACGGCATTTATGCCGTTTGATAGATTAATGTCAGGTGCGGGCTTTAGCCCAAATTTATTGTCTTTTGGGCTAAAGCCCCAGATCGTCTTCACATTTTACCGTAGCCTGAAGGCCACGGCTATTGAGGAAGAACCAATAAACAGACAGATCCGTTATTTTTTAAAGAATATTTCGTATACATACCGAAGAATCATGATGGTAACGATGACCTGAATGAGGATCCGAACATACCTGTTTCTCTTTTTTAAAGCTAGTTTACTTCCTGCTACATTGCCAAGAATATTGCAAACAGACATTAGTATGGCAATCAGAAACAGGTAATTTTCGCAGTTCCCCTCGTTTGCATCGAGGGGTTAGCGGTCAGTCGTTTGTGACCATAAATAGTTCAAATGATGGTAGCAGCTTATGATACGCCCCCATTTCGGTTTAATCCCTGGAAACATCATCTTCATTGGGTAGAGGAGGGTTTGTATCGTATCCTAAAAAATCCCGGGGATTTAAAATTGAGGGATGGGATTATCGGGAATATAAGTTCTATCAACAGCAACTATGTAGATATTTATACTGGGCACTTAACTGCAGAGCAGCTGATTCAGGGTATAGGTGATGAGTTGAAAAGATTGGAAATCCATGACAAAAGTGAATTTTCATCATGGATGGGAGAGTGGGGATTCAAATTGGTAACCTTATCCGATGGCTCTGTTTGGGTATTGCGCGAAGGGGCGGACGAGGAATTTTACATTCATATCCATCCCGCACGAAACTCTCCCAATATTATCCGGATACATGGAAATTCGTGGAAAACTGCCGTTGTTACGAAGATATTTTACCCTCATCTGATTGACATAGACCATGTAGCCCTTAATGAAGTGAGAGTAAAACATTTAAACCTTTCCCCAATAAAAAATTTTAACGATAGTCAACGACTGCAAAAGGCAATGAAACTATTGGAAACAGCTAAAATGGATTTCTGAATTAAATTCAAATCTAATCAGCTCTTCCGTATAGTCTGGTCAGTTTAAGCAACTGTTTGCCATGAGTTGCTTTCAGTTGCTTTTGTTGCATCCGCCAGATCCAGTTGGCCTTGGTGGTGCCAGGCTTGTTCATTCTGGCCGAAGACGATAGATTAAGGATATCCTGCATCGGAATGATAGTCAGTTGGGCTACCGACTCCTCCGCTTTCCTGATAAGGTGCCAATTGTCTAAAGTTTCTGTACCGAGGTAACTTTGCACCCTGGATAAATCCTCCTGACTTAATGATCGTAGCCAGCCAATTGTCGTATTGTTATCGTGCGTTCCGGTGTAGGCAACGAAATTAGTTGCGTAGTTGTGTGGCAAGTGGGTATTGTCGGCCTCTTCGGAAAAGGCAAACTGAAGCACTTTCATTCCCGGAAGGTTGAACCTTTTTCTGAGCTGATCGACTTCAGGGGTAATGAGTCCCAAATCTTCTGCGACGATGGGCAATGAGCCGATCTGGTTTTGAAGTAGTTGCAGCATCTCCTTGCC
Source organism: Bacteroidia bacterium (assembly GCA_026391315.1). Lineage (GTDB taxonomy): Bacteria > Bacteroidota > Bacteroidia > Bacteroidales > Prolixibacteraceae > CAINVV01. The sequence goes on from JAPLDT010000077.1 coordinate 17,825, forward strand.
ATTGGCTTTCATCCAGCTTCCGTTGATGGCTGTTTTTTCACCTGCCGGGATTGCCCAAAATGACTCGAGACCCCTGAAATGGTCGATCCGAACCAGATCAAACATACGCAGATTGAAATGCATGCGCGCCATCCACCATGCGAATCCCTGCTCTTTCATCCTGTTCCAGTTGAAGAGCGGACTGCCCCAAAGCTGTCCGGTTTCGCTGAAGTAATCGGGGGGCACTCCGCCGACCAATGTTGGTAGTCTTTTTTCGTCGAGAAGGAAGAGTGACTGGTTACTCCAGACATCAGAACTGTTGTAGGCAACGTAAAGTGGTATATCACCAAAGATGGAAATCCCTTTCCGGTTTGCATAATTTTTGAGATCAAACCATTGCCCAAAGAATATAAATTGCAGGAAGCGGCCGTATTCTACCTGTTCTTTGAATCGGTCATAGTATGATGCCATGGCAATCTCTTCGCGAAGTTGCAGCGCCTCTTCCCAGTCATTCCAATCTTTACCGGGGAGATTGGTACGGCAGGCATCAAAAAGTGACCAGGATTCGAGCCACCACCAATGCTGATCCCAGAACTGGTGGTAACCGTAACTATCGAAACCTCCTGATTTCTTGAAGGCGACGAAGGCTGTTTTCAGCAACTTTTCCCGGTAAGGAAGTACAGTTTTAAAATCGATTTTGCCGGAGGGGAAAGCAGGTGGGTCGGCAAGGGCATTCAGGGTTAAATAACCATCCCTTACCAGGAAGTCGAGGTCAATCAAATCAGGGTTTCCTGCAAAAGCTGAGTAAGCCTGATAGGGGGAATGGCTCCAGTCAGTTGGCCCCAATGGTAGCATCTGCCAAACTTTCTGGCCGAATTCACCTAGCCAGTCGACAAATTTGTAAGCCTCTTCACCCAGGGTGCCAATTCCGGACTTTCCTGGTAAGGAAGTGGGATGAAGCAAAATTCCTGAAGTTCTTTTGTTGATGATCATCAAATGGTAATAAAGGAAAAGCGAAATAAGTGGAAATAAGTGGAAATAAATAGAGATTAGGTTGAAATAAATGGAAATAGGAGATATAGATTGTAATAAGTGGAGATAAATTGAAATATGTGGATATACGTTGATAGAGAGGAACTCCTAATTTCAATTTATTTCCACTTATTACAATTTATATCAATTAGGTGTTCATACAAGTAACAAAATTTCATACAACTCGTAATAGAATTTGAATGTTTATATTCATTCTAAATTATTTAGGTCATGAAACGAGCATGTTCGTAAAATATAAACACGGGTGGAAAATTTACATGCGAGTTCCATCCGGCCTTTAAAAACAAATTATTTTCGGATGAAAAATTTATTATTTATTTTATTCTTGTTAGTTATGGAAAACAGTGTATTTGCTCAGTTTAGCCAGGAACCTTTACCATACGCATTCGATGCGCTTGAACCGTCTATTGACAAAGCCACCATGGAGATCCATTATGGCAAACATCACAAGGCCTATGTTGATAATTTGAACAAAGCAGTAGCCGGAACGCCGCAGGAGAAGATTTCGCTCCTGGATCTTCAAAAATCTGTTACAGCGCAGACCCCTGCCGCAATCCGGAACAATGGGGGAGGTGTATGGAACCACACATTCTACTTCAACGGGATGGCACCCAATGCCGGAGGTGAACCAAAAGGAGCGCTAGGCGAAGCTATCAAAGCAGGTTGGGGTAGTTTTGATCATTTCAAGGACGAATTTAAAAAGGCAGCCCTGGGACGTTTTGGATCAGGATGGGTTTGGCTTACCGTTGTCAATGGGAAACTTGTCATTCATTCAACCCCCAATCAGGATAATCCGCTGATGCAGATTTCAGAAGTGAAAGGTACCCCGGTATTGAGCCTGGACGTTTGGGAACATGCTTACTATCTGAAATACCAGAACAAGCGTGCCGATTATGCTGATGCTTACTGGAATGTTGTGAACTGGAAGCTTGCAAACGAACTTTATTCCAAAGCGGTGAAGTAAATCGTTCAATAATAAAAAAAGCCGTCCACGAAGTGGGCGGCTTTTTTTATTATTGAACGATTTACTTCTATTGCAGCTTGAAGCTAATTGGAACGGTATAAGAAACCCTTACAGGAACACCACGCTGTTTACCTGGTTTCCATTTAGGCAGGGTTGAAACCACGCGCAATGCTTCTTGATCGAGTGATTGGTCTACACCTCTGGCGATCTTGGCATTGGAAACAGAGCCGTCTTTGTTTACTACGAAAGTAACAAATACTTTTCCCTGGATTCCGTTTTCCTGGGCTACGGTCGGATAGACGATAGCTTTGCCAATGAATGTGCGAAGGGCTAACTCTCCTCCGGGGAATTCCGGCATCTCTTCAACCACAACGAATACCTGTTGTTCCTCTTTTTCCTGTACCTCTTCCTGTTTTTGTTCTACAACTTCAACAACCTCTTTGTTAACGGTTGCTGTTACCTGCTCGTCGGAAATCATCAATTTACTTTGATCTTCAACTTTTACAGAGTCAACTACGACAGGGGCAACATACTTAACAACTGCTTGCTGTTCTGCTGGCGGTGGTGGAGGTGGTGGCGGTGGTGGTGGCGGTACATCCTGTTGAAGGTTGTTGGCCATTTCAGCGATTACCTCTCTGGCATCCCTTGCTTTTTGTTTGGCTTGATTGCTGGCCCTGATATAGGGAACAATAACGATTAAACCAAGGATAAAAATACCTATCAGCGTAGAGATTAGAACAACACGGTTGTACTTTTTCCGAATCTGATACGCTCCATAATCCTGGTTTCTATTTTCGAAGACTATGTCATCGAAAGTAGGAATGATCTGTTTATCTATTACCATACGTGTCGATCTTTATTTTTTTGCTGTAGGGGGTGCGGTTGCGGTTAACGGTATCCCGAGAGCGCGTTCCACCATATTTTGCTCGAGCCAGTCAATGTCGGTAACAATGTATATGGCAATTCCAACGATTGACATTTCATCAATAATATCGACAAAATTCTTATACTTCGCCTTCTTGTAGAATTTGATCAGGACAATCGGACCGGTATCATCAGTCTTTTTGAGTTGACGAATGGCTGATTGCACAGAATCCTGTCTGATATTTATCTTCCCGGCAGTAACATCAGCCTTAAATGTTTCAATTTTTTTGAAGAGCGCCCGGTTTCTATCCAGCAAAACCTGACGGATACCTGTGGCGCTGAAATTGGTTTCCCGTAATGGGACTAGCGCTGCAGGATCTGCCTTACCAGGGTACCAGTATACCTTGTCGTTCGGACCCATAATGATGTTAAGCGTACGACTTTCGGCAATTTTAGGAGGTTCCACTTTCTCGTTTTTCTTGATTTTCTCAGGCAAAGCGATTTCCATGACCTTAGGTTTTGCAAAAGCAGTCGTAAGCATGAAGAACGTGATCAGCAGACACATAAGGTCTACCATCGGCGTCATGTCTATGGCGGTTGAATGTTTTTTAGGTTTCTTCTTCCCGCCTTTGTGTTTATCCTCTTGAATAATTTCTGCCATGTTACTACTTTTTAGCTTCTTCTACTACTTCGACTTTTTGAAGGCTGGTAATCAGGCTGAACCTATTAAGATTTTTATCCTGAAAAATATCCAGCACTTTTTTCACAAGTGGATATTCCACATCGTTGTCACCTTTTATCACGGCCTGAGCCGAAGGGTTAACCTTACGGGAGAAAAGTATCCATAAACCCAGCTGGTTATCAGTTGAATCAATGGGGATTCCTTTTTCGAACTTGGCTTTTTCGTTATCTTTAGCAGCAAGGTATGCCTTAAACTCCTTAATGTTTACTCCAAAGGGGACACTGTTCTTTTCGAAATAGCGTAGTTCTTGCGGGGTGAATACGATGTTGTATCTCTTTCCCATCTCTTCTAGGATTTTGGGTCTGAAATGCAAGATGGTATCCGGACCGTTGTCTACATTGAAAAACACCCTGTTGTCCTTGGCTATTGTTATAGTCATAATATTCTTATCAGGGGAAGGTTTTTCAGATATAGAAAACGGCGTATCGACAGGTGCCGGTTCAGATGGCTTCATAGTAGCTGTCAACATAAAGAATGTCAGCAGTAACGAGAAAAGATCCACCATCGGCGTCATGTCAACATGGGGCGTTTTATGTGGTATTTTAATCTTTGGCATGCGATAGTTTTAAATTTTTTAAAAACCAAAAGAATTAAACCCAGACAATTATTTTCTGATACGGGCAGCGAATGTCTGAGTTAGGCTGAAGCCTGCCTCATCAATCTTGTAGGTGAAACCGTCAATTTTTGATGAGAAATAGTTGTAGAAAATGATGGCCAATGTTGAGCCTGTGATACCGAATGCTGTATTGATCAAAGCCTCTGAAATACCGGTTGCCAATTGAAGTGCATCAGGGGATCCACCAGCTTGTGAAAGAGCAGCGAATGCGCGGATCATACCAAGTACAGTTCCGATCAAACCGATCAAAACGGAGATAGAAGCAAGGGTTGAAAGAATAACCATGTTTTTGGAAAGCATAGGCAATTCCAATGCGGAAGCTTCTTCCAAAGCTTGTTTCATGGAAGTTATTTTTTGGTCTTTTTCCAATGTAGTGTCTTTTTCCAGATCCCTGTAGCGCATCAAACCCGCTTTAACAACGTTGGCCAATGAACCTTTTTGGTTGTCGCATGCTACGATAGCTTCTTCAACTTTATCTTTGGAAGTTAAACTCTGTATGTCAGCAACAAATGCGTCCAAACTGTTTTTACCCTTTACTTTTGCCAAAGTAATAGCTCTTTCGATGATGAAAATAAAAAGGGTTAGAATACATGTCATCAGGATAGGAACAATCGGACCTCCTTTATAAAGCATACCCATGTAATTACCTGGAAGTGGAGTCCCTTTTGGATTATTCCCTTCAAAGTTTACAGGATCGCCCATAAAACTTGAATATAGGTAGTACGCTACCAAAAATGCAATAAGAATTGCACCTGTTGCAAAAAATGACTCGAACATTTTTTTGAATGAACCTGAATTTTTACTCATCTTTTTAATTGTTTTCGTGGTTAAATAAAACTTTTGTGAATCTCTATTTTTGTTTTGTTGATTCCCGATAGACTTGAAATCTTTTGCGCTGATTACAAGTATGGCAGCGGCTTCAGGCATGGTGAATCTGTATTCGCCTTTCCCATTCGTCCATTGTTCTGCGGCAGTATCTTTCACCCTGACAGAGGCTCCGGCAATTGGATTTCCTGATTTGTCCTTGATAACTCCTGAGATTTCGTTGGGGCTTGCCTTTGGCTTGGCGCTTGACTGAAGTGCATTGATGTATTGGATGGAAGACTTAGCCGTAGCATTTGTGGGATCCAAATCAAGAATTTCTTTGTAATATTCTGTTGCCTTACCGTATTCACCCATTTGCATGTAAAGCGTGGCCATAGAACTGTGTGCTTGCATCATCATCTCTTTGTTCTTGGGATCAAGTTTTGCCATACGGTTGTAATAGGCTCTTGCCGCATCGTAACTTTTGGATTGAAGTGCATTGTATCCGAGGTAACGAAGCGCATCAAAGATCTCGGTAGCATATTTGACAGAGTCGGAAGAAGCCTTTTCAATCAACGCTGTAAATTTCTGTTTACCGATACCCAGTTTGGAATCAGGATCTTTGGCCGATGCATTTCTGGCGCTCCAAAGGTAGCCTTGCATCTGATCTGGATATTTGACAATCATCTGGTTTAGTATGTCATCTGCCTTGTCAAACTCTTTTCCCTGGTAGTAGGCTTTACCGATTTGAAGGTAATTGTCTTCGCTGTCTTTACCTTTTGAAAGCAGTCGCTTCCAGGTTTCAGCAGCTTCGTTGTAGTGTCTGTGAATGTAGAATGTATTTGCTTTTTCCTGAATCAGATTGGGATCCTCCTTATCAAAAGTAATCGCTTTCTCATATGACTCGTAAGCTTTGGCAAGATCTTTCTCTATGGTATTTACATTGTTTTGCAGATCGCTTACTTTAGCTGCAAGAGGCGCCTCGTTTACCTTATCTTTCTCTTTGGCAGCGCCTTTCAAAGACTCATTTTTTTCCTTGACCGCAGTCAGTTCTGCGTTGGCTTTCTCAAGTTCAACCAGTAATTTAGGATAATTCGGATTCTTTTTGATCAGAATCCTTGCATAATAGATATAGTCTTTTTTCAGGATCCGGTCTGCCGGAAGAGTGGCAAAAAGACGGTCCATGTAAATGAGGGCCTGAGGATAGTTGCCTTGTTCATAGCAGGAATAACCGGCAATACGGTTCAGGTAAGTTCTTGATTGGTCAACTGCGAAAATATCCTCAACGTTTTTAATTACCGCTGCATAATTTTTCGAATAGAAAAGAGAGGTGACATAGCGGATCTTTGCAGGTATATTCTGATTGGTCAATTTTAGATAAATCTCATAATTTGCTTTGGATTCTTCCAACCTTGCAGCCATTGAGTAAAGCTGACCCAGTTCGCGGTAGGCAGGTGCATAGTTTTTATCCAGGGCAATTGCTTGTTCGTAATAGGGGATGGCTGCACCAAAATTTTTACCTTTGAAATAGATGCTGCCAATTTTCATGTTGGCCATAGGTGATTTAACATCAATTTCCTGCGCTTTGTTGTAGTTTCTGATTGCGAGCGATCCATTGTTCACCAGCAGATATAAATCACCGGCTATAATATAGATTTCGCCATTTTTTTGGTCAATATTTAACGCCTCACGGATATCAGGCATTGCAAGCGTCGTATCAACACGATCAAACACAATGTATGACTCTGCCAGTTTGGCTAGGGTATAGGCGTATTCCTGAGGATTAGGGATTTTTGAGACCTTTTTGTAAGGAAGCAAAAAGCTCTTTGCTTTCGCTCTCATTTGAGTTGCTGTTGCCTGATCGCCTGAATACGAGGCTACTTTTGCCAAACCAACATAATTAAGCGGGTCGTTTGGAGAGATGGAAATTCCTTTTTCGAACTGCTGTTTTGCTTCTGCTGCAATCACCTTCAGCGAACTGGAAATGGTGTCAGAAAAGAAGTTTAGCATGGTATTTTCGCCTAGTCTGTAATAAATCTTGCTGCTGGGAGCACTCTTTGCAAGGTTCTGGAGAATTTGGTCTGCTTTGTCAAATTGCTCATTGTTAGTAGCAGTAATCGCCTCTTCCAATGTTTGGGCTTTCAATCCGGCTGCACCAAATACCATTATCAGCATCAGGACAATAGAAATTTTTTTAATAAAACGAGTAATCATTTTGGCGAAATATTAAAGTTATTTTTTAAACTGTATTATGCGAATCGGCATGGTCGCTGGAACAAGTCCTGATTTAAGAATAATTCTTTGTCCGCGTTCACCCGATACCCAGGAGATAAAACCGGTACCCAGTCCTTTGAAGGATTCTCTGGAGACCATGTAAATTTTTCTGGTAAAGGGATAACTCTTGTCGTAAATGGATCCCTGAACCGGAAGATAATAAGATCCGGGACTCAGAACAAAATCTGACACCGCGGCAATCTTAATCTTATCTGTAAATGACCGGCTCACTGAATCTTTCCTGTCACAAATCCAGTTGACACTTACCATTCCTATCGCACTCTTATTCTTGGCTACATAATCGATCACCTGTTCGTTGCTTTTGACCGAATAAAAATTCGAAGGCAACTTAGCGGGCAGGTTAAATTTTTCTTTGAAATAACGAATGTTTGCCGATTTTTCGTTGTCAAAAACAGCAACCATTTTACCCAATTTTGAGGTGGAATTCATCTCCTTCCAATCTGTCATTTTGCCGGTAAAAATATCGTTGACATTTTGGTAGGTAAAGAGTGAATCCTTGTTTTCTTTGTTGAGAACCAATGCTATGGCATCATAGGCAACAGTAACTGTCCTGACAATCGTTTGCATATTTAGCAGCACCTCTTTCTGCTGGGCTGAAGGTTCCCATGATGTAACAACAACTTTCACTGAATCTTTCAGGAAGGCGCTGATGAGATCTGTTTCAGGCATGTAGGTAGGTGTGACGTGAGCGTACTTGTAAATCGCGGTGAAAGTGTAAATTTCAGCATCAACAATGGGCTGAAAGGAGGCATCCGCTGCAATGCGAATGTTTCCTCTGGTAGGTGTCTCTGTAATTTCACCAGGTTTATTGCTACTACACTGAATAACAAGAACTAACATCAGCATAACAATACTGACTGCAAGACCAAGCGACATCAAATCCTTCTTCGTTGAAGAGTGTTTCACTAATTTTAGTTACAAGAGGTTAAAATTTCGATGCAATAATAATAAATCAAATTTGTTAAAGGGCAATAAATTGCAAGATTCTTATTTTTTTTTTGTGAATGCTAAAATTTCAAATGAGAACAGTAAAAAATACTCGTAAAATTTAGATTGAATTTAAATAACCTCATTTATAAGATGTTCGCTGCAAAAATTACCAAGATTACTCTTCCTCAGAATCAAAAAAGTTCTCTTTGATCTTGTTGTAGGCGACAAAAATTCTGTACACTCCATACAGGAAAAGAGGCGTTGCAAAAATTGCCCTCATGGCGATATCTATGTGGCTGAATAATGGGGAGAAATATAGGATATAAGCGAATCCGAGATAAAAAAAGATCATCAAGGTACTTACTAGTGTCATAACTTTATCGTAGAGTCTTCTGCTGCTCATTTGAAGAGATTTTATAGGTCGTAAATATACAAAATTTTGTTGAAAGGTTTTATTTCAACCAACGGTTTAACCAGTCAAAGAAAACCCTTTGCCACAGGATACCATTCTGAGCCTGAAGGATCCAGTGATTTTCATCAGGGAATAGCAAGAGTTCGGCAGGAATATTTTTTAGCCGGGCTGAATTGAAGGCTCCCATTCCCTGGGTATACGGAATCCTGTAATCCCTTTCGCCGTGAATAACGAGCATAGGAGTATCCCAGTTTTGAACAAGTTTGTGAGGGGAAAAATTCTTGTAAGTATTTTGAGCCACTGCATTTTTTGCATCCCAGTAGGAACCGCCATTGTCCCAGTTGACAAACCACATCTCTTCGGTGGTTGAGTACAACGCTTCGAGGTTGAATATACCGCTGTGGGAGATGAAAGCCTTAAATCTGCCTTTGTGTATTCCAGCCAGGTAGTAAATGGAATATCCACCATAACTTGCACCCACAGCCCCCAATTTGTTCTTGTCAACATAGGGTTCTGCTGCCAGTGTATCGATGGCAGTGAGATAGTCTTTCATGTTTTGGCCACCGTAATCACCAGAGATCTGTTCGTTCCAGGCTTGTCCAAAGCCGGGAAGCCCGCGTCGGTTAGGGGCAATGATGATGTAGTTGTTTGCAGCCATCATCTGGAAGTTCCAACGGTAAGACCAGAACTGACTGACAGTACTTTGCGGTCCGCCTTCGCAAAATAGCAGGGCCGGATATTTCTTCTTCGGATCGAAATGTGGCGGATAGATTACCCACGCACGCATTTTTTTCTTATCGGTTGTGGTAATCCACCTGCTTTCAACTTTACCGATGCTCAGTTGATCGAGAATGCCTTTGTTGACAGTGGTAAGTGATTTGTCCAATCCGGTTTTCGGGTTAACAAGATAGAGTTCAGCGGGCTGGGACATTGAGACTTTGGATGCCACGAGATTCTCTCCGGCAGGAGCAACACTTTGATAATTGTGGATACCATCGGTAATCCTTGAGATTTTTTTTGTGGTAAGATCCAGTTTAAAGATCTCATCGGTTGCATGGATGTCGGATAGAAACCAAATCGTCTTGCTATCGCCCGACCATACCAGATTTTGGACATTTTGGTCGAAGCCGGCAGAATAATCTTCTTTCTTTCCGGTTACCAGATCAGCTACGAAAAGTCTCACTTTGTCGGCTTCGTAACCATCTCGAGCCATGCTCTCCCAGGCAATTTTTTTGCCGTCAGGTGAGAATACCGGATTTTGATCGTAACCCATCATCCCTTCTGTCAGGTTACTGGTGGTTCCGGTCTCCAGATTGTAAATAAAGATGTCCGAATTGGTTGATATGGCATACGCTTTCCCCGATTTCTTCTTACAGGTATATGCCACTCTCTTACTGTCCGCACTCCAGTCGATCTGTTCGCTGCCTCCGTTGGGTTTAAGCGGAGAGTCATATTTTTCGCCTTTCTGAATGTCAATATGGTTGGTCAAACCGGTTTCCGAGTAGGTAGCAACAAAAATGTGCTGGTAAGTGCCATCGCTCCAGGTATCCCAGTGGCGGTACATGATGTCGTCGTACAAGCGGGCATTGGCAAGCGGAAGGTCGGGGTATTTATCGTGCACATCCTGATCCAGTTTCACAGTTCCAATATAGAAAATATGCTTCATATCCGGGGCATATTTGAAGCCGGAAATGCCATCTTTTACCTTCGAAATTTGTGTCGGAATGGTTCCGTCAGGATTTATCTCCCAAAGTTGCGGCTCACCTGAGGCGGTCGAAATGTATCCAATCTTTTTGCCATCCGGTCTCCAGGTCGCATCTGACTCTTTTTCCGGGGTATCGGTAATCCTTTTGCCGGGTCCGCCATCAACTGAAACCAGGTAAAGGTCCCGGTAAGATTTGTTTTCAGGAATGTTGAACCACGTCACATCGTACAATACCGTCTTTCCGTCCGGAGAAACCTGAGATGAACCAACCCGTCCAAATGACCAGAGCACCTCAGGGGTCATCAGGTCAGAACTTAGTTTTGGTGTTTCAGGGACAAAGTTTTTTTTGACAGGCAGACTATTTGCAGGCAGACCAGCAATTCCCACCCAAATTGTGGATAAAAGTACCAGAGCGGTAAAGAATGTCTTCATTGGCTTCTTTTTTTTGTAAAAGTAGCATCATTTGAGCGGAAGGCAATGATTGTTGTCAATAATTGATCATGTGTGGTAGCTCATTCATTTTTCCTTCGTAATCGGTAAACCGGATTTTGAAAAGCGTACTGTGCAGCCCTGCAATTTTATAAGAATTCAGTTTGAAACTAACGTAACCAGAAGCAGCATAGCTCTTTTGGTCACCTCTGGCATTGTGCCGAAGTTCGAAAATAAAGGGTTTGTCTTTCCCGTTTCCTTCAGAAATGTCGGCAAGATTGACATAATGCAGGGAACCCTGGGTGTAGTATTTGAAGTCGATAGTCAAAATGCTGTCACCGGTCACCCATGAGTCACGAACGATGATTGGATCATGACCAATGCTGTCGCTGATAGCCGTCGAGAGCGGCAGGATATTCTTGTAGAGGATGTTCTGAACATAGTTGATTTTGCCATATATTGTCTTTGACAAATCTGTATTGACAACATCCTGGTAAGGAGCAAAATTGATGAGAATGCGTTGGTCTGGTTTTAGCTCATCCAAGTGGAGGGACTGGTCAAGAGCAACGAATTTGTCCCCGTTGTCAAGCCTGATCTGAAAGCTGTTTATCCCATCTTTGCTTGTCGATTCTACTACACCAAAAGTGACAATGAAATCACCTATGGAATAGTTACTTTCATTCTTCTGACAAGAGGTAAACAGGAGGGAGACTGTCAAAATTAAAAGCAGGAAGAGTATTTGAACGCTTAATCGAATTTTCATGGTCCAATGGTATAGTTACTATGAGATAAGAAAGTATATCGGGTAGAAAGGTTGCGTATAAACCCGCTACATTCCGGTTATTTAACTTTATTTTAGATTTTTTAGTGAGCCATCTTGAGCGTATACTTCACTGCTTAATCTATGTACAATAAAAAATGTTGGTATCTTCGTTGATCGATTTCAGCTTTCCTGAATCTGAATAATTCTAAATGGCACGTGCATTTTTGGAGACAATATTTCTTTGCGGAGTAGCATTGCTGGCACTTCTGGAGCTTTTTTACCTTCAGAATTTTGACGCGGACCGGAAGATACTCATCGCACAAAAGAAAAAGAGGACTTTCCTGATCCTCCTGATAGCAGGGATTCAGGTCATTCCATTCGTTTATATAATTTCTGTCGATTTCGGGCCAACCGATTATCACTTTTGGAAATGGCTGAGTTTCCCGGTAATGCTTTGCTTTGCTTTTTGTGTTTGGCTGTTTATCAAAGCATTGACCGATCTTGGAAAATGGTGGACTCCCGGACAGGAGCTGAAAGAGGATTTGGAGTTGGTCGAAACCGGCGCCTACCACTATGTGAGACATCCGATGTACCTTGCCCTTTTGGGGATTGCTGTTTGCCAGGTATTTATGATTCAAAACTGGATTGCCGGCCCGGTTTCCCTGTTGCTGGTAACTCCATTTGTCATTTATCAGATTGGAAGGGAAGAACGCTTGCTTACAAAATATTTTGGTGACGATTATAGGGAATACATGCGAAAAACAGGAATGCTATGGCCTAAGGAGGAGAAGATGCCTTTGTTCAAAAAGATCCTTCGGGAGCTGATAAAAAATACAAAGATATTCCTGGGAATTTTGTGGAAACTGATCGTTAAACTCTACCAAATGAGGCCTTCGCGATCAATGAATAGAAGCCTTTAAATCTCTGGCCGACAAGGCTCTGCGCATTGGAAGTAAATCCTTTTTGGAGCCGCGTTTTACTTCGCATTTTTGTTTGTAATGCACCAGGTAGGTACACTGAATGGCCTGAACCCGTTCCATGTTGCATACTTCTATAAGGGCGTCAATCACATAATTAAAGGTGTGATAGTCGTCATTGTAAAGTACCAGTGAGTTGCCGTTTTCCAAACCATCGGAACTCTTGTTTTTATGCCGGACAGACTTGTCAGTATCCATACTTCAAAACGAATTAATGTTGTGCAGATTTGCAAATAAAACAAAATTATTTTCCACCTGCAATTATTAGTGCTTCTTTAACTTTTATTCTTTGGCCATTGAGAAAAGCTGCAACAAAGGCATCTTTAATCCCTTCTGATATCATTTGATCTCTTAATTTGCAGACATCCTGATAGTTGGTGATATTTCCTACCGTGTACATGACATTGTTTCTTGAGTCGATATGCCTGTCAACTTTCATTAGTTTGCTGATTCTTAGATATGCTTTTCTGAAAGCAGTCGACTGCAAATCGTTTCTAAAAGAGCCAATTTGTACTTTGAAGACAAGGTTTTCATTGGTTGCACTTCTTGCTAAATTTCCAACAGCCGTTTCAACTGATTTTGAGGAGATAATCTGTTCAGGATTCTTTTTTGCAGATGAAACAGTTAACGACTTGGCCGGCTTGCCGGTCGTTTTGTCGTAAATGACCACAACAGAATTTTTCATTCCTTCACGGATCAGCTGATCCTTCATTCTGGAAGCATCCCGGAAGTTTGTGAAAAGCCCAACCGTAAATAGGACATATTTTCGCTCATCGGTGTATTTATCGATTTTCCTTAGTTTGCTGATTTTGGCATAGGCCTGTTTAAATGCGGATGACATTGCACCATTCTTAAATGCTCCAATCTGAACTTTGTAAACCAAAATTTCAGTGTGTGGATTATTTGCCGGAGTTTCAGCGGGAACAACAATTTTCTCGGGTTCAACCTTGACTGTATCCTTTTTGACACCTGTTTCAGGTACCGTTAATGATGGCTTTTCTGCTTTTTTCTTGTCTTCATTCAGCTTGTTTTCTCTTTCCAAAATGGTGGCATTGTATGCGGTGGCCGCTTTTCTCCCTTCCCTTTCCCAAAAGGCCGATTCTTTAACCCGCGACTGTTCGAGGTATTTTTCCCTGTCCCGCATCAGTTGGAAAGACTTTTGTTCACAATCTACGATTTGTTGAACCATTCCCAGTCGGGTATCAACTCTTGTAATACGATCATGCACTTTTCTTAAAGAATCAGTCAAGGCAAGGATGGAATCGTTTTTTCCTGTACACATCCAGGCTTTGGTGAAAAGTATTTTACTTGCTTCGCTGCGAAAATCCTCAATTGAATGGTAGGCCAGCAATTCATTTACCTGGAAATTAAAGGAAGACTTTTTGAGAGCCTCCGGGATCGGGAAGATCTTTTCGTCAATTTTCGGTGGTGGCTTTAAGATGGAATCTCCGAAAAGTCCAGTATCTGAAAGTTTTCTTGGTTTGAAAGGATTCGTTTTAGTTTCACACAAACCAACGTAATAGTCATATTGCAGGGATCTTTTCTCCTGTTTGGATCCGATTTTTGCATATCTATCGTAAAAATCCTTTGCCTCCTCCCACTGTCCGAGTGCATGAAAGTAGATGGCAAGGTAGAAATTGGCGTTGACAGGAGTCTTGTCGACAACTGAATTTAATAGCGCCTCCTTGGCGGCTGTTTCAAATATGTTGTTCTTTATCAAGGAAACGCCATAATAATAGTTGTACATGGCGTTATCGGGATAACTTTGAGCCAGTTTGGCAAAAATCGGAAGCGCTTTTTCAAAATTACCTTGTTGAAAATAATCAATTCCAAGGGTCTCTTTGCCTACCGTTTGTTGTCCGAAAGACAAATTGAACTGGAGCAAAACAAGGGAGCAGAGAGCCAGAATACGTTTTAAAAGCAAAACTTTGTTCATGCTGTTTTTCTATGCAGAATCGGGTCTAAAAATACAAATTTAACCCATTTGTAACGAACTGGCAGATTAATTGATTTTTTAACCTCACGGATTTCGGAAAGTGGTCGGATTCACGTAAATTTGTATGGTATACATTTTTTATAAAATCAGACATGGAACAATTGACAGAGGGCATGGCTGCTCCTCATTTCGGGGGGATAACCCAGGAAGGAAAGACCATCTCGCTTGGTGATTTTAAAGGTAAAAAGTTGATTCTCTATTTTTATCCGAAGGACAATACCCCCGGATGCACAGCTGAATCCTGTAATCTGAGCGAAAATTATGATTATTGGTTGTCGAAAGGAGTGGATGTTGTTGGCGTTAGTCCGGACAGCAGTGCCTCACACCAAAAATTCATTGAAAAATTTGCATTAAGGTTCTCTTTGATTGCCGACACCGGGAAGAAAATCCTGCAGGATTATGGCGTATGGGGTGAAAAGATGAATTATGGAAAGAGTTATATGGGTGTCATCCGGACGACCTTTTTGATTGATGAAAAGGGGATAATTGAGAAGATTTTTAGGAAGGTGGATACCAAAGATCACACCAATCAGATTATAAAAGAGCTAAAATTTTAATTCAAACAGAAATGGCGAAAGATGATGTAAAAGCAGCAGCTGCTGACAAGGCAGTAAATCTTGAGAAATTGAAGGCATTGCAGCTGACGATGGATAAGATTGAGAAAAGTTATGGAAAGGGTTCCATCATGCGTTTGGGTGACAGACCAGTTGATGACGTTGCTGCGATCAGCTCCGGATCCATCGCGCTGGATTTGGCTCTGGGCATTGGGGGATATCCCAAAGGCAGGGTTATTGAGATTTTTGGTCCTGAATCTTCGGGTAAAACAACATTGGCCATTCATGCCATTGCAGAAGCCCAGAAACAGGGTGGCATTGCCGCGATCATCGATGCAGAGCATGCTTTTGATCCGGGTTATGCTACCAAATTGGGTGTAAACATCAATGAATTGCTGATTTCCCAACCAGACAATGGCGAACAGGCGCTCGAAATTGCGGATAACCTGATTCGTTCAGGAGCGATCGACATTATCGTCATTGACTCTGTCGCGGCTTTGACTCCAAAGGCAGAAATCGAAGGTGAGATGGGTGATTCGAAAATGGGACTGCAGGCCAGATTGATGTCTCAGGCCCTTCGTAAATTAACCGCAAGTATCAGTAAGACAAAGACATGCTGTATCTTTATCAACCAGTTGCGCGAAAAGATTGGAGTCATGTTTGGTAACCCTGAAACCACAACCGGAGGGAATGCCCTTAAATTTTATGCTTCTGTCAGGTTGGATATCCGAAAAATTGGTCAGTTGAAAGACGGAGAAGAGGTGCAGGGAAACCATACCCGGGTAAAAGTCGTTAAGAATAAAATCGCTCCCCCATTCAGAAAAGCAGAATTTGACATCATCTTTGGTGAGGGAATCTCCAAAACAGGTGAGATCATCGATTTGGGTGTTGAATTGAACATTATTAAGAAGAGCGGCTCCTGGTTCAGTTATGGAGAGACCAAGCTTGGACAGGGACGTGAATCTGTGAAAGCGCTGCTAATCGACAATCCTGAACTATCGGAAGAGATTGAAAAGAAGATCATCGCCAATTATACACCTTCACTCGAAAAATAGGCTTACAGGCCATTTGCCGGGACGAGAGAGTTGATTCATAAACTAATTTGAGGTGGACCTTTCAAACTTATTGTGTTCGCCTGAGATAAGTTATTGTTAAAATAAACACTAAATCTGGACCGAAACAGCCACGGTTCGGATTTTTTTTGGACATTTGCAGCGAGACTGATGTGATAAATCGTAATTCAGAAGGGATGAAAGTTATAAAATTTGGAGGAACATCTGTCGGTTCCGCTGAAAATGTAAAGAAAATCGACGAAATAGTTCGGAATCAACAATCGGATCTGATCGTTGTAGTTAGTGCTGTTGGCGGTGTCACTGATATGCTGCTGGCCGCAGCCAATGCAGGTGCCCAGGGCAATGAAGTCAATCCTTTGCTGGAGGAGATATGGGATCGTCACGAGAAGATCATGACTGCTCTTTTTGATGAGAAAACCCTGGGTAAGGTGAAAGTGAAGATGAAAATCCTCTTCGATGAACTTGAGAAGATTCTTCAGGGGATTCGTTTGATAGGGGAACTTACGCCCAAAACACTCGACAAGGTGATGGGTTTTGGCGAACGGCTCTCTTCCCAGTTTATTTCCAGATACCTGGATGCTGAACTCATCGATAGTGCGGCCCTCATCCGTACAGATAAAAACCATGGCCGGGCCAATGTTGATTTCAATACCACTTATGAGCTTATCGGCAAAAACTGTGGCGGCTTAAAGCGGTTGGCCGTGGCGCCCGGCTTTATTTCCTCTGCCTCCGACGGAACCATGACCACACTGGGAAGAGGTGGCTCTGATTATACCGCAGCGCTATTTGCCGCTGCCCTCAATGCAGAAAAACTGGAGATCTGGACTGATGTAGACGGTTTCATGACGGCCGATCCACGGGTAATCAGCAAGGCATATCCCATTCCTCAGCTAACCTACAGCGAAGCGCTGGAGCTGTCGCATTTTGGTGCTAAAGTGATCTATCCGCCTACCATTTTACCCGTATACCAAAAATCGATACCTGTTCAGATTAAAAATACCATGAATCCTTCAGCAGAAGGAACATTGATCGGAAATGTAAAACATTTGGGAGCTGAGCATCCCATCAAAGGGATCTCCTCCATCGATGGAATTTCGCTCTTTACCGTTCAGGGACTTGGAATGGTTGGTGTAACCGGTATTGCCATGAGGCTTTTTGGCGCTCTTGCCAAGGAGGAGATTAACGTCATCCTGATTTCACAGGCTTCCTCCGAGAATTCGATCAGCTTTGCCATCGACTCGACCAGGGGAAAAGCTGCAGAAGCCGGCATTCAGCAGGAATTTGAACGCGAAATAGCTTCCGGCCTGATCAATAAAATCAGTAGTGAAGAGGATCTTTGCATCATTGCCATCGTGGGCGAGAACATGAAGCATTCGGCTGGTATTGCAGGAAAACTGTTTTACACGATAGGTAAAAATGGTATCAATGTAGTTGCCATCGCGCAGGGAGCATCCGAACAGAATATCTCCTGGGTGGTCAAGAAATCAGACCTGCGGAAAACGCTCAACGTTGTTCATGAATCCTTTTTCCTTTCACCATTTATTGAACTGAATCTCTTTTTGGTGGGGATTGGAACAGTTGGCAGAGACCTGATAACCCAGATTAGTCAACAGCAGCAAAAGCTTCAGAACGAACACAGATTGAAACTTCGCATATGTGGAGTTGTCAATTCACGGAAGATGGCCTTCGATCGCGAAGGATTTGATCCCTCTTCGATTGCGCAAATTCTCTCGGGTGAGGCTGCTGAAAAATCTGATATGAAGCAGTTTTGCAAACAAATGATCGAAATGAACCTGTTCAATTCTGTTTTTGTCGATTGCACGGCAGAAAAAAAGGTGGCAGATCAGTACCATACGATTCTTAACAATTATATCTCCATTGTTGCCGCAAACAAAGTGGCGGCATCATCCGAATACAATGCCTACCGTGAGTTGAAAGAGCTGGCTGCCAACCACGGAGTCAAGTATCTTTTTGAAACCAATGTTGGGGCTGGCTTGCCGTTGATCTCAACCATCAATGACCTCAAACGATCGGGCGACCGTATTGTCCGCATTGAGGCGGTTTTATCGGGAACACTCAATTACATCTTCAACACCCTTAGCAGTGAAATCCCTCTCAGTACTGCCATCCGCCTCTCCAAAGAGAAGGGATTTTCGGAGCCAGATCCAAGGATTGATCTCAGCGGTGTTGACGTAGTCAGAAAGCTGGTGATCCTCGGCAGAGAGTCGGGTTACAAGCTAAGTCAGGAGGAGGTCATACAAAATCGATTTATCCCGGATCGCTATTTCAATTCTACCCTGGAAGATTTCTGGAGAGACATTCATGAAATGGATGCACATTTTGAGGCAGAAAGATTAGTGCTTGAAATGGACAAGAAAAAATGGCGCTTCGTAGGTGTGCTGGACGAGGGGCGTGCCTCTGTTTCACTACAATCTGTAGGACCAGGCCATCCTTTTTATGATCTTGAAGGAAGCAACAACATTGTGCTCTTAACCACTGAACGTTACAATGAATCTCCGATGCTCATCAAAGGCTACGGAGCTGGGGCCGCAGTTACGGCTGCCGGAGTGTTCGCGGATCTGATCAAGGTTGCGAATATCTGAAATGTTTGAAATGTTTGAAGGGTTTAAAATGTTTAAAAAGTTTGAAGGTTTGAAAAGTTTGAGACATTATTTAGGGTTTTTATTTAATGAGGATCTCTTAGTCACCCAGTCCCCTAGTCTCCCTGTCTCCCCCTCTCCCCCTCTTTCCTCGAATAACCTTTCTCATTTCAATCCGTAAAAATTAAAATAAAAGAGAAAAGTTAATTATTGAAATGAAGTATATTATTTTACTGGGCGATGGCATGTCTGATCAGCCTGAAGCTGAATTTGGAGGAAAGACCCCGCTCATGGCAGCCCGAAAACCCAACATGGACCTTCTTGCAAAAATGGGTCGCAGCGGGGTACTGAAAACCATTCCTGATTCCCTCCATCCAGGCAGCGAAGTGGCCAACCTGGCTGTTCTTGGGTACGACGTTGAGGCAGTATACGAGGGCCGTGGCGTCATCGAGGCTGCCAGCATTGGCGTTGAGCTTCAGGAAGGCGATCTGGCAATGCGTTGCAATCTGGTGACACTCACCGGTGATATCATTCTGAACCACTCGGCAGGTCACATTTCCACTGAAGAGGCGGATCAACTGATCCAACACCTGAACGAACACCTGGGTAATGATCGGGTTCGTTTTTATACAGGCGTTTCTTACCGCCACCTGCTTGTCATCAAAGGAGGCAACAAGAATGTTACGTGTATACCGCCGCATGATGTTCCGGGGAAAAAATATCATCCATTGCTGCCAAAAGCTACCAATAGCTCAGGCCAGGAAACAGCTCAGCTTTTGAATGAACTGATCAGTCGTTCCAATGAATTGCTTGAAAATCACCCGGTAAATCTTACCAGGAAGTCGCTTGGCAAAGTTCCTGCCAACTCCATCTGGCCATGGTCTCCTGGATACAAACCTGCCATGAAGAGTTTGAAGGAGCTCTTTGGTATTCAGCACGGCGCTGTGATCTCAGCAGTCGACCTGATTCAGGGCATCGGTGTCTATGCCGGACTCGATGTGATCAAAGTCGAGGGTGCGACCGGTCTCTATACCACCAATTACGAAGGAAAGGCAGAGGCGGCCATCAAAGCGCTTGAAGACCACGATTTCGTTTACCTGCACGTGGAGGCGAGCGATGAAGCGGGTCACGAAGGCGATTACGAGTTAAAACTTCGTTGCATTGAATACCTCGATCAACGTATCCTCAAACAGCTAATGGAAGTTTGCTCAAAAATGAAAGAGCCCGTGACTATTGCCATGTTGCCTGATCATCCAACCCCCTGGAAACTTCGAACGCACACCAGGGATGCAGTTCCATTCACCATCTATCGTCCGGGAACGGAACCGGATGCGGTCGATCGTTACGACGAAGCGGCTACCAAACAAGGAAGCTACGGCTTGCTTAGCGGCA
This sequence comes from Bacteroidia bacterium, assembly GCA_026391315.1. GTDB lineage: Bacteria > Bacteroidota > Bacteroidia > Bacteroidales > Prolixibacteraceae > CAINVV01. The sequence goes on from JAPLDT010000077.1 coordinate 37,973, forward strand.
AAGAGTTTATGGAAGCGCTTTTGAAAGCTTGAACTAATTAACGAAAGTGGAAGATATGAGATATGAGTTTAAGAAAATCAAGATTCGAGCGTTCTTCACTTTATCCTTTTTACTTTATCCTTTATCCTTCTAAATGAACATTTTGGAATGAAATATTACAGTACGAATAGGCTTTCGCCGGAAGTTGATCTCCGAACTGCTGTCACCAAAGGCCTTGCGCCAGATCGTGGTTTGTATATGCCTGAAACCATCAGCGAGCTTGATCCCGTCTTTTTCGCGCAGTTGGGAACCCTGACATTTCAGGAGATGGCCTATCGGGTGGCAGTTAAATTTTTTGGGGAGGATATCCCTTCCGAAAAGCTGAAGGAGATCGTTTACGAAACACTCAGTTTCAATACGCCGCTTGTTGAGGTGGAACCTTCAATCTATTCACTGGAGTTGTTCCATGGTCCCACACTTGCATTCAAGGATGTAGGTGCGCGTTTCATGGCCCGGATACTGGCTCATTTCCTATCGGAGGAGAAGCAGACCGTTCATGTTTTGGTTGCTACTTCAGGTGATACCGGTAGTGCCGTTGCCAACGGCTTCCTGGGTATTGAAGGAATCAAGGTGCTTGTACTTTATCCCAAAGGTAAAGTGAGTGAGATCCAGGAGAAGCAGTTTGTTACATTGGGTCAGAATATCACGGCCCTCGAGGTGGATGGTTCTTTTGACGATTGTCAGACTCTGGTGAAGTCTGCCTTCATGGATGAGGAACTGCAACGAAAAATGGTGCTTACCTCTGCCAATTCGATTAACGTAGCCCGTTTCCTGCCGCAGGCATTTTACTACTTCAACGCGGTTGCCCAATTGAAAGAGAAGCACAAAAAGATAGTATTCTCCGTACCCAGCGGGAATTTCGGCAACCTTACTGCCGGACTGATTGCCAAAAGGATGGGGTTGCCCGTTTCCCGCTTTATTGCTGCCAACAATAGCAATGATGTGGTTTGTAATTATCTGCATACAGGAGTTTACAAAACCAAACCCTCCGTTCAGACCATTGCCAATGCCATGGACGTTGGTGATCCAAGCAATTTTGCCCGGATCCTTGATCTTTTCGGACATGACCATACCTGGATAAGTGGTGTGATGAGCGGAACATCCTACACCGACGGCCAGATTAAAGAGAGCTTAGCATCCTGCTACAAACATACCGGATACCTTTGCGATCCACACGGAGCTGTGGCTTACCGGGCCTTGAAAGAACAGCTTCAACCCGATGAACTTGGCATCTTTCTGGAAACAGCTGATCCGGCTAAATTTACCGAAACCGTAGAGGAGATTGTCGGCAAGGGAAATGTGCCAATGCCTGAACGACTGCACGAATTCATGAAAGGAAAGAAGAAGACGGTGGAGATGGGGGTGGAGTTTGAGAAGTTTAAGAAATATTTGCTTTCAATTTGAGCGTAAATTTATAGAGATTGCTTCCCGCTCGTGCCTCGCGGTCGCAATGACGGTCATTAGTTGTTCAGTTGGATGAGGCGAGGGGTGGGTGACAATTAACAACAAATCGTATTCTCAGTCCCACCCCTCGCCTCATCCAACGCCCCCCATGCGGCATTCGTCATTGCGAGTCACCACCCAAATTTTTTGGGCACAATGTGAAGATGACAGAAAATATTTGTGCATAATGAAGCTGTTAAATACATTTTTGCACCTATTTGATATTCAGTATATTACAAAATCTGTCATTGGTAGG
>JAPLDT010000105.1 GCA_026391315.1 Bacteroidia bacterium
AAAAAAATTACGAACAATGTACATTCTTGAAAAATAGTTTTATATTTGTAATTAGTCCAGATAATGAAAAGATCATTGGACTTGTTATAAATACCGAATCTACCTAATTGCTTTCTATATGAAAGATTTGTTATACATCGCTGCCAGCTACCTGATTGCGCTCGTGGTTTCTGCAAAAACCATACCTACTGTAATCAATGTGTCTCGACAGCTTAAGTTGTTTGCTGTTCCAAATGGTCGTTCATCTACCATATACAACATTCCGACTTTAGGTGGTATCGCGATTTTCATTGGCTTTATGATGGGATTGACCCTTACCCGAAACGGATATATACTGCCTGGATTGGCCTCTATAATAGCAGGAGTGATGATTATGTTCTTTGTCGGACTTAAAGACGACATCCTCACCTTAAGCGCTTCAAAAAAATTGACTGCGCAAATCATTGTTGCTGGTATTTTGATCATTTTAGGACATTTTCGGTTTACCAATCTGCACGGGTTCCTGGGCATTGAAGCTATTTCAATAGTCCCAAGTGTTCTGCTGACCGGTTTTGTATTTATTGTGTTTATCAATGCCTTTAACCTGATTGATGGGATTGATGGCCTGGCAGCAGGTCTGAGCATTTTTTCTGCAGCTTTTTTTGGTGTCTGGTTCTACCTGAGCGGCCATGCTGAATTTGCCATTATCTCCTTTTCCCTTGTCGGATCGTTGTCCGGATTCTACTTTTACAATGTATATGGGAAAAAGAACAAAATATTCATGGGCGATACCGGTTCGCTGACCTTGGGCACCATAATGGCCATACTGGTGATCCAGTTCAATGAATTCAACATTGACCAGTCGGCTCCTTACGCAATCTTAGCTTCTCCTGCGGTCTCATTTGGCGTCCTCATATATCCCTTGATGGATACTTTGCGCGTTTTTGCCATCCGGATACTACAAAGGAAATCACCATTCAGCGCCGATAAAAATCATACACATCACCGCTTGCTTGCCCTGGGAATGAATCATCACAAAGCAACTTATTTGATTCTTGCAGTCAATCTGGCATTTACGCTTGCGGTATTGTATTTTCAATGGATGGGAATTTACAAATTAATGATCTTTAACGTTGTGGTATGCACTATACTTATGCTAGTGCCCTCCTACCTTGCCAGTGTTAAAAAGAAAATTGCCAAAGATGATCCTTACCAGAAAATTATCTTCTTTGATAATGACATTTTTACCGGGAATAAAGAGAAACAGATTAACGTTAATACAAATAAGACTTTACCACTTAAAAATCTCAAAGAAACGCTACAGCGGATTAGCTTTTGGTAAGCCAAGATTTTAAGGATAAAGGATAAAGTAAAAAGGATAAAGTGGGATTCGTTCTAACTTTATCCTTTTTGCATTTTTCTGAGATTTTGATTTTGTATCTTTACAACTTCAGTTCCACGTGCAAATGCCCCTTACTTTATCCTTTTTACTTTATCCTTTATCCTTTATCCTTACTTTATTCTTTCATGATCAAATTCCTTTTCTCCTTCCCCCAATGGCTGCGGGTGCTGTTTAGCCTGCTCTATCTTAGCATTGTTGCATTTCTTTCACTGTTGCCGTCAGATGAAGTACCACAAATTGAACTATTTGCAGGTTTCGACAAGGTGGTTCATGGTAGTATGTATTTCGGACTTACCGTTTTGGCATGCTGGACCTTTCACGCAGAGGAGAAACGGATTCGGATTTTTTACATCGTCCTCTTTTCTGCCACTTTTGGTTTAATGATGGAGTTCTCTCAACTGGAAATGCACGCCGGCAGGGCTTTTGAATGGACGGACGAACTGTCGAATGCTGTTGGTGCGATGTTGGGCGCAGGGGTGTATGTATGGATTGCGGGAATCTACCGGAAGAAGGGGTGAAGGGGCGAGTGGGAGAGGGGGCGACCGGAACTCCACAAATCGTAAAAAAGGAAAGGGGAAACAGGCTGGTGACTTCCATTGCCTTGAACAGGAACTTGATTAAATTCACTCGCCCACTCCCCCCTCTCCCCCTCCTTCATATACAATTCGTGTAATTTGTGTAATCCGTGGTTGGGTGCGTTCAATTTGTGTTCATTTGTGTAAATTTGTGGTTCTATGTCTAATCAAAATATTCGTGTTGGCGACCAGGTCCGCTTTCTCAATGAAGTCGGAGGTGGCCGCGTTACTGCCATTCTTAATAAAGATATGGTGAGTGTCGAAACCCAGGACGGCTTCGAGATTCCCACCTACATCAAGAATCTGGTGGTCATCCCCCCTTCGACTTCGCTCAGGGACCGGTCTCATCTTACTACATCTTCGTCCCAGTCGTCCCCTTCTTCCCAGTCATCTCAGTCATCATCTTTAACACAGAGCGCCCAGGATCAGTATCCAGGAGTTAAAGCAAGAGGCTTCAAAGAGACAAATCAGCACAAAGCCAATGACTTTCCGGAGTTCATCTTTGCCGCACTGCCAGACAATCCAGGCAATCCGCCCGAAGGCAAGATCCTTCTCTTTCTGGTGAACGACTGCAACTATACCCTGATCTACCATTTCGCCACCAAGATAGCCGGCCAATACACCACAATTGATGCAGGTATGCTGGAACCCAACACCAAAGTGGAATTAGAGAGCATCCAGCCAAAAGGGATGGGCGAGCTGCCTGAATACTGTTTTCAACTACTGTTTTTCAGGAAGAGCAGTATCCAATTGGAGGAACCAGTTCAGAAAGAGATCCGTATCTCTCCGGTCAAATTTTTCAAGACCTCCTCTTTTGTCAAAAACAACTACTTCAGCACTCCGGCACTCCTGATAAGATTAGCAGAGAATCCCTTAAAAGCAGAGATGGACAAGCTGACAGAAAAAGATTTTCAACAAGTTACCATCACCAAAGAGCCAAAAAGAGAGCCCACTGCCGATGCTCCAAAATCTGATCTTGTAGAAATTGATCTTCACATCAATCAGTTACTCGATGATACCCGAGGTCTCTCCAATGCCGACATGCTCAAACTTCAGCTAGATACTTTTAGAAAAGAGATGGATAAGGCCATCGCTACAGGTGTTAAAAAAATCGTCTTCATTCACGGCGTTGGTGATGGTGTGTTAAAAAACGAACTCCGCCGGGAGCTTCAGCGCAAATATACCAAATACCCTTACCAGGATGCCTCTTTCAGGGAATATGGGTTTGGGGCAACGATGGCTGTGCTGCGGAAATAAAGAGGGGGAGACGGGTGCGGACATTGATCGTTGCTGCCTTCATGTCAGATAGGCAGAAAGTCGAACGCCCTGCTGTAGGAGGGGGAGAGGGGGAGACGGGGAGAAGATGGGAAAATGAGATGATGAGACCAATCCTTGAGCTGACCTGAAGGGGAAAAACGGTGAAACGAGATTGGCGAGAACAAATCTGAAGTTATACCCCGGAGGGGTTAAATGTTAATAGCCCCGGGTGGAGCGAAGCGGAACCCGGGGTAAGGAAATGATGATGGAGAGCCGTCCGCCTACCAATGTTCAGAATAGAGATTACTCCCCTATCGGACGGAAAGTACAAAATTTGGGAAAATGGAGAAATGCCCTTCGTCCCAGTCATCCTAGTCGTCCCAGTCACTCCACCATTTCCTCGATTTTCACACTAAACCCAATAAAAATTAGCGTCCCCGTAGCTCAAAAATCGATAACCCTCCGATAATGCATGAGCGTAGACCCGTTTCCACTCATCTCCCAGAATGGCAGAGATCAACAACAGCAAGGTGCTTTGAGGTTGGTGGAAATTGGTCAGCAGTCCGGTGATGATCCGAAATTGATAGCCTGGTAATATCATGATTTGAGTTGATGTTTCCAACCCATTAAAATCCCTCGCATCCAACCAGTCCAGAATTGCCTGCAATGCCACTTTCGCTTCGATTTTGCCCTCAGCTTCCTGGTAAGGCTCCCATTGGGTCACCGAAAGTTGATCTGGTTCGATTTGGGGTCTCTGTATGATCTTACAGCCAATCCAGTAAAGACTCTCCAATGTCCGGACCGAGGTAGTTCCCACAGCTACCAAACTCCCAGAATGGGCGATCATCCTGGTGATCAGCTCTTTGGTCACTGAAAAATGCTCGGTATGCATCCTGTGTTCCCCGATCGTGTCGCTCTTGACAGGCTGAAAAGTTCCTGCTCCCACGTGCAAGGTCAGCTCCTGGCAGGAGATGTTTCGATCGGGAAGGGCCTTCAGCACCCGATGGGTAAAGTGCAATCCGGCCGTTGGAGCCGCTACAGAACCCTTGATCTTTGCGTAGACCGTCTGGTAAACCGTTAGATCGATCTCTTCCGACTCGCGGTGCAGGTAAGGTGGAATGGGGATATTTCCGGCCGCCTCAAGAATCTCTGCAAAGGTAAATCCAGGATTGTCCCAGCTAAACCTGACCTCAAAACCACCCTCCAACTCCCCCACTAATTCTGCACTCAGCACCACTATTCCTCCAGAACCAGACCTCTTCGTCTCTCCATTTCCAGCATTTGTAATTTGTAATTTGTAATTTGTAATTTGTCCCCCCTTCGTCTCTCCGTCTCTCCGTCTCTCCGTCTCCATCATAACCATTAACTGCAACACCTCCCCCTTCCACTTCTTCCGGTTTCCCACCATGCATTTCCAACAGCAAGAGTAGGTTTGTGCAAAGGAATGAACATAGTCGTAAGGAGTGGTTGGCTCAAGGCAGAAGACCTCAATGGCAGCACCGGTTGACTTCACAAAATGAAGCCTTGCCCTTATCACCCTGGTATTGTTGAAAACCAGCATCGAACCTTCGGGAAGCAAAGAAGGCAAATCCGTGAAAACGTGATCCGTGATTTGACCCCTTCTCCATACCAGTAATTTTGACTCATCGCGCTGTAACAGAGGATATTTGGCCACTGATGACTCGGGTAGCAAGTAGTTAAAATCGGATATGGAGCTGGAGGAGAACATAAATGCTTGAAGAGTTTGGAAAGTTTGAATTGTTTGAAAAGGGATATTGTGTTGTCTTTTAAACCAATTATTTTCGTTTCTTTCGGATTACCCACGGCCCATGTTTGCTGCGCTGCTCTTTGCGGGGTTCCCAACGGAGGCCAAAGTAAATTCCGACCCGTTTTTCAAATAGCTCGCCGGAATCACCGGCCAGCGCTGCACTTAGCTGCAAGGGAAGATGTGGAAGCAAGTAGTTAAACTCACTCAAAAAAGAGAATTCACTGATCGCAACAGGATAGACCGAGGTATAGCTCCCGAAATTTTTTGTATAAGTGAACATCGTTTTCCAACTCAGGTTCTTCATGAGAAAGCCCTTTAGCCCGATGTGGTGCATCCGGATTTGATTGTTCCTGAAACCAGTTGAAACGCCACCTGCATCCAGGGTTGGGACGAAAAGCGGGGAACCCATCATCTGCGCATAATGGGTATATCCCGAGCGGTAGGTCTGATCGTTGAAGTAGTCGTTGTTCCCTTTGACCGAACCGCTAAGGGCATCAAAACTCTCCTGGTCCATCATGTTCATTAATTCATATACAACGCCGGTTAGGTATTGTTGCTTTTTAAAGGCCTCCCAGGAGATGCCCCACAATCCATCCGTCGGATTAGCCATTTTCATTCCGGCGCGGTTCTCAAACGGATGGTTCCAATAAAGCGTAAGGCTTTTGTTTTGCCACCGTTTGTTAGCCTCAAAATTGTAAATTCCCAAATGGTTTTCGGGAAGATTGATCCCGTCACCGGAGCTATTGCCATGGTTAACCCTAATTCCCGATACAAAATAGATATACTCGCCCCTGGTGGCAATTTTCCCTTGAGTGGGGGATATTCCACCCCAAAAAACATAGTGTTCTACACCGGCGGATAGGTTCCAATTCCCGGGTAGCTTCGCCCTGAAATAAAGATTCTTGTGGTGCATCCGTGCATTCTGAATGTAGCCGTTGTCCCACATTACCCCTTCAGAATAGAGCGCTTTCCAGTTTAGCACTGAACCAATCAATGGAAAAGGAACATAGCCATTGGTGGCAAGTGAAATATTTGGTACGGGTCGGGCATTGTTGGAAGCATCCAGGTTGCCATTGGTGGAGGAGAGACCACCAAAACGAATGGAGTCTGCCTCAGCCCCGGCTTTCAAGACCAGCCAGCGGTACCTGGCCCCAGCCCAATATTGGTTAGGCTGGATATAACGTTCCCCGGCAAAGCCAGCCAACAGCTCTGCACCCATGAAATAGTCCCATGCAGAGGAAAGATCGGTATCCATGTTTCTGTAAAAACCGGTTCTGAGCAATTGGGTGGTATTGTTTCCAATTGGGAAAGCCCCGTTTTGGTTGGCCCTGATCCAGAAAGGAAGATCTTTCCCTCCTGAGATGTAGGAGCGAAAAGTGGCATAGTAAGTGGAGGCGTTAGTTTCTTGCTGAGCCTTCACCTCATCAATTAACACAAAAACAATAAATACGATTAAAAGGATACGCATAAAAAATCTTTGCTCCGTCACCCTCGGTGGTCGGAGCAAAGATATAAAAAACGCAGACCTGTAAGCCGGGTTCTGTTTTGCATTCTGTCATTGATCTGGGACGAATGTCACCATCCGCCTCGTGCAGCCTACCCCCTGCAAGGATGGTTCCGGGGAACCGTTCGGGAGCGGGCAGCACCCTTCCTTTCGGACTTGCAGTATATTTGGCCTTACAACCCATGAGATGTACGGCTGACCGTGTCGCCACGATCACCGGTGGGCTCTTACCCCGCCTTTTCACCCTTATCCCGACGCAAGGCCGGGACGGTTATTTTCTGTTACACGACTGCGGGCTTTCACCCGCCTTCCCGTTAGGAAACATGGCGCCCTTTGTTGCCCGGACTTTCCTCCCCGTTTGCACAGGGCGACAGAACGGTCTGCGCGTGGCAAATATAATTAAATAAAAAATGCGCTGAAAAGCGCATTTTTTATTTAATTATATTTTGCTATTCTGCCGCGACTAAATTCCAATCCGAGCGGTTCATCCTTTGGTAAGAACGGTACCTCCAAAGCGCATTCTCCTCGGCGGCTTTGAAGAGCTCGTCGGCCTCTTTGGGGAAGGATTTCTTCAGGGCGGTGTAGCGCACCTCTCCATTCAAATAATCCTGGAACTTGCTCCAGTCGGGCTCTTTCGAGTCGAGTTGGAATGGGTTCTTGCCTTCGTCTTCCATCTGTGGGTTGTAACGGTAGAGGTGCCAGTAGCCACATTCGACAGCCAGTTTCTCCTCTTCCTGGGTACGTCCCATTGAACGGAGACCGTGGGCGATACAAGGTGAATAAGCGATGATAAGGGATGGACCCGGATAGGCTTCTGCCTCGCGGATGGTTTTCAGATATTGTGCCTGATTGGCACCCATGGCTACCTGTGCTACGTAAACATAACCATAGCTCATCGCGATCACGCCAAGGTCTTTCTTGCGGATCCGTTTACCGGCAGCAGCGAATTTAGCCACAGCGCCGATCGGCGTAGATTTGGATGCCTGTCCGCCCGTATTTGAATATACTTCAGTATCCAATACCAGGATATTGACATCTTTTCCTTGAGCTAAAACGTGGTCCAAACCACCGTAACCGATGTCGTAAGCCCAGCCGTCGCCACCGAAGATCCAAATCGATTTCTTGACCAGGTATTGCTTCAGTGATACAAGCTCCATGGCATATTTTTCGTTTTTGCCGGTAAGTACAGCCAACACCTTCGCGGTAGCTGCTTCAGAACCTGCAGTATCATCCCGGTTTTCGATCCATTCGTTGAAGGCTTCTGTCTCAGCAGCCGATACTCCTGCTTCCATGGCCGACTTCATAATATCTGCAATGCGGTCGCGGCTGAAGGATACACCTTCGGCCATACCAAAACCATACTCAGCATTGTCCTCGAAAAGCGAATTGGCCCATGCTGGTCCGCGTCCGCTCTCTTTGTTGCTGGTATAGGAAGTTGCAGGGGCTGATCCACCATAAATGGAGGAACAACCTGTGGCATTGGCCACCATCATGCGCTCACCGAAGAGTTGCGTAATTAGCTTGAGGTAAGGTGTTTCTCCGCATCCTGCGCAGGCGCCCGAGAATTCGAAGAGCGGTTGAGCAAACTGTGAATTTTTGATATTCTTGTCCTTTTCGGCAAGTTTGTCTTTGTAAGTAACATATTTATCGATGGCATTCCAACGGGGAACGTTTTCGAGTTGTGACTCCAGCGGTTTCATTACCAAGGCCTTCTCTTTCGACGGACAAACATCAGCACAGTTGCCGCAACCTGTACAGTCGTAAGGAGAAACCTGGATGCGGAACTGCAGTCCGGCATATTGCTTGCCGTTTGCTTTCACGCCAGTGGTACCCTCCGGTAGTTTGGCCATCTCCGCTTCGCTGATCAGGAAAGGGCGGATAGCAGCGTGGGGACAAACATACGAACACTGGTTACACTGGATACAGTTGTCATCAATCCACTCAGGAACATCAACAGCGATACCGCGTTTTTCGAAAGCAGTCGTTCCTGCAGGAAGTGTACCGTCTTCAATACCTTTGAAGATAGAAACGGGAAGATCGTCACCTTTCTGGGCATTGATCATATCAACGGCCATGCGGATAAACTCCGGACGATCTTCATCGATAACTTCCGCCTCAATGATCAGTTTGGCCCACTCTTTAGGAACTTCGATCTTCGACACATTGTTACCACCGGCATCAACCGCGGCAAAGTTCATGTTGACGATCTGCTCACCTTTCATTCCATAGGATTTGACAATCGCCTTTTTCATCTGGTCGACGGCCAGTTCGAAAGGAATGACATTGGTGATTTTGAAGAAAGCGGCCTGCATGATGGTGTTGGTACGGTTGCCCAAACCCAGGTCGACAGCCAGCTTCGTTCCGTTGATGGTGTAAAATTTGTGTTCAACAGGAAGGAACCTCCCTTTTTCAAACCTTTCAATACATCGTAAAGATGAATGTAAGCCTGAACGTGGCATGCCACGAAGTCGGGAGTGGTGATCAGATAGGTCGAACGGATGGGGCTATCGCCGAAACGCAGGTGCGAAGCGGTAAATCCGCCCGACTTTTTGGAGTCATAGGCAAAATAGGCCTGGCAATATTTGTCCGTTGCTGAACCAATGATTTTGATGGAGTTCTTGTTGGCGCCCACTGTACCGTCTGAGCCAAGACCATAAAATTTAGCCTCGTAGATATCATCTGCCGAAACTTTGATCTCAGGTAGCAATGGCAGCGAAGTGAAAGTCACGTCGTCGACAATACCGATGGTGAATTTGCCTTTTGGCTCTTTCATCTCCATGTTTTTGTACACGGCGATGATCTGTGACGGGGTAACATCCTTGGATCCCAAACCATAACGGCCACCTACGATGATCGGGCAATTCTCCTTGCCGTAGAAGGCGTCGCGGACATCGAGATACAACGGATCTCCATTGGCTCCCGGCTCTTTGGTGCGGTCGAGTACAGTGATTTTCTTCACGGTAGAAGGCATCACGTTGAAGAAATATTTGGTGGCAAAAGGACGGTAAAGGTGAACGCTCACCAAACCGTATTTCTTGCCCTGCGCATTCAGGTAATCAATTACTTCGCGGACGGTCTCGGTAACAGAACCCATTGCCACGATTACATTTTCCGCATCTTTGGCCCCATAATAGGTAAATGGGTGGTATTCCCTGCCTGTGATTTTTGTAATATCCTGCATGTAGGCTTCAACTGCATCCGGAACTGCATCATAAAAAGGGTTACAAGCCTCTTTGGCCTGGAAGAAAATATCAGGATTCTGTGCTGTACCACGGGTGACAGGGTGTTCCGGATTTAACGCGCGGTCGCGGAAAGACTGAAGGGCATCCTGGTCGATGAGGGCAGCTAGTTTATTCTGATTAATCTGTTCGATCTTCTGAATCTCATGGGATGTACGGAACCCGTCAAAGAAATTGAGGAAAGGAACCCGGGTCTTCAGGGTGGCCAGGTGGGCTACTCCGCTGAGGTCCATGACTTCCTGAACCGATCCGGCAGCCAGCATGGCGAAACCGGTCTGACGACAGGCATAAACGTCGCTGTGGTCGCCGAAGATCGAAAGGGCGTGTCCGGCCAAGGCACGTGCACTAACGTGGAAAACGCAAGGCAACAACTCACCGGCAATTTTATACATGTTCGGGATCATCAGAAGAAGTCCCTGGGATGCTGTGTAAGTAGTGGTCAGTGCACCAGCCTGCAGCGATCCGTGAACCGCTCCTGCAGCGCCTCCTTCACTCTGCATCTCGGTGATACGCATCTTTTGACCAAACATGTTTTTGCGACCATTGGCCGCCCATTCATCCACAACCTCAGCCATCGTGGAGGATGGTGTAATAGGGAAAATACAAGCCACTTCGCTAAACATGTAGCTGATGTAAGAGGCTGCATAATTACCATCGCAGGTGATAAACTTTTTCTCTTTTGTCATTTTTTTTGCATTTGTGATGAATCTATATTTTAAACATTTCAACTCTTTTAAATCAAGTGACTTTCCTTAATTCATTGCCGTCTGCTTTAGCTGACGGTCGAGGTTTTATAAAATCTTCAGGGCTTTAGCCAATACCTCCAAAAATTTGGCTAAAGCCGATGTTGTATTTATCATTCTGATCCGGCAATGAATAAAGACAATCATTTTATTTTACTCCCTTCAACTTCTTTCAGGGACCTGAGTATCTCTCATCATTTGAACCCTTCCGTCCGAAACGAGATTATTTTCTTCTTTTAAACGCTACCGCGGACGGTGATCTCCAATCATTCTCTCACCCCGGGTTCCGCTCCGCTCCACCCGGGGCTATTCACATTTAACCCCTCCGGGGTATAACTTCAAGGTAGCGCTTGTCAATTTATCATCTCATCTACTCTAAATTCTTTCAGTTATACTTAGCACCCGCAAACATTTCAAACAATTCAAACAATTTTTTTATCCTTGGGCTCCTCTCAGGGACAGGTCTCATTTTCTCATTTTCCTATCTTCTCCCCGTCATCCCCTTCGTCCAAGTCGTCCTAGTCATCCTAGTCGTCCCAGTCTTCTCAATAAAGGAACCCAAACAACCACAACGGCACCACATTTCCTTCACCAGTTTCGATCATATCGGCGGCTGCGAAACAATTTTCACCTTCCGCTTGGGTGTACTTTCCTCCTACAACAAACTCATATTCATTGTTCACCCGGAAATCAAGCAGTTTGGAGGATTTCACACTATTCTGGTAACCTACCTGGTTGTAAAAGAAGGTGGTGCGCAGATTTCGGTTCTTGATGTTATCGGGGGCAATGATGTGGAGCAAATTGGTATTGTGAAGATAGACTACCTCTGGCTTTTGCAGCTGACCATTGTTTCCGTTTTCGAAAAGTAGATCAATGAGCCTGGCCTCCATCAGGTAGTTGAGATAATTCAGTACTGTCGTACGGGAGGTCTCAATTTCGGCGCTTATTTTGCTGACATTGGGTGAGAAAGGCATTTGTGCACCTATCAACTGCAAAAGTTTCCGCAATTTGGGCAGGTATTTCAGTTCAATCTGGTTGAGATAGGTCACATCAATCTCCAGCGCCAGATTCACATGCCGAAGCAAACTCTCGCTGTAAAATTCATGATTCCTGATAAAATAGGGATAGTATCCGCTTTTCAGGTACTCGGGGAAATAAGCTAAGGGGCGCACATCACGTATAATATCAGGAACAATCGACTTGTGTCTTACCAGGATATCTGTAAGCGAAAGTTTACCGAAATTGCTGCCCGACCTGTAATTCAGAAATTCCCTGAAAGAGAGTCCTTCGAGGTGGTAAATATTGGCAATGTCTTTCAAATTGTTGTTGCCTTCGAAGATCCGCAATACCGGTGAGCTGCTGAAGATTAGCTGCAGGCCGGGAAGTTCGTCATAACACTGACGTAATTCGTTAGACCAGTCGGGGTATTTGTGGATCTGATCCAGCACCAGAACTTTTCCTCCCCGTTTGTAAAATTCATCTGCAAAGGAGAAGATCCTTCTTTTGGAAAAATAGAAGTCGTTGAGATTCACATAGAGGCACTCGCGGGATTCACCATATTGCTCGCGGATAAAGTTGAGCAGAAAAGTTGTTTTTCCTACCCCGCGGAACCCTTTGATACCAATAACCCTGGCACGCCAGTCGATCTCATGGTAGAGCTCCCTGACGATCCAATTATCGCCAGTATTGACCAAAAGTTTATGTGATTCGAAAAAATGTTCCACTTCAAATTTGTTTGAAACAACAAAAATAAGCAGAATTTAAAGATTAATGTAATCTCTATATGACAATTTTTAGAGATGAGTGCTATTTATACTTGTTAAAAATAAAAGTGACTAAAGTGAACTAAAGTGCCTAAAGTACTTGCGCCTTTTGCAGGATTAATTTAGCATGCTCTTTTGCTAAGCAACTCTTGGCAGTTAGAGTTACGGCTGATTATCAACAGCATTGCCCGTCAGGGCATCAATGTCAATAGAAAAGAGTCTCTGAAGCTCATGTTTCCCCGCTAGGGGATAAACGCCAATAAATTGTCAACTGTGGATTCATTACAATTGGAAAAGGTTAATCCCCTAGCGGGGAATCTGCATTTTCTGATACCTATAGTTCTATTGACATTAATGCCCTATCGGGCAAATATTTACTCAATATCAGATGAAATCACTACATAAAAAAAGTGACTAAAGTTCGGAGTTCCTCCAACTTTAGTCACTTTAGCTCACTCTAGTCACTCCCTAATTGGAGTTCATCGAGATAATAAACTCTTCATTCGAGTTGGTTTTGGAAAGACGATCCCTAACAAACTCCATCGCTTCAACAGAGTTCATGCCGTTAAGGAAATTGCGGAGAACCCAGATCTTGTCGAGCATCGCCTTTTCAAGCAGCAGGTCTTCGCGACGGGTACTGGAGGCCAGAATATCGACAGATGGGAAAACACGGCGGTTCGACAGTTTGCGGTCGAGTTGGAGCTCCATGTTTCCGGTTCCTTTGAACTCTTCGAAGATTACGTCATCCATTTTGGAACCGGTATCGGTTAAGGCCGTGGCCAAAATGGTAAGTGAACCGCCCTCTTCGATGTTACGGGCTGCGCCGAAGAAGCGTTTGGGTTTGTGCAATGCATTGGCATCGACACCACCAGAAAGTACTTTACCCGAAGCCGGAGCTACGGTGTTGTAGGCACGTGCAAGACGGGTGATTGAATCAAGCAGGATTACAACATCATGTCCGCATTCTACGAGTCTTTTGGCTTTCTCGAGCACCATGTTGGCGATACGTACGTGGCGTTCTGCGGGCTCGTCGAAGGTAGAGGAGATCACCTCCGCGTTAACACTTCTAGCCATATCGGTTACCTCTTCAGGACGTTCATCGATCAGCAGGATGATCATGTATACTTCGGGATGGTTGGCTGCAATGGCATTGGCAATGTCTTTCAGCAACATGGTTTTACCGGTCTTTGGCTGGGCCACGATCAATCCGCGCTGTCCTTTCCCGATAGGGGCGAACATATCGACCACCCTGGAGGAGATGCTGCTGGCTTTCCCTGCAATGTTGAATTTTTCGTCCGGAAAGAGCGGGGTAAGGTGTTCAAATGGCACCCTGTCGCGGATGTATTCCGGACTACGACCATTGATCTCGACCACTTTGACCAATGGGAAATATTTCTCTCCCTCTTTAGGCGGCCGGATGATGCCGTGCACCGTATCACCTGTCTTCAAACCAAACAATTTGATTTGCGACTGGGATACATATATATCATCGGGTGAAGTTAAATAGTTGTAATCTGAGGAGCGAAGGAATCCATACCCTTCTTGCATGATTTCCAGCACACCTGTTTGGCTGATCACTCCTTCGAAATCGTAGGATTTTTCCGCCTCTTTTGCTTCTGTCTGCTTTGGTTGGAGTGGCTGTTGTCCATTCCCATTTTTCGGAGCAAACTGTTGGCTTGGGGTGAACTCCTTTTTCTGAAGGTTCTTGATGATGGGAGCTCTTTTCTCCTCCGGACGGGATTCGGTTGTTTCACCTTCACTCTTTACAACAACGTTCACCTCAGGCTCTTCACCCTCAACGGGAGCTGCTGCTACAGAACTTACAGAGAGGATAGCTGATTCACTGCGTAAAACACGGGGTCTGCGCTCCTTTTGCTGGATCGGCTCTTTCCGTACTTTTTCTCCTTTGGTATGTAGTGGTTTTTCAACAGGAGTTTGTTCAGGCTGTTCTGAAACGGTCTCCGAAGAGAAGAGATCATTTTCTGCAACGGGTGCAGGGGAATTCTGATCATCAGCCGGAGTGGCTGCGGCTTCAATATTCTGCACATCGCCCGATTTCTTGACGATGCGAATGATTTTCTTCTCGGAAGGTGGTTTCACTTCTACCTTCACTTTTGGAATTTTAGGGGCCGGAACCTCTTTGGAGGCCGCCTTTTTTTCAGGCGTTTTAACAACTGAATCTCTGATAGCCTGAGTATCAAGGATTACGTAAATAAGGTCTTGTTTTTTAAAAGACTCGATGCGCTTGATATTTAATTCTTTACCAATTTCGCGCAATTCCGGCAAGAGTTTCTTGCTCAGTTCCAGGATGTCGTACATGATTTTTGCTGATTTGTAATCGAAACAGATGCTGCAAAGAGCAACAAAA
>JAPLDT010000056.1 GCA_026391315.1 Bacteroidia bacterium
TTTGGAGAATAAGGTATTGGCACTGTCGAGCATAGCAATTACGCCCAAATAGATATCTCTTTGCGAATCGAAAGCGGGTTTGAAAAATTCAGAGCCCTGCTCTCCTTTTAGCGCCTGTCTAAATGGAGCATCTCCCCATAAATCGGCAATCATTCAAAAATTATAGGCTTTAAAAACCATCGCGACCCCTGCCTGAAAGTCAAGGTTAGCTGCTTTCGACTTCTTAAGCATCTCCTCCGCATTTCTCAGTATACCATAGTATCCGGCCCAGCTCTGGTCACTCCAGTCATACCTGTTATGGCCACCCGACCAACCATCTTTCTGGGTATGTTGCATGACTCCTGCGATATCTCCATACCCCATTCCAAGAACGTTACCACCAGTTGAGGTGATCACCGTTGCCATCAAAAAATTGGGAGAGGCGTTTGCAGGATCAACACCGTTCGGGTTTATGTTCATCTCTTCCAGATTCTTACAGCCAAATATTAGAATTGAAAACAACACTAAAACTGCTGAAATTTTATTTTTTATCGTGTACATAATATTGAATTTTTAAAATTTCTAAAAAGTCAGGTCTAATTTAACACCAACAGGTATTACCCAAGGTTCGAGATTATATCTTTCAATCCCTTGTTTAAATTGTACACCTCTTTTCCCTTCGGTTGAAGATTCAACCTGGAATGCACGTTCCGGATCAATACCTATTTTGGCTTTTGTCCAGAGCATGATATTACGGCTATAAACCGATACAGCAAGTCCTTTAATACCACCCAACTTATTGATAATACTTGACGGTAACTTATAGCTCAGGGATACTTCCCTGAGTTTTATAAAATCGGCGTCAAACATGGCATCTCTTGCAAAATCCCATCCATTACTGATCACATAAGGTTGAAATAAAGTACCGTCCTCTCCAAGATTTTCCTTGTAAGTTGTACCGCCATGTCCATCAGAAACAGCAACTACCCCGGGGACAAAAACTCCGTCATTTAAATAAGTACCGCTCAGATTTTCACGAAATCCGCCTAATTCCTTCGTTGGTCCGCCAACCACATGAAATCCATTTAGAATCAGTTGATCCTGATTGGCAACCAGCCAGTCGCGAAGTTCTTTTCCGGTTCTTCCATTTGGATTGATCATGCTTTTCAACCAGGATCCTGATAATCCGTCATCACGTCCATAACGCTCGGTTTGCGAAATGAATTGTCCGCCGCATCTCCAATCCATGGTGAAACTAAGGGTGAAGGATTTATAGGAAAGCGTAGAATTTAAACCTAAGATAAAACGGGGGTTATAATTGCCGATCTGGTTTCTTTCCCCGGCTCCCTGTTGCTGTATTTGTTTATCCCTTTGCCACTCATAATCTGGTTCAGGGCTGATGATTGGATAACCATAATAGGGAGAGGCTTTATCCTTGACAACCAACATTGATGCATCATAAATGGCACCAACTTCGTCGCCTACATAAGACCAGGCACCACCATTGGCCTGTTCCCAGAATTTGATCGCTTCAATTCCCGGGGAAATTGATTTTACCCTTGTTCTGTTGCGTGTCAGGTTGGCGCTGATATCCCAGTTCCAGTGAGTCGTTTTAATTGGTGTTCCACCCAAAGATATTTCCCATCCCCTACTCTCAAGCAAACCTGCATTGATGTTGATGGCATCAGATCCGGTAGAACTTGCAATTGGGATATTTCTCAAAATCTGGTTGCGGTTGTCTGCCTTGTAATAAGTCCCTTCAAATCTTAACCTATTGTTAAACAGCCCTAAGTCAAGACCACCTTCCATTGAAGTTGCTTCTTCCGGTTTTAAATTTGGCGTTAACAAAGTTCCTGATTTGGCCAATCTTATGGCTCCGCCCCACTGTCCAACATTTCCATAAGTATTTACTAATTGATAAGGATCCGTATCGTTACCAACTTTAGCCCAGCCTCCGCGAACTTTTAACAAAGTGACTTTGTCGCCCAGATCAACCATTTTATTGACCAAAAGGCTCAATGAGGCTGATGGATAAAAATAGGACTGATTGGCTTTCGGTAAAGTACTCGACCAGTCATTACGTGCTGTCAAATCCAGATAGATCTTGTCTTTCCAACCCAGGTTTGCCAGACTATATAAACTGTATATCTCTTTTTGGGACCAACCACTTCCGTAAGATAAAGTTCCCGACTTAATGTTGCTTATCGAGAAAACATTTGGAACAATAAGACCCGCTGTTGATGAAGTGGAAATGGATTGTCCCTTGGTGTACAGGACATTTCCACCCACAGAAAATGAAAGGCTAATGGACTTCAGTTGTTTTGCATATGTTGCCAGGAAGTCTGTATTCCGTTGATAGCTATTCGATTGTTGAATACCATAAGCTCCATTGTTTGGTTCGCGGGTATAGCCGGGTCCGATTTTTGATTCACGGGTTTCGTTAAACTGGTCTAGTGAATAGCGCGCAAAAACGCTTAGTTCCTCAGTTATCTTCCAGTCAGCCTTTAAATTACCATAAATGCGGTCTCTTTCATAACTGTTGTTGACTTCATAGGCCAGAAAATATGGGTTGTTATAGGTATAATAAGGAACGTTTTGTTGAATGCCTTCTTTGCCGGGCGCCCAGTAATCCTTAAAAACACGGATATCCGTGTTTTGAGGCATAGAGAATGCCCATTGCATCGGATTTGTTCCGGTGTTCCCTGAAGGGCGGTTATTTGACCAGGACTTATTGATATTGATATTTGAACTGATCGTAAAGTTATTTCGAACTTTCAGTGAAGCGGATGTTGTTAAGTTGTTCCGGAACATATCGGAATTGGGAATAATCCCTTTGTTGGTCATATTGGATACCCCAATTCGATAGTTGAAAGCTTCTGTGCTGTTTGAAACCGCAACCTCGTTTGATGTTGTAATCCCGGTTTGAACGAAATTTTTAACATTGTTGGGGTGCGAAACCAATTCAATTGGAACCTGTACACCATTGGCATCTTTGGGACTGTTCCACTGTACAGCAAAATACCCTCTATCCATAGGAATACCACTACCACTCGTAATAGATGGATCTACAACCATAGTCGTACCAGGAGGTAAATCAGCTGGTGTAAACGGCAAGGCGCCGTTTGCAAATTCCTTGGAGATATCCCAAAATTTATAGGGCTTGTCGAAAACCGTATTGGAGGTGATATCAATTTTGACCCCTTTGTTTTTCTTACCCGATTTGGTGGTGATTAATACGACCCCGTTACCGGCGCGCGAACCATACAATGCTGCTGCGCTGGCGCCTTTTAATACCGATACGTTCTCAATATCATTGGAATTAATGTCAGAAATGGCATTCCCATAGTCGACGCGATTGTCGCTACCAAAACCGGAAATGTTATTCAGCGTATTCGAAATTGGAACTCCGTCAACCACAAACAATGGCTGGTTATCATTACTCAAAGAGGTTGCACCCCTGATTACCATGCTCACGGAGGAACCTGTTCCTCCGGTTGAATTAATTTGAACGCCTGCAACCTTACCAGAGAGGGCATTAATTGCATTTTCCTGAACGACTCTTGACAATTCCTCCCCGCTAACTTTGGCTACGGCAAATCCAAGGGACTTTTCCTTTCTGGTAATTCCCAATGCGGTCACAACCACTTCATCAACGGCTGCAATATTCTCGCTTAACACAACATTGATTACTTTCCTGCCATTGAGGGGAACTTCCAGCGTTTTGAATCCGATAAAAGAAAAAATCAATACCGAATTATTTTCGGGTACCACAATGTTAAATTCTCCATCACCATTGGTGACAGTCCCTTTCTGCGTTCCTTTAAGTTGAATCGTCACACCCGGCATAAAAGATTTATCACTCCCCGAAGTTACCTTTCCGGTAATACCAATACCTTGCTGAGCTTCTGAATTTCCGGATAAAGCAATTTGACCGGGAGATTTGGAATAAGCCCAAGCCGATTGGATAAGTAATGCTGTTACCAACATCACAGGCATCAAATGCCTTGCTATTTTTTTTAATATGCTTATATATTTCATTTGAAAATAATTTGATTTTTAAAGGCCAAATGGAATACCCACATTATCATTTTCGGTTGATCTAAAAATTTCTAATGGGTATTTCATAATAATATACTGGTTATCAATTAATCATATCAATTCTATCCTAATTGCGATAGCTGCTATTTAACCACTTCAAAGGTTAGAATCAGCGCATGGGTGTTCTTGGGAAGATCACCTGGGGAGGCCGCCATAAACATTACAAGCCTCATCGAATTATCTGTGACTTCCTTAACAATCACTTTTCTTTGAAAATCCATAAACCCAATAAATTCGGTTCCTGAAAAATCGAGTGTACTTACACCAGGATAAGTTACAACCCCTCCGGCGCCATACACTGAAGGAACTTTGAAGTCTTCCTTTTCGACATAAGTAAAAGTAGCCCCGGTTTGCGGTGTATATTTTCCCGTACATAGGCCAAAATCAGCACCATTGGCATTCACAATTCCCGCTCCTCCGGTAGTCACATATTGATAAACAATGCCGCCAAATGATGCGCCGTCAGCTTTAACATCATGCGAATACTTACCGTTAAAATAAAAAGTATAGGTGTCATTGTACACTTCGCCCATACCCAGACCGGTACCGAAAATACCTGCCGGGAGGGGATCCGGTGTGCCGCTTACGGTAGAAAAAGCTGCGTCTGCATTAGCAAACTTATCATAAGGGGAAGATCCTGAAGCAAGTTTCCATGTTTTTCCTTTAACAGCGTTTACACCACCCGTCATTAAGACATATGGAGTCAATGAAACAGCAAGGGTAGCTTTGGAAGAAGCAGTATCACCCTGGGCGTTGGTTCCAATCAGTTTGACGTTGTAATACCCTCCATCTTTATAAACATGAACAGGATTCATCTCTGTACTGGTTGTCCCATCCCCAAAATCCCAGTTCCAGCTCTCAACGTGTTTTGTCAAGGCGGTAAAGGCAGCCTGTTTGGCAACAACGCTGTAAAATAGTCCTACCTGAGGCGGATCATTTGATGCCTCCTTTTTGCACGATTGGAAGAGTATCATTCCAATAGCAAATGCAAAGCACAACAATAGAAATTGTTTTTTCATAGTTAAAGTTAATTGGTTAATAATTAGATATTTGTAAACTCAGACATTTTTTTTAAACAATAATTGTCTGAGTATTTTAAATGCACGAAAACCAGAAATTTTAGTCGATTACCTCGCTAGCCTAAAATTTTAACATTTGAATTCAAAAATTAACGAATTGTCACACTTACAATATTAGTTAAAATATTCATAATAGATGATATTTTGAGGAAATCTTTTGATATATTTACAAAATATGCAAAAAATCATAGGAATGGGTTAATATTTAATCAATTCTTTGATTGAATATTGTCTAGTTGTTCATCCTTACCGGCAGATAACTCATTTCAAATTTTAATATTCCTCCGTTGGCTATTTGCTGATGGTTGAGTCTGAAACTACTCAAAAGTTTGCCGTTGAGCCAGATTTTTGATACATATCTGTTCTTTGGTGAATAGTTATCAGTTACTACTTCGAGGATCTTATCACCCAGGTGAATGGTCGCCTTTATAAACATCGGAGCACCCAGCTCATAATAATCGGAACCTGCAATCGGATAAAGGCCCAGCGAGGCAAAGAGATACCACGAAGAGAGCGTTGCACCATCATCATTCCCATCAACTCCCTCGGCATTTACATCGTATTTGTTGTCCAGAATCCATCCCGACCATTTCTGTGTCAGATCAGGTCTGTGGGCTTCATTGAACAGATAGGCCGAATGAATATCCGGCTCGTTGCCATGCCAATAGTAACAACCCGGATTCCAGCTGCTCATGGTTGGATCCGACTTTTCGAAAAAATCATTGAGTTCCCTGGCAAAAGCCTCATCTCCTCCAAAAAGAGTGATCAGTCCCTGTGGATCATAAGGTACTGCGAATCTCCACTGCAATGCGCTACCTTCGACAAAATCTTTGGTGTATTTTCCGTCTGTATCAAAATAGGACAACCGCAACGGTTCAAAAGCTTTTGAAAACACACCTTTGGAATCGCGCGACTGAAAATACATGGTAACCGGATTCCAGACATTCTTATAATATTGCGCATGTTCGTAAAAAAGCTTTGCATCCTCCTTGTATCCAAGAGAATCAGCCAGAATAGCTATGGCATGATCGGCCCAGGCATATTCGAGGGTGCGCGAGACGGCCTGGTCCATCAGATCGGTCGGACAATAGCCATATTGGTTGTAAGCCTCAATTCCTCTCCTCCCACCAAACCGCGCACCCTTTGGTGTCGGATTCAAGGCCAGAAATTTCATCCCTTCGTAGGCACTCTTTACATCAAAATTGCGAATTCCCTTCTGGTAAGATTCAGATATAACCATGTCAGCCGGTGAGCCCAGCATCGAACCTGTGTATCCATTACCAGAAGGCCATCTGGGTAAATATCCGCCTTGTTCCTTCATTTTTACAAGTGATACAAGCATATCACGCTGCTCTTTGGGTGCGATCAATATGTATAATGAATGAAGTGTTCTGAAGGTATCCCAAAGAGAAAGGTCGGTATAATAGTTGAACCCTTCGGTTTTGTGCACTTTTTTGTCAAACCCTAAGTAATCGCCGTTCACATCCTGAAAAAGAGTGGGCATTTGAAAGGAACGGTAAAGCGCTGTATAAAAGATTATTTTGGTCTTCTCATTGTCAAAAACTGGTTCAATCAGAGCGAACTTTTCTTCCCATTTGCTCTTACCTGCCTCTACCAATGCATCAAAGCTTAATCCGCCGGTTTCCGTTTCCAGATCCTGCCTGGCATTTTCGATGCTCACATGCGAAATTCCAATTCTTAGGCCAATGGGTTTCTGTGTTTTGTCAAATTTAAAATCCACTCCCAGACTCTTTCCTGATCCTTGACGCTGATCCGAAACCGGGGAAACTCCATCCAGGATCACCGACCGCGAAAAGGAACGATCAAAACGTCCAAACAGGTATACTTTGATACCGCCATACCTGCTTGCAAAGGTGCCGAACGTCTTTACCTCAGCCGAAAATTCCGTTTTGTTTGGATCAATTGTCACACTGCCACTCTCGATATCCTTGTCGCCAAGCACACTACAAACATCCAGTAACAGATGAGGTTCTGCTTCATTCGAAAATGTATACCGGTGTATTCCTGTTCGCATGGTGGCCGTGAATTCGGCTAAAACATCCGGTTGATTCAACTTTACAGCATAATATCCGGGAAAGGCACGTTCATTTTCGTGCCGAAACGAGGAATAGCGACCCTCCTGATAATCCTTCCAGCCATTATCACTTGTCGCCGGAATGATTCGGAAATGACCGCCATCGGTAGCGCCCGTGCCGCTCAGCCGCGTATGGCTAAACCCAATAATCTGATTATCGGGGTAATAGTACCCTGAAGTATTCATCGCCTTCTTTCGAAACAGGGACGATTCGGTATCAGGACTCAGCCGAACAACCCCAAATGGCATGGAGGCCCCTGGGAAATTGTTGGCACAAACCCAGAAATAGCCACCGGTTCCGATGAAGGGAACTACATTTCGACCAAGCCGACCTGGTTCGAAGGATGTTTTCAGTTGCCCGAATGGTTGGTGGTCCCGGTAGGTAAAATAGGCATAGAGTGAGCCAATGAACAAGATTGCTATCAAAAGCAACACTCCAAATCCGATCAGAATTCCTTTGAGAAATTTCTTCATGATAATATCCTATTATTTAAAATTCATTTAAACATTTATATTTCAATTACTTATCAAATTTTTATATAACCTGTTGGGTTTAAGGTATTGTAGAAAATTAGTGATTGTCCATTCTCCTCTACCTGTTCAGGTTTAGGACAGCCCTGGTTTCAGTTTGGGCTGACAGGTTAATATAGGCAACAATCAAAAGGAAAGTTACACTAAATAAGGTACTTATGGTTTTCATGAATATTCGTTAATTGCAACAGGGTCGTTTCGGTTATACGACAAGGGATTCGATCCAAATTTATAAAAATTTGGCTGATAATTCTATAGGTATTTTACCATTTGAGCTCCTTTTAATTAGCAAACAGTGAAAAAAATTTGACTTCTCCTATCGCTGTCAATGCCTGATTCATTCAATTCCAAAACATGTTAAAACATCTATATACATTTATATATCAACCATATGTGAATTAATGTTATCTTAATATTGAATATCTGATTTGTTAATTTTTTTTCGACACCTTTGAAAGTGATTAGGGTTCCACCAGAATACTTTCCGTACAGATATACTATATTTAACTGAATCAAAATGACATGGTTGATGCGATTTTTTGGGTGATTCCAATCTCTTCGATTGTCGCTTTGTGTTTTGCTTATTATTTCTATCGTGACATGATGAGCTACAGTGAGGGGACTGACTTAATGAAAAAAATTGCCAAACATGTGCGGATAGGCGCAATGGCATACCTTCGTCAGCAGTACAAAATTGTAGCACTTGTCTTTGTTTTTCTGGCACTCTTCTTCGCCTTTCTGGCTTATGGCCTGAAGATTCAAAATCCCTTCGTACCAATTGCTTTTCTAACGGGTGGATTTTTCTCAGGACTGGCCGGATTTTTTGGAATGAAAACGGCTACTTATGCCGCAGCACGTGCAGCCCATGCTGCCAATCAATCACTGAACAAAGGACTGGTGGTTGCTTTCAGAAGCGGTGCGGTAATGGGTCTGGTGGTGGTCGGATTAGCCTTGCTAGACATCTCCTTTTGGTTTGTTTTTCTTAACTGGATCTATCCTGCAGCAGATACGATCGACGGATCCAATCTTAACATTATTACCACAACCACTTTGACCTTCGGAATGGGAGCCTCCACACAGGCGCTTTTTGCCCGGGTTGGCGGGGGTATCTTTACCAAAGCTGCACAAAATCTGATTAAACTGATGACCATGGTTTCCATTGTGATGGTGGGAGTTACCCTGTCGATGAACCTTTTGATCTATTTTTAATCAGTCCGGATATTTTACTTCGGTTTTTCATAACAAAATAAAAGTCACCTTCGTATAAAATCAAAAAGGTGTCTCAGAAGAAAATTTAACCACAAAATTGCCTAATATTGAGCATCTGAATAAAAAATGAAATAACCTTGCTTTGGTAATTTCCAGGTAGGTTAAAAAATTTCTCGATCCTTTTTTGAAGAGGTCGTGTACGGCAAATAATAAAAACTATTATACCTATCATATTATGGCAGATCTTAGAACAACATTCATGGGGGTTGAGTTAAAAAATCCCATTATTCTTGGGGCTTCGAGCCTTGTAGAAGATCTCAATGCTATCAAAAAAATTGAACGTGCAGGTATTGCCGCAATTGTATACCGCTCACTCTTCGAAGAACAAATTAATCTGGAACAGATTCAGCTCGATGACCAGGTGGGTGAATATAGCTACCGAAACGCGGAGATGGGCAATATCTTTCCGGAAATCAAACACGCCGGTGCAGGGGAACACCTTTACAACCTCACAAAACTTATCAAAACGGTTAACATTCCAGTATTTGCGAGCCTCAATGCGATTTATGATCAATCCTGGCAAGATTATGCGGTTCAATTGGAAAAGACTGGTATTGCGGGCCTTGAACTCAATTTTTACGATGTACCGACTGACGCACTGAGTGACAGTGCCAAAATCGAATCGCACCAGATTTCAATTCTGAAGAAATTGAAGAAGCTGGTGAAGATTCCGATCAGTGTCAAACTCTCTCCCTTTTATGCAAATCCGCTCAACTTTATTGCCCAGGCTGATAAAGCCGGAGCTGAAGGTGTCGTGATTTTCAATCGTTTTTTCCAACCTGAAATCAACATCGAAAACGAAGAGTTCTTCTTTCCGTTCGATCTCACCCACGAAAAAGATTACCAGATCACTTTACGATTTGCCGGCCTGCTTTTTGGCAATATCAAAGCCGATATCTGTGCCAGCCGTGGCATTTCGGACGGTACTGATGTGATCAAAATGGTGCTTGCCGGAGCAAGTTCTGTCCAGGTTGTCAGCACCGTATACAAGAACAAGGCAGCCCATATTACACAGATGATTGAGACCCTCGAAGAGTGGATGGATGCCAAAGGGTACAAAACCATCAACGATTTCAAAGGGAAATTGTCCATGAAAAAGAGCAAGGAACCTTATGCCTACCGAAGGGCACATTACGTCGATATTTTGATGAAATCGACGGAGATATTTAAAAAATACCCGATGGTCTGATCATAAAATAAACCGGTGATGCCGGTTTTTTTATGATCAAATTGAGAGAAACCCGCTATTTTCAAAATTTTGTACCATTTGTTAAAAAAGATGATATAAAACATGTTATATTATTTGTATGCTGTGAATGAATAATTTACTTTAGTCGAACCGAATCCGGTATTTTTAAATCCCTAAATTTTACCAAAATGGATTCACTGCACAAACGAATTATCGCCTTGGCCGATCTCCATGGCCGGACCCGAGAGAGCCTGTTGCCTATTCTTCAGGGCGTTGTTGAATACGACAACTATCTCTCACAAAAATCGATGGTAGAAATTTCAAAGGAGCTGGATCTCCCGGCTTCCGAAGTTTATGGTACGGCAACCTTTTATTCGTTTCTTGAACACAGGAAGATGGGGAAATTTACCATCAGGGTCTGTAAAACCATCTCCTGTTCAATGAAGGGTAAAAACCAGATTTTACTGGCCATCAAAGAGATGCTGAAAATTGATATCGGACAGACGACACAGGATGGAAGATTCAGCCTGGTGGAGACCAACTGTCTGGGATGGTGCCACAAGGCGCCTGCCATGGTTATCAACCACGAAGTCTTCACTGAACTGACACCCGAAAAAGTTCGCGGAATCCTGGGCGAATACATGAAAAAAGAGATTTGATGTGATGATGTGTTGATGTGTTGATGTGTTGATTTGATGATGAAAGATAGCCTGGTTTTTAATCATGATCGAAAATGCAAATACAGTTTTATTGCTTCACAATACTAAAATCCCCAAGTTATGATCGAGCAACATCTGCTGTTGAAAAGAGTTGATTTCATTTTTGTTCAGGATACCGATTGGGAAAAAATCCTGCAGAAATCGATCCACAGAACCAAACAGGAGCTGATCAACGAACTGATCAGTTCTGAACTGAAAGGACGTGGTGGCGCAGGTTTCCCGACCGGATTGAAATGGAAGCTAACCTCAGAAGCCGCCGGTGATGAGAAATATGTAATCTGCAATGCCGACGAAGGGGAGCCAGGAACCTTCAAGGACAGGGAAATTCTTACCCGAGTTCCATACAAAGTCCTCACAGCCATGGCTGTATGCGGATTTATTGTGGGAGCAAAAAATGGCATCATCTACCTTCGCGGTGAATACAAGTTTCTCGAAAAACCGCTCAAAGATGCCATCAATGAGTTCAGTTACTTCTGCAACAAAATAAACCTCGACTTCACTATCAAGATTTTTATGGGAAGCGGCGCCTACATTTGCGGGGAAGAGACTGCTCTTTTCGAATCGCTCGAAGGGAAACGGGGTGAACCGAGAAACAAACCTCCCTACCCTTCTATCAGCGGATACAGGAAAAAACCAACCGTTATCAACAATGTCGAAACATTGGCCCATACCTATACCATCTTCAAATATGGAGCAAAAAAATTTTACGACCTTGGAGTCCAATATTCGAGAGGGTCAAAACTCTTCTCTATTTCGGGCGATACTCCCAAACCGGGTATTTATGAGCTTGAGCTCGGCATGAGCCTGCAGGATTTCGTAGACGAATTCGGAGACGGAGATACAAAAGCTGTTCAGGTAGGCGGTGCCTCCGGATTCCTGGTACCCCGGAAAAAATTCCATGAAACAGCCATCGGTTACCAGGGAAAATTGGTAGGAATTTCGCTTCCTACCGGCGGATCGATGATGATTTTCAACAGCTCCCGTTCGATGTACAACCTGCTGGATAACTACCTCGAATTTTTCAGGGAAGAGTCGTGTGGTCAATGCACTCCATGCCGGATTGGCTGTCAGCAGCTACTGGCAGGCATCAAGGCGGTTAAAAAGGGTGAGCGGCCAGCCCCCTACCTCGATAAACTGCTCAAGTTGAGCGAAACGATGCAATATACCGCCAAATGCGGCCTGGGACAATCGGTAGCCAACTCCTTTGCCTCCATCGTCGAAAACTTTCGGGAAGAGATGATTTATTGAGAATGTGAAAATTGGGAAATGTGAAAATGTGGAAATGAACGCAATCGAAAATCTAAAATCTAAAATCCAAAATTATGTCTGATACCATCCACATCACAATCAACGGAATCCCTGTCGATGTGACAGAGGATACGGTTATTCTGGATGCCGCCAAAAAAATCAATGTGGTAATCCCAACCTTGTGCTACCACCAGGACATTTGTGTCGCCGGCAATTGCAGGGTGTGTCTGGTGGAGGTTTCAGGGCAGAAACGACTGGCAGCAGCCTGTGCAACCCCCTGTGAAGAAGGAATGGACATCCTGACCAATAGCCTGAAAGTCAGAAATTGCCGGAAGCATATCATTGAACTGCTGCTCTCGGAACACAATGCAGATTGTACCAAGTGTTACAAAAATGGGAAATGTGAGTTGCAAAATCTTGCTTCGGAGTACAAAATTATGACCCAGGATTTTATCGAGCTCTACAAAGAGAAAAAACGTACCATCGACAACATCTCTCCAAGTATCGTCAAGGACGACAGCAAATGCATCCGCTGTCAGCGCTGCGTGAGAACCTGTGAAGAATTGCAGGGCGTCAATGCCCTTTCGGTTGCCTACAAAGGTCATGAAATGAAAATTTCGACCTTTTATGAGAAATCGATGAACGATGTAGTCTGCACCAACTGCGGACAGTGTGTCAACCGCTGTCCAACCGGAGCGTTGGTCGAAAAGAACTACATCGAAGAGGTGTGGGATGCCATTTCCAACCCCGATCTTCATGTGGTTGTCCAGACGGCACCAGCGGTGAGGATTGGTCTGGGAGAAGAGCTGGGATATCCGGTAGGAACCAGGGTTACAGGGAAAATGGTCGCCGCCCTGAAGAGACTTGGATTCGATGCAGTTCTTGACACAGACTTTACAGCAGATTTAACCATTGTAGAGGAGGGATCTGAACTATTGGGCAGGCTAAAAAAAGTGCTTGTCGATAAGCAGACAGATATCGCGCTGCCAATGGCCACCTCCTGCTCGCCTGGATGGATCAAATACATTGAACACATGTATCCCGAATACCTGCCCAATCTGTCTACCTGCAAATCACCACAGCAGATGTTCGGCGCATTGCTGAAAACTTACTATGCCAAAGCAAGGAATATTGATCCTAAAAAAATAGTTTCCGTATCGGTTATGCCTTGTACTGCCAAAAAATTCGAAGCAGCCAGACCTGAAATGTACGGAAGTGGCTACCGCGATGTCGACTATGTACTGACCACCCGCGAACTGGCCATTATGATCAAGCAGGCCGGAATTAATTTCGTTCAGCTCGAAGAGATGGAATTCGACCGTTTGATGGGCGAATCAACCGGTGCTGGTGTCATATTTGGCGTCACTGGTGGTGTAATGGAAGCTGCACTCAGGACGGTATACGAAATTGTGACTGGCAGAGAGATCCCGTTTAAAAACCTGGCAGTGTTGCCCATCAGGGGAATGGAAGGGGTCAAAATGGGCAGCGTTAAAATAGAGAATACATTAGAGGATTGGAAGTTTCTCGAAGGAGTAGAGCTGAAGTACGCAGTAGCGCACGGATTGACAAATGCAAAGAAGGCCATGGACATGATAAAGGCCGGAACCGCCGATTTCCATTTCCTGGAGGTAATGGCCTGTCCGGGAGGATGTTTGGGAGGTGGAGGCCAGCCAATACCGACCAATCTGGAAATAAGAAAAAAACGGGCGGCGGCCATCTATGCGGAAGACCTGGGAAAACCGATCAGAAAATCGCATGAAAACCCTGAAGTAATCAAAATCTACAACGATTTTCTGGGTAAACCCCTTGGCGAATTGTCACACAAACTTTTGCATACCTCCTACCAAATTAGGGAAAGAACCTAGCCCGTAAACTCTTTTTGGAGTATATTTGCAGTTCAAAATTACATCATGGGAGTTGCTGGAACAAAAGAGTGGAAAAAGGGGATTATTAACAAAGAAGAGATTGATAAATACCTGATCAACGGCAAAGATTACATCGACAATGAGTCAATATTTTCTGTTCTGACCCGCCAATCAAATCCGGACCCGATATTCATCAGGGACATCTTGCAAAAATCCCTGTCGATCAAGACTTTAACTCCTGATGAAACCGCTGCGCTTCTGCAAGTCAAGGATCCGGAACTCTGGCAAGAGATCAACCAAACTGCCCTCGAGGTAAAAAAGAAGGTTTACGACAACCGGATCGTATTCTTTGCTCCGCTATACTGTGCCAACTATTGCGTCAACAACTGTGCCTACTGTGGATTCCGTGAAGCCAACAGCTTGGAGGTAAGGCGAATTCTTACCATGGAAGAGGTCAAACGCGAGACAATTTCCGTTTTGCAGGAAGGACACAAGCGGTTGGTCCTGGTGTTCGGAGAGCATCCTTCCACGGATGTGGACTACATGGTCAACTGCATCAAAGCCGTCTATTCGGTGACAGATGTGGCCCCGAAATCTGGTCAGGCAACCAACATTCGCAGGGTCAATATCAATGCTGCCCCCATGGAGATGGCCAAACTCAAAAAACTGAAAGAGGCCGGAATCGGAACCTATCAGGTTTTCCAGGAGACCTATCACCGCGAAACGTTCGCGAATGTACATCCATCCCAAACACTGAAAGGGCACTACCGTTGGAGGCTCTATGCCCTTCACCGTGCCATCGAAGCCGGGGTGGATGATGTTGCCATTGGAGCGCTCTTTGGATTGTATGACTGGAAATTTGAGGTGATGGGGCTTCTGCACCATACCCTTGATCTGGAACGTCAATTCGGCATCGGACCACATACCATCTCCTTCCCGCGAATGACGCCTGCCTTGGGGTCGTGGTTAAGCAACAATTCTGAATACATTGTGTCGGATAATCATTTCAAAAAATTGGTAGCAGTTCTCCGGCTTTCTGTTCCTACTGCCGGATTGATTGTGACTGCCAGGGAAAAAGCGGCCATCAAACGGGAGGTGTTGCAACTTGGTTGTACCCAGACAGATGCATCTACACGGATCGGAATTGGGGCCTACAGCGACCAGCAAAAAGATTTCAACGAGGAGAGCCAACAGTTTACCATCGGTGATCCCCGCGATCTGGATGCAGTGATTCAGGAGGTGGGAAAACTGGGGTATATCTCCTCTTTCTGCACTGCAGGATACCGCTGTGGCCGGACAGGTGAAACCATCATGGGGATGCTGAGCCATTGTGAAGAGAGCAAATTCTGCAAACTCAACGCAGTTCTGACCTACCGGGAATACCTCAACGATTATGCCTCTCCGGCGACAAAAGCCATCGGAGAAGAGTTGATTCAAAAAGAGCTGACAGAAATTGAGCATTCTGATTATTTCCGACAAAAACCTCATCTGCTTGCCAGATTTCGAAAGGATTACGGGTCCATTGTCAATGGTCAGCGGGATCTATATTTATAAAAATATACATTGTTGTCCGGGAAAAAAATACTTTATCCGCTACGCGGAAATAAAACATTTTCTCATTCTCTTTTTCTACAATACTTTATCCGCTACGCGGAAGAGTAATTTTGTGATCTAATTGTATTACAATAATTTAATAGAGACTGTTTAAATTTTATTTTTTTGCCCATAGGGCATTAATATCAATAGAAAAAAACAACGAAGAAATCTATTGTCCGTTAGGACATTAACAGATAAAAGATTAATTCCCTACGGGAGATCTGGATTAATTGATGTGCCCTTTCTATTGACATTTATCTCCTACGGAGAAAATTTAAACAGTCTCTAGTTTTCTGAAGTCAGTTTAAACACAACAAAGGAACTTCCGCGTAGCGGATAAAGTATTGTAGAAAATCAACCCCTGCAGAGCCCTTTACCTCGTAGAGGTTAAACAAATCAAGCTTTCCAGAGATTTCTAAATATTTAACCGGACACCATTGTTGAAAAATATATCATTGGGAGTTATTCAGGAAGGAGTGCTTCATAGAATCATTTTTGAATTTTATTGATCAGATCGTTTAACAATTATTGTGAATCTCCTCTCCTCTAAACTGACAAAGATTGCTAAATTTGTCGACTGATTTCTAGTGAATCAAAAGAAAACCTCGAGATTACGACCACTAAATTTTAACTTATTTGTATCAACTTTACTCTTTTTGATCTATGGATACACAAACAGGATTTTCGAAATTTCAGGATAAATTCACCGTATTGGTCATCCCAATAGCATTTATGATTTCGGTTTTTGTCTACTTTTTTGTCATGGGCGCTCCCTCCAATTTTCAAGGAAACAACTCTGCCAACTCTCCGTTGCAGGGAAATTATCTGGGGATCATCTACAGGGGAGGCTACATTGTACCTCTTCTGATGACATTGCTTATCATTGTGTTAACCTTTTCACTGGAAAGATATTACACCATCAAAAAAGCCCATGGAAATCTTCCGCCTGTTAAATTTGTGGCCAGACTGAAAGAATATCTTGCCAAGGACGATATCCAGGGTGCAAAAGCTGAATGCGACAGGGTTCAGGGCTCAGTTGCCAGTGTTGCCAAATCGACGCTCGACAAATACGAGCAGATGGAAAAGGACAAGATCATGACCAAGGAGCAGAAAATACTTGATATCCAAAAAAATATTGAAGAGGCCACTTCGCTCGAGCTGCCGAGTCTGGAGGAACATTTGCCGGCCCTTGCCACCATTACTTCGCTGGCAACGCTGCTGGGGCTTTTAGGAACCGTTTTGGGAATGATCCGTTCCTTCGCTGCCATGGCCAATGCCGGGGCCCCCGATTCTGTTGCTTTGGCATCAGGTATCTCTGAGGCACTGGTCAATACGGCCTTTGGCATTGGATCTGCAGCCATCGCGATGGTCGCTTATGGCTATTTTACTACCAGGATAGACAAGCTGACCTACGCCATTGATGAGGCAGGTTATAGTATCGCACAAACATTTGCCGCTAAACACTAATAATGGACTATTGTCAATTCCTTTTCTCACCTATTCAAAAAATTGAGGAGATATGCCCAAAGTAAAGATACCCCGTAAGAGTGCTGCTGTCGACATGACGGCTATGTGTGATGTGGCATTTTTGCTGTTGACCTTCTTCATGCTAACCTCAAACTTTACCAACAAGGATGCGGCAGTTGTCCATGCACCCTCCTCCATCTCAGAGATTAAGATTCCCGAACGAAACATCATGCTCGTTTTGGTGGATGCCAATGGAAAACTCTTTTTTGGCATTGATGGTCAGGAAAACAGAATGGCCCTTCTCGAAAAAATGGGTACGCTTTACAACATCAACTTCAATCAGAACGAACTCAAAGAGTTTAGTCTGGTGAACAGTTTCGGGATACCAATCAATCAGATGAAATCATTTCTTACCTTGAAGCCGGAGGAGCGCGACACGCCGGTCTATGCACCCGGAATCCCTTGTGATTCGCTCGACAATCAGTTGAAAAATTGGGTGAGCATGACCCGGAGTATCAGTAAGGAGTACCGCATTGCCATCAAAGCCGATCAGGCTACACCATACCCTACCATCAAGAAACTGATGAGTACGCTCCAGGGCTTAAGCGAAAACAGGTACAACCTGATTACAACCCTTGAAACCTCTGCTGATTTGGACATTAAACAATAATTTTTCATGGCCGAAATTGCTCAAAACCACAGAAAAGGTCCAAAAAGGCGAAGAACCAAAAAGCTCTCCACCCGGATTGATTTTACTCCAATGGTAGACCTGGGTTTTCTGCTTATTACCTTTTTTATGCTGGCTACAACACTGAATAAGCCTCAGACCATGGAGATCGCCCTTCCTTCGAAGGAGAAATCACCTGAAGAAGAACAGACAATCATCAAGGCATCCAGGGCAATTACAATCCTGCTGGGAAAGGATAATGCGGTGTACTATTACGAAGGCACCCGAGAGAATGAAGTCGATCCGGTCTTGGTTAAAACTAGTTTTTCTCCGACAGGTTTGCGATCATTCCTCATGAAACGAAATTATGAGGTGATGTCCAAAGTCAGGGATTTAAGGACTGAAAAAGAGAAGAAAAAGTTTTCGGATGAGGAGTTTGACAAAAGATTGACAGCCATTAAAAAGGATAAAAATGCCCCCATCGTCCTGATCAAGGCAACCGACGAATCTGTGTACAGAAACCTGATCGATGCCCTCGACGAAATGGCTATCTGCAACATCGACCGCTATGCCATCGATGATATTGCCCCTTTTGATCTGGATCTGCTTGAAAAAATAAACGCTGAAACAACGATTCAGAATGGCATCAAATAACGATCTGTTTTCGCGCGAATGGTGTAACCTGGTCTTTGATCCAAAGTACCGTGAATATGGCGGTTACGAATTAAGGACCAATTCACCCCGAAGGCTTTTCAAAGCGCTTTTGATCTCAGGATTGCTCTTTATCCTGATCGTTTCTGCCCCCTTGCTGATCAAACAGATTTTTCCTAAAAAAGCTGCAAAGGATACCACTGTCAGGGTTTTAACTGATATCAGGCTGGACAAAAACAGCATAAAATTTGTGACTCCTGTCGTAAAACCGGACGAACAGATTGCAGAAGAACAGCCACTTACCCAAAAAGAACTGCTCCAGGAGAAAACTTCCATTGGCACAGTAAATTTCGACAAGGGAACTGATGATATTTCTGCTCCGGCAGCGGCGGCAGAAAACAACAAAATAGCAGAAGTCTCTGATGTTCCACTTGTTTCTGTGGATCAAATGCCTCAGTTTCCGGGTGGTGAAAAGGAGATGATGCGTTTCATCAAATTAAACCTCCATTACCCCCCGGTTGCCCAGGAGAACAACATCCAGGGTACAGTGATCATGAATTTCGTGGTGGACCGTGAAGGAAAGATTACCAACATCAAAGTGATTAAGGGCATCGGTTTTGGTTGTGATGAGGAGTCCATCAGGGTTCTGGGGAGAATGCCGCTCTGGAGCCCAGGAAAACAACGAGGACAAACAGTTTTGGTCAGTTTTACCATGCCAATCCGGTTTGTATTGAATTAGTAGTTCCTCAGTATAGAATCAATATATCTGAAAAATATTAATACCACAATTGTGCATTCAGTATTTAAAAACCTTGGAGTCCTTCTGATATTTTTGGCGTTGTTTTCAGGATGCCGGTTCTTCAAAGGAGATCCCTACCGCAATACCACCATTTCGGGCAAGAGTGTCATCGCGGTAGATGAAACTTTCCGTCCGGTGATGGAAGCCGAGATTGAACTTTTCAAGGCAATTTACGGATATTCTGATATAGATGCCAGGTATCTGCCCGAACCTCAGGTTTTTGATCTTTTGCTCAGGGACAGTGTTCAAATGATCGTTGCCTCACGTATGTTGCGTGCAGAAGAAATTTCGGTTCTGAACGGTCGCAAACTCTTTCCCAAACAGCTGAAAATTGCCACTGACGCGATCGCCCTGATCGTTCATCCTTCCTGCAAGGATTCTCTTATCTCGTTGAAACAGATCAAGGCTATTCTAAGCGGTAAAATTGTTACCTGGAACCAGCTCAGTCCGGAGTGCCCTACCCGCCCAATCAAACTTCTTTTCGACAACAAAAATTCGGGAATCGTCAAATACCTCGCAGATTCACTTTGTCACGGAGCGTTTTCTGCCGCCAATGCTTCTGCCATGGAGTTCAACCGGGAGGTAATCGAATATACTGCCTCCCATCCTGATGTCCTTGGATTTGTTTCGACGAGCTGGATTGGCAACAGGAACGACTCGCTGCACCTCTCTTTCCACAAAAAAATAAAAGTTGTTTCCGTCAGCGAAGCGGATGCGCCCACACCCGATAATAGCTACAAACCATACCAGGCCTATCTTCTGGGCAATATGTACCCTCTTTCGAGATCTGTGTACATGATCAATGCGGAACCCAGAAGCGGCCTTTCAACAGGATTGGTCTCCTTTGTCGCCAGCGACAAGGGTCAGCGAATTATCCTTAAATCAGGGATCCTTCCTGCGGTAGCGCCGACCAGGGTCATCAATGTCAGACCGCATTTGTAAAAAACAAACAAAGTATCCCGGATAAAAACAATTATGAAGTACTTGATATTTTCACTTTTAATCTTCGGGTCATCGATCATCACCTGCAACGCACAGGAAAAGGATTTGAGTGCACCAAATTACCTTCAGGAGTTTCAGCCTGGCAAGGCAAGGAACTGGTTTCAGCAAAAGCTGAAAAACAATCCGGAAGATGCTGCCGCCATGATCGGTCTGGCCAATACCCTGCTCTCATTCCAATCCACTGATAGTGCTAAAATACTCTTCAGAAAAGTACTTACTGCAGATGCCAAAAATCCGTTCGCGCTGGCAGGAATTGGCCTGGTTGCCTGGATGAACAATGATCGTGCCGGTGAATCTGCCTATTTTGAGCGTGCCAGACGGGCCGATAAAATCAATCCTGAAGTATACTGTGCAATAGCTGAAGGATGCCTGGACCTGCCCAAACAAGATACCGTCACCGCACTGACTTACTTAAAACAAGGACTCGATCTCAATCCAAAATACGCCCGGCTTCACT
Organism: Bacteroidia bacterium; assembly: GCA_026391315.1. Classification (GTDB taxonomy): domain Bacteria; phylum Bacteroidota; class Bacteroidia; order Bacteroidales; family Prolixibacteraceae; genus CAINVV01. The sequence goes on from JAPLDT010000056.1 coordinate 20,712, forward strand.
TCATTACCGGGAAGCTGGAAACCTCAAAAAAGAATTATGGAGCCGCAGCAAATGCCTATGAAAGAGCCATTTTCTTTGATCCAAAATCTGCTTTAGCATACCGGAATCTGGGTACGATCCTCTATTATTCCAGATCCTACAGGGAGGCGTTAACGGCCTTCAACAAATCAGTGGCACTCGATCCGAACCAAATCCTGGTATACAAAAACCTTGGCGATCTTTATTATACTGTTGCGAAGTATGCTGAGGCAGAGCATTCCTACCAAACATACATGGAAAGAGCAGAAGTTTCGAACGATGACAAGGAGCGGTTTGCATTCACCCTTTTCTTCAACAAAAAATACAGGGAATCAGAGACGCTGTTGGAACAACTTCAGCAAATCAGCCACGACGAATCACTCCTTCTGCGGATAAGAGGATATATTGCTTATGAAACAGCTGATTATCAAAAGGGAGTCGAACAGATGATCAAATTTTTCAAACTTCATGACACGCATAAAATCATTGCTCTGGATTACAGCTATTATGCCAAACTCCTTCAGAAAACCGGCAATGAAGTTTTGGCAATGGATAATTTCAGGAAGGCCATTTCAACAGATCCATCCAGAACTGAGAACTATGAGGAACTTGCAAGGCTTGCCGCAAAAAACAGCCTGCACCTGGAAGCTGTTGCCTGTTACAAAAAGATGATCGATCTGGGTGCGGACAAGGTTGTCAACAGTTTTCTGATCGGAAAAGAGTATTATTTCGAAGGGGAGCTCTGGAGGGCCAGACTGGATTCGCTGATGCAACTGCGAAAAAGCAAAAACAACCCACCTTCTGACAGTACAGAAGTTAAAAAATCGATGACCCTGTTCTACGCAAAAGCCGACAGCGCCTTCACGGTAGTGACCAGATTAAACAGCGATTATGCAGGAGGTTTTATCTGGAAAGGAAGGATCCATGCAACACTTGATCCCGATGGCATCACAACAGAAGCCAAAGATGCTTACCAAAATGCCCTGGTTTTACTGGAGAAAGCAGATCCTGAAAAAAATCGTAAATCCATCATCGAATGTTACAGATACCTTGGATCTTACTATTATCTTGGATATGATCGGCTTTACAAATCGGATAAAAAGGCAGCCGGTGAAATGCGGTCAAAAATGATCGAATGCTTCACCAAAATTTTAAAGCTGGATCCTTCTGATGTACAGGCAAAAGATGTACTTTTCAAATTGAAATACCCATGAGAAAATATTCACTCCAATCGAAAATGATTATGTGGGTATTCCATCTGGCCATTAATAAACAAATGAATTATATCAACCAATTAAACTAACAATTAACATGAAAAAGCTCCTAACCTTCACTTTTGCCTTTTTTTGCCTTGCTACCTCCTATGCGCAGTTCAACTATCCGGCTACCAAAACAGTCGATGTCAAAGAGACCTATTTTGGGGTAACCTACAAAGATCCCTACCGCTGGCTTGAAGATTTTAAAGATCCGCAGGTCGTGAGTTGGTTTAAACAACAGGCAACCTTCAGCAATGACATCCTGAATAAAATATCCGGAAGGGATGAACTGGTTGCCGAGTGGAAAATGCTCGACAAGCTGCAACCTCCACGGATTGGTGGCAGGACTTATGAGAACGGAAGAATATTCTACCGTAAAACAATGCCGGGCGAAAATCTAAGTAAACTATACTACCGTGAAGGCTATGAGGGTAAAGAGCAGCTTCTTTTTGACCCAGACACTTATATCAAAGGGAAAAAACTGTCCATCCAAAGTTCCATGCCTAGTTATGATGGTAAAAAAATTATAATCGGCTATTCAGAAGCTGGTGCGGAAATATCAACCATCAAAATATTGGATGTTGATACCAAAACATTTTTACCGGAAACCATCTATCCAAGCTGGTTTGGCCCCATCAGCTGGACGTTTGACAACAAGGCATTTACCTATTTTTCCCAGAAAACCGGCGACAATACGAGTCCTGAATTTGAACTGAATACCAAAACAAAATTACACAAGTTGGGGGATGAGGTTAAAAATGATGTTGATTTTTTCAGCAACGAAAGTTATCCAAAAATGGATATCAAAGCCAACGACCTTCCATTTGCTAGCCTGAGCAAGGACTCCAGAGATTATATTTTTGCTGATCTGTCTAACGTACGAAGCGAAATGTTCACCTACTATGCTCCGGTTTCCCAATTTAATTCTGGAAAAATTGACTGGAAGATTTTGTGCAAACCGGAAGACATGATTGTCAGGGGCAGGGAGATCATCAAAAATGACGTCTATGCCATTACGCATAAAAATGCAAAAAACTATCAGCTGGTTCATACCACATTACCAAATCCAAACTGGGACAAGGCAGACATCGTGGCGCCTGAAAAAAAGGATCAAACACTTGAATCAATCACCCATTGCAAAGATTATCTGTTGCTAACCTATAGCGACGGCATCAACAACCACATTTTCAAATACAACCTTGCCACCAAAAAGACAACTGAAATAAAATTGCCATACACTGGAACCGGGTATGTTTTTTGCCTGGACAACACCACCAACAACTGTTTTGCCGGAATTACCTCCTGGAACAGGCCATATACCGAATACAATTTAAATGCAGTGACCGATCTGTTCACGCCGAGTACATTTAACAAACCGCCGGTTTATCCGGCTGCCTACAAAGATCTGCTGGTTGAAGAAGTAGAGGTAAAAGGGCACGACGGCACCATGATCCCATTGTCCATTATCTACCGGAAAGGAACAGTCTTTAATGGCAAAAATGCTTGTCTGATGGACAGTTATGGAGCCTATGGAATGAGCATGTCACCATATTTCAACTACCTTGAAAATTCGTTGGCCATCAAAGGGGTTGTCATTGCTATACCACATGTACGGGGAGGCAGCGAAAAAGGTGAAAACTGGTACAAAGCAGGATACAAAACCACCAAACCCAATACCTGGAAAGATTTCAACAGCTGTGCCGAGTACCTGATCCAAAAGGGATATACTTCCGCCAATAAATTGGCAGGAACTGGTACCAGTGCAGGGGGTGTTTTAATCAGCAGGGCCATTACGGAAAGACCTGATTTGTATGCTGCTGCTATCTGCAATGTTGGATGTGCCAATGCGATGCGTATGGAAACAGCGCCCAACGGACCCGCAAACATTCCTGAGTTTGGAACAGTAAAAGACAGCGTTGAATGCAAAGCTTTGTATGAAATGGACGGTGTTGCACATGTTAAAAAAGGAACAAAATACCCGGCTGTGATATGCATCGGTGGTTGGAACGATCCGAGGGTCATAGCCTGGGAGCCCGGGAAGTTCGCAGCGGCATTACAAAATTCCACTACTTCAGGAAAACCGGTCATCATGAAAGTGAATTACGACAACGGTCATTTTACAGAAGACAAATCTGTCACCTTTGGCAACTTTGCCGACCAATTTGCATTTGCAATGTGGCAATGCGGACATCCTGATTTTCAGTTGAAGAAATAGGGTAAGACAATTTAACCGTAAATGGGTTCAAAGGCAAAACATGAAGGACCAAATATTTCATCCCTACGGGATTACGGTTCTATTATCTATATATTTCTATAAATATCAGATCCCTAGCGGGATCGGAACCAACAGAACTAGATATTATTCAGGTAATTGTGAGTCCCGCTAGGGATGCAATATTTATAGAAATACATATCAGGCTGAGTGCGAGTCCCGCTAGGGACATAATATTTATAGAAACACATATCAGGCTGAGTGCGAGTCCCGTTAGGGACGTAATATTTATAGAAATACATATCAGGCTGAGTGCGAGTCCCGCTAGGGACGTAATATTTATATAAATACATATCAGGCTGAGTGCGAGTCCCTCTAGGGACGTAATATTTATAGAAATACATATCAGGCTGAGTGCGAGTCCCGCTAGGGACGTAATATTTATAGAAACACATATCAGGTTGAGAGCGAGTCCCGTTAGGGACGACATATTTATATAAAATGACGTTATATTTATAGAGAAAATCTATTTAGTCGATCCATATCCTCTGCAAATATTTATGCTTATCCCCTTAATTGAAAGCAATATGGCAAATACCTACACTCAAATGTACATTCAGTTTGTTTTTGCTGTTCAGAACAGGATATCCCTTATTCATCCGGATTGGAAAGATGAACTTTACAAATATATAACCGGGATTGTACAAAACAACAAACATAAACTGATAGCAATCAACGGGATTCCGGTTCTATATTCCTGATATCGGAAAACACAAAGGGCACAAATTGATCATTTTGTGCCCTTTGTGTGCACTTTGCGTCCTTCGTGGTTAAATAACTACTTTTCATCCAACAATTGGTCAATCAATCCATTAAATTCCTTCTTAAACTCCTCATAGAATTTCCCGGTAGCAGGTCCGCTGAATCCTGAATGAACCTTCCTGACATTTCCTTTCTTATCGATAAAAATGGTAGTCGGGAAGGAGGCAATTCCGTTCAGTGCAGGCAGGGCTTTGGATGCGTTGTCTTTGCCCGATTGTCCGGCGACAAGTATTTCGTATTGAATACCCAAACGCGTTTTCAGGTTGGTCAATGTCTTTTTTGCCGCTTCAAAATCACCATTCCGTTCAAAACCCAATCCAATAATCTCGACTCCGCGTTGCTTGTTCTCTTTGTACCACTGAGTCAAAAATGTATTCTCATCGAGGCAGTTTGGGCACCAACTACCCAAAATTGTGACTACCACCACTTTCCCGGTATATCCTGAATCGCTCAGCGCGACCTGCTCACCATTCAAATTTGGGAAGGTAAAGTCAATGGTCGTGTAGCCCTCCTTGAGATAGGTAACCTCGTATGCATCTGGCAAAGCAGCCTTTGAATTCCGAACTCCACTGATTTCAGTTGTTCTCCTGGGAGTTACAAATTCACCTGTAAATGTACTGTCAGAAGAAAATTTACCTTTTAATAGATATGGAGTTGAACCACCAAAGGCTGAAAGCAAAAACCTCTTTCCTTGCACCGCCCCTTCCAGAAAGCGATAATCGCCTGTAGTCGTAAGGATGGATCCGGAAATCAACGACGCTTTCTGTTCAAAATTGCCCACTGTTTTTTCAGCCTGGTCACCACTGCCGATTACCATATCCCAGGTACCGTTCAGCGAAACCTCAGGCTTTTCAGGGCTCACAGCAAATCTTGGAAACTTGCCATATTTTGCTGTAAATGGCACTCCCCCATCCGGTTTATCTGTTGCCGTCTTCACAAATCGTCCAGAAAGTTGATCTCCATCAACTCTTGCTTTCAAAACAGCATCGTAAAGATCGATTGGAATGAATACTGAATCATTGCGATAGGTAATATTTTTTAGTGGAAATTTGTCTGCCCCATTGAGCAGGTATACAGTTGTGCCTTCAGATGTTTGCCCATTTACTTTAAAAAGAAACGGAATTTCATTCTCAGCCAGCGAGAAAACTCCTCTCCAATCCCCTTCTTTCAACAGTTTTCCTTTTTGCTGGCAAGAGACGAGACAGCAGGTAACCACAAAAGGGATGATCCATTTGATCCATCTTGAATTGTTCATTTTATAGTATTAAGTTTATTCATCTAACAAGAGGGACAATGCAAAAACTCCTGATAATCAGCATTACAAGCATAACCCGGCCAGATGTAAAGATTATTTCAGAAAATTACTCATTTTCAAGAGACCACAAAAGTAATGGATTGAAAGCATTTTTTCATTGTGAAGCCTTCGTGTCCTGGTGTCTTGGTGGCAAGAAAAGAATGCCAGAAAGGCTCAAAGGCACAAAGGTTTCACTAAGAATCTTGCACCCAATGCAACAAGGACAAAGAAATGCGAAATTGAGATATTTTATTGACATACTGGACATTACAATCAAACATCAAAAATATTCAGTGATATTTAAACGATTTAGGTGATACTATAGCGATTTATCATTTTGATTGGTTACCTTTGCAGCATTAAGAAGACAAGCAAATGGAAAATAACATAGATACCGATCCGAAAGAAAAAACCCTGAAAGAACTTCTTGCAACCTGGAGTTTCTGGAAACCTTTGGTGGCCGTTGCCATCGGGGGAACCCTTGGATTTCTCAATTATTATTATGTCGGTTGTACCTCCGGTAGTTGTGGCATTACCAGCAATCCCTACCTCAGCATAGCTGTTGGTGGAATGATGGGATTGTTTGTGGTAAAAAGTCCCTGTGCCAGAGGAAGATGTTAATCTCAAACAAAATCAAATATCAGAAAAAATGAAATACCCATAAGAATATTTACATACAACCGTAAATGAATATTTGGGTATTCCATACGACCTTTAAAAAACAAATTATATACGTATGAAAATTATTTCAACACCCCTATTGCTCGGATTGATGTTACTCTTTACCAATTGTCATGCAGGCAATCCGGTGAAAACGAACGCCACTGTCAATTCAGGAAATGTCATTGTGCTGACAAATGAGACCTTTAAGCAAAAGGTATTCAATTACGACTTGAACAAAAGTTGGAAATATGAGGGCAACCTCCCTGCCATAGTTGATTTCTATGCGGATTGGTGCGGACCATGCCGTAAACTTTCGCCCATGGTAGAGGAGCTTGCAAAGAAATACAATGGCAAGATTATCGTTTACAAAGTCGACACTGATGTGCAGCAACAGCTGGCCCAAAGCATGGGTATTTCCAATCTGCCTACCTTGCTGTTCATTCCTGTTAAAGGGCAACCAAGGTCCACTGTTGGACTTGTACCCAATGAAACGCTAGAGAAGGCAATCAATGAGGTTTTGTTGGTTAAATAATACCAATCTATAACCTGCTCAAAAGAATAGTATTTTACAAATACCTGAGAGCCTGTTTAAAAATTGTTTTTTTGTCCCGTTAGGGATATAATATCGGTAGCATATGGATTAAGATCTAAATTTCGTCCCGTACGGGCCGGGATATTTTGCGGTAAATTTTCTTTCTACCGACATTTTGTGCCTACGACACAGTCCTGATCCAGTGATTTCTGATGAATAAAATAGGAACCATAAAATTTAAACAGTTTCTGAATATAATGAGTTAGTTATTACAATTAAAAAATTGAACAGATGAAAAAGAACATGGGGAACCTCGACAAAGGAATCAGAATCCTGATCGCAGCTATTATTGCAATTCTCGCATACACAAAAGTATTGGACGGAACTCTGGCAATTGTATTGCTTATCCTGGCCGGAGTATTTGTATTGACAAGTATTGTTGGATTTTGTCCGCTCTATGCGGTATTAGGGATTCAAACGAACAAGAAGAAGTAAGAAAATATGGGAATAGGAATTTTATTCGGAATCACTGCCCTACTTATGTTTGCAGGGTATGTTTACTGGTCTTTTCGTAAGATGAAGAACATGCCGGTAGTGGCCGATCACAAAAAAATCAGGCAATTTACTGATCAAAATTTCAATCAGCAGATCAAAAAGGGAATTGTGCTCGTTGATTTTTGGGCATCCTGGTGCGCGCCCTGTAAAATGATGGCTCCGATCCTGAATGATGTCGCGGATGTGATCACAGACGGCAAAACTGTTGGCAAAGTCAACGTCGAAGTAGCCCGCGAAGTCTCGGCCAAATACAACATCCGGAGCATTCCGACCATGGTTCTGTTCAAGGATGGAAAGGAGATCAACCGGTTTGTAGGAATCAAAACGAAAGAATTTCTGCTCAAAGAGATGGCTGGAGTGAAGTAAGGATGAGAAAAGGAAATAAGTTGAAATTAGGTAGAAATATTTAATGAGAAGTATTTTAAAGGTATTGGTTAGCAGCCGGTTCTATATCCTGGCAGTATTGGGCATATCCCTGTATTTAGCAATCAACCAGCTTCATATCTCACTCTGGTGGGTGCTGCTGGCCGGAGTGATCATGGGGATTATTTTTGGTAAGGTATTTTGCAGGTGGGTTTGTCCGATGGGGTTGATCATGGAGATCATGATGAGCCTGAGTCCCGATGGTAAGACAAGGCAAATGTACCAATACCACAAGATCGGATGCCCAATTGCCTGGATTTCGGGCTATCTCAACAAATTCTCACTTTTTCGCATCCGCCTGAACGAAAGCTCCTGCATTACCTGCGGCAAATGCGACAAACAGTGCTACATCGTAGCCATGGAACCCCAAAAATACAGCCTTTACAAGTCGGAACTGAATAATCCGGGAAGCAGCTATACCTGTTCCAAATGTTTGCAATGCGTAGCTTCTTGTCCAAATGGCAGCTTGAATTACAATGTGCACAACAAAATTTGAAACCGGAAGTGTTTTAATAAGATTTGGTTCTTATCTTTGGTGGATACTATTGATACACCGGGAATTCAACTTACTACAAAACTACTTCCATGAGACTACAAAATCTTTTCATTGGTGGGCTGACTATTATTGCGGCTCAAATTCTGATGCAATCCTGCGCAGAAAAACCTCAAAATCAATTAGGTAAAGGCAGTATCGCCAATGTCATTGCCGCCCTGACACCTGCAGAGAAAATTGGTCTGACAGTAGGTGACGGCAAGTTTTTGCCCACTGTCGCTTCTCCGTCAACAGATCAGGGAACTGGAATTATCATCGCCAACCAAAACTCAAAACTGGTGGTGCCCAGGCTTTTAATCAGCTCATCACCCTTGACCGACGGACCCTCCGGGGTTAACCGGGATCCTCATCCGGCGGGAGCCAAAGAATATATCTATTCAACCGCATTCCCGACATCTACCTGCCTTGCCGCTACCTGGAACACAGAGATGGTTGAGAAAGTCGGAAAAGCTTTGGGTAATGAAGCGCTTGAATATGATTACGATCTGATCCTGATGCCTGCCCTTAACCTGCACCGGAACCCGAAATGTGGGCGCAACTTCGAATACTATTCAGAAGATCCGCTGCTCTCCGGAAAGGCTGCCGCGGCAATGGTGAAAGGAGTTCAGTCAAACGGTGTTGGTGCGACGCTAAAACATTTTCTTGCCAACAACCAGGAGACCAACCGCCGAACCTACAACGCGGTAGTCAGCCAAAGGGCATTGCGCGAAATATACATGCGTGGATTTGAGATCGCGGTAAAGGAGTCGAAGCCGGCTGCCATCATGACCTCCTACAACAAATTAAATGGATTTTATACTGCCGAGACACCTGAACTTCTGAATGAAATAGTTCGTAAGGAGTGGGGATTTAATGGCGTCTTCATGACCGACTTTGATGGATACGGCAGTGCAGTGGCCAAAGTACGCGCCGGCAACAATATGCTAATGGGTGGTAACATGGATGAAGTGAAGGAACTCACCGCCGCTTTGAAAGATAAAACGCTGGATGAGTCAACGCTCAGCAAAAACCTGGTTTATAACATGCAACTTAAACTGAATTCTCCCCGGTCGAAGGGATTCAAACCCTCCATGAAACCCGATTTGGAAGCACATGCCAGGATAGCCAGGGAGGCCGCTTCGGAAGGGATGGTATTGCTTAAAAACGAAAAAAATGCCCTGCCTTTTGATGGATTGAAATCTGTGGCTCTGTTTGGCAAGATTTCTTACTATCTGATCGAAGCTGGAACCGGAAGTGGCAGCATCCGCAGCAACAAATATGCCATATCGCTCAACGATGGCATGAAAGCGGCAGGTTTCCAAATCTCAAAAGATCTGGAGGATACCTATACTGCTTTTAATGCCAAGATTATGTCGGATAACCTGGTGCCCGACTATTTCAACAATCCTTTCATGCTGGCCGCAAACGGGGTAAAGGACGGCAAAGCCCCTCCCCACTTCAAGAAAAGATTGATTCCCTTTCATGATGAATTGAATCTGACAAAAGAACAAATAGCAAAAGAGGTGCCCAATTCTGATGTTGCAGTGATCACACTTGGCCGTAGCGGCGGTGAAGGTTACGAAAACGGATATTTCCCAAGTTCAGGGAACGAAATTAACCTGGTCCGCAATGTTTGTGATGCCTACCATGCAGCCGGTAAAAAGGTGGTGGTAGTCCTCAACGTCGGCGGCGTCTCCGAAACCGCCAGCTGGAGAGATTATCCGGATGCCATTTTGCTTGCCTGGCAACCCGGACAAGAGGGTGGACATGCTATTGCCGATATTTTAAAAGGAGCAGTCAACCCATCAGGCAAACTGCCGGACTCCTTCCCGCTTAAGGTCGATGATGTACCTTCCGCAAAATCCTTTCCTGGAGAGCCGGCCGAAAATCCCATCAACTCTTTTTACAACGAAGGAATCTATACCGGATATAGGTATTATGACTCTTTCAAGGTGCCTGTCGCTTATGAATTTGGCTTCGGTTTATCCTATACTACTTTTGAATATTCTGGCCTGAAGCTGAGCAGCAATACTTTTGAAGGCAAACTAACCGTTTCTGTTATGGTAAAAAACAGCGGCAAAGTGGCCGGGAAAGAGATTGTTCAGCTATATCTTTCAGCTCCTGACGCAGAGGTTGAGAAACCAACTGAGGAATTGAAAGGATTTGCCAAGACAAACTTGCTTCAGCCAGGTGAATCTCAGCAACTTACCTTTGACTTGGATCCACGTTCCCTGGCCTCCTTCCGGAGCGGTATCAGTTCATGGGTGGCTGACAAAGGGGATTACCAGGTCAGAATTGGAGCATCATCCAAAGATATCAGGTTAAACGCCACCTTCAATCTGGCGAATGAGCTACTCGTCGAAAAAGTTCATGACGTCCTTTATCCAAACTTTGCCATGAAAGAGCTGAGCAAGAAAAATAAATAACCTGAATAATGATATAGACATGATTTACCAATCACCAACCGAAATGAAAATAATTTTCAGAAATAAAAAATTAAATAGGAGTGGATTCCCAAATCTAATCTCAGGTGTTGCTCTTATATTTCTGTTCTTTCAGACACCTTTCGCTTTTACAAAGGGATTAGAATCATTGCCTTTTGATAAAGATTCTAATCACTCTACTGGCTATGTGTGTGGCTCAACAAACAATCCGGACGGTAAAAGCCCGGATGAATCCATGAATCAAATAAAAAAACAGTTGGTATACGAATTAGAGTATGGCACTATTTCAAAAATCTACAGGAATACATACCACTCCCTTATCTCCCGAATGAAGGAGAATGGATATCTGCAAGAATCGTTTACAGGGGCTTACAGAGGAGAATTTCCCAGAACTATTGGAGGTTATGTCTCTTTACTAATGGAGACAGAAGATTATTTGAGAATTCAACGATCGTTAGAATTTGTATTTGAGTCGATGATTCGGAATCATTTATCAAAGGTTCCCCATGTTATCGATTCGTTAAAAATATCAGCGGATGGAACCGTTAATCAATGGTTTGAAACCGAAGATCAGGTCGACGGACGTGCTCATGTTGTGATGGCCTATGCAAGGTTTTGCCTTAAAAAAAATCAGCCGGAGTTTGAAAACAAGTACTATGAAATAGCCAAAAAAGAGGTTAAGTCATTTCTGGATCAGCCCTACTTTTACTACGTATATAAAAGCAACTTCTCCTGCAATGCTATCCACCTGGTATTTAACTGCGCACTCGAACACAGTCGGGAAGGAAGAATGTGGTCGGTTTTTGACATATTAACTCAAAGTTTTGTCGGAGCCGCTGCGCAAAGTATGATGCAGCTCGCGGAAAGAAGAAACGATACCGAATTATATGAATATTTAAAGACCAGACTTGAAATACTAAAGGATGGGGTTGATAAATATTTGACCAGGGTGGTCGATGGGAAAAAAGTGTATTTGGAGATGCGCCTGCCTGATAGCAACTGGGGACAACCATTCACGGGAATGGGATGGCTTTGTTACGGTCCGGTTGCATCTCAATGGGAACCCCTCGATCGTCAGGTTTTGAGGAATACCATCAATTTACTCAAACAAACACTTTTTATCAATGATGAATTGGATAATAACCTCAAATATTTAGCCGCGGAATACGATGAAAAAGGCTCTGTCACCAAACTTGTAATAGGAAAAGCTATAGGGTGGGATATGGAGTATTGCAGACAAGAAGGGGAGTATGATAAAATACTGGAGTGGTTTAAGTTTTTAAACAAATACCATGCAGATACGCCGATTTACGTGGAAAGCATGTTTTTTAAAGGAGGTAAATGGGTAAAGGCAGATTGTGGAAATGGCGAACAATCTGTGTGGTGGTGTTTTGCCATTGCCAGATTAAGAAAAGACCTTGGACTACCGGCGGTTAATTAAATTTGGGTCTAATAAAAAATTACTTTTGCTATGGTATTCTAATATTTTTGGCGATGGATGTACAACTTTTAATAGGAAGCTTTGTAGCGTTATTGGCATTGATTAATCCGATTCAAAAGATTTTTGTCATCACCTCATTACAAAACCAGTTCACAGACAAGGAATTGAGGTACTTATCTGCCAAATCGACCTTAACAGCATTGATTATTCTGATCTTCTTTTTATTCCTTGGCCATTTGATTTTTAACTATGTATTTCATATTCAACTCTATGCCTTTCAGGTCACCTGTGGAGTTGTATTGTTTTACAATGGTGTAACGGGACTTCAAAAAGGCGCTTTTTTGCAAGTTGATCAAAATATCAAGCTGTCCGATCTTTCCGCAGTACCAATTGCAATGCCAATGATTGCTGGTCCTGCAACCATCACTGCTGTGGTCACTTTTCCGGCCCACTACGGGAAACCCATAACCATCATTGCGATAATTTTGGCATTGTCGACCAACCTTTTGTTAATGCTTTTCGCTAAAAATATTGGAAGATTATTTTCGAAGTTCAACCTCATGAATGCGCTAACACGGATAACAGGACTAATTGTTGCCACTATCGGAGTCCAGATGGTCTTTACCGGTATAACCAATTTTATCGGGACTTTGGTTGCAAAATAATTTGAACATACCAGGAACACTTTAAGCCAATTATAAAAAGGTTACAAATAATAATACCCACTGATTATCAGCGGGTATTATCAATCTTATGTGCCCAGAACAAGACTCGAACTTGCACAAGCTTGCGCTCACTAGTCCCTGAAACTAGCGTGTCTACCAATTTCACCATCTGGGCGGAAAGGCGTTGCAAATATATACTTTTCAACGAAAAACAAAAAACGCAACGCCTAAGTTATGAGTTATGAGTTATAAGTTAGGACGCACTATCTCAATTTATTACAACTCCCATCACTCATAACTCATAACTTATAACTTTTATTTGAGGTTCTCCTGTAAAAATTCGTCAAACATGGTATAGAGGTGCCTTGTAGTGTTTCCGCCACGGATCCCATGGTTGCGGTTGTTGTACGACATCATCCTGAACTGGATCCCTGCCTGCACCATCGCCTCAGCAAACTCGATTGTATTCTGGTAATGAACGTTGTCGTCGGCAGTACCGGCCACCAACAACAGTTTTCCTTTGATACCCTTGGCTAGCTTGATGGGTGAGTTTTGGTCGTAACCCTCAGGATTCTGACTCGGTAGCCCCATGTAGCGCTCTGTATAAACGGTATCATAAAAATAATGGCTGATCACCGGCGCTACCGCGATGGCTGCACGGATCAGGTCACCCCCTTTGCAGAGTGTCATGGCCGAGATGAAACCGCCGTAACTCCAGCCCCAAATGGCAATCTTCTTCGCATCCACATACGATTGTTTTGACAGGTAGCGGGCCGCTTCGACCTGGTCGTTCGATTCGAGGTTGCCTAACTGACCATAGGTGCATTTGCGGAACTCCTCACCTCTTGCACCGGTTCCGCGCGGATCGACACAAACCATCAGGTAACCTTGCTGAGCAATATACGTGTCCCAGTTGACTGAAAAAACATCGAGCACCTGTTGAGAATTGGGACCACTATATTGGGTCATTAAAACAGGATATTTGGCTCCCGGATTAAACGGTACCGGCTTGATCATCCAGCCATTCAATTCAACGCCTTCTGATGTGGTAAATTTGAAAAACTCCTTCTGCGGCAACTGCATTCCGGCTAGCTTCCCTTTCAGAACAGAGTTATCCTCCAGTACCCTGATCTGCTTACCGGAAATTTCGTGCAAAGTCACCAGATTGGGGGTAGAAATATTGCTGAAGGTATTGACGTAATATTTGAACCCTTTGCTGAAATCGACATTGTTGGTGCCTGCCTGTGTCGATAGCATCACCCTTTTCTTTTTGTCGAGCGAGATGCCATATACTTCGCGTTGCATTGGCACAACGGCAGAAGCCTGGTAGTAAAAGAATTGCTTCACCTGGTCGTACCCGTAAAATTTGATGACATCCCAATTTCCTTCTGTCAGTTGTTTGACTTTTACGCCATTCATATCGTAGAGATAGAGGTGCTTAAAGCCATTCTGTTCACTAAGTACCACGAAGCTTTTGTTATCGTCCAGAAATTGAAAATTATCCAGAAAATCGGTTTCGAGGTAACGGCTGTTCTTTTCTGTATAAATCAGGCGGCTGTCTCCAGTATTGGGATTGGCAAAAAGCAGTTCCAGCTTGTTTTGCAGGCGGTTCATGCGAAAGATCCCCAGATCTGTGCCGCTGTTGGTCCAGGAGATTTTTGGCAGATAATTATCAGTCTCTTTGCCGGTTTCCATCTGGATGTTGTGGCCACTTTTCACATCATACACCCAAATCTGAACGATGGAGTTCTTCTCCCCTGCCTTGGGATATTTGAAGCTATATTCACCAGGGTACAATTTATTTTCTTTGTGCTCGGGCGCCATTCCTTTGTACATAGGCATGTGATAGAAGGGAACCTGCTCTTCATCGAATTTCATGTAAGCCAGCTGTTTACTGTCGGGCGACCATTCAAATCCGCGGTTGAACTCAAACTCCTCCTCGTAAACCCAGTCGGGCGCGCCATTGATGATTTTGTTGAACTCACCGTCGTTGGTTACCTGACGCTCTGTTCCAAAACGAAGGCTCTTGACGAAAAGGTTGTTTTTGCGAACAAATGCCACCCGTTCACCATCCGGCGAAAAGGTTGCCAGCTGCTGTTCTCCCCCATTGGAAAGCCGTGAGAGTTCCTTTGTCACAAAATTGTAAACAAAATAATTGGCTGTAAAGGACCTGCGGTAGATGGGTTTGCGGTCGGTCATCAGCAATACCCGGGTTTCGTCGCTGCTGAACTGATAATCCGAGATGGATTTGAGCGAGTCGTTTTTCAAGGAAGAAATATCCAGGACAGATGCTACCTTTTCTCCTGTTTTATAACTGTATTTCACGATCTCTTTCCCCATATTCTCGAGGGTGGTGTAATTCAGTCCGTCGTTTAGGGAAGCCAGACCATATACGGCTTTTTGTCCGTAAGTCCTTTTGATGACCACATCTTCGAGCGTCAGCTTTTGAGCCTGCAGACCTAGGGTTGCCAGTAAAACCAGGAAAAAGAAGGAATACTTTTTTAGCATGATTCAGATTATAAAAAGATTACAAATTAAAAATTACAGATTACAAATGAATCAACATTAGATTAGTTACCTGAATGGCAACAAATTGCTTCGCTACCAATGACGGAAACATATCACCTGTCATAATTGGCATTGTGCGACGATCAATTATCAAATATTGTCATAACCGGCTCTCCGTGTATTTGTCTGACTACCAACAGATTGCTTCGTCGTTCCTCCTCGCAATGACGGTATGCTGTTGATTTTGTGAGGGTGGAGAGAAGGAGGAGGGCGACAATTCTGCTATTACCGAAAACTGATGACCCTCCTCCTTCTCTCCACCCTCACCTCCAAAAAAATGATCCGTCATTGCGAACACGAGGCACGAAGTGTGAAGCAATCTGTTGCCACATCACAACACCAAATGCATCCAAAAATAGAAAATAATCCCTCCCGATCGGAGCGATTTCCTGGTAAGGGGTAAAAAAAATGCTGATTGCGAAATCTTTCGAACACAAAGATCAAAATAGATTTGATGAAACGGTGGAAGTTCGCTAATTTTGCACCTTCATATAAAAATCAAATCGGATGCGTCGATCAAATTGCATACCTGGGACGACAAAGAGGGACGCGATACATTCTGGCACTCATCGGCCCATATTATGGCTGAGGCCATCGAGGCATACCTTCCGGGTACGAAATTCGGCATTGGCCCATCCATCGACAATGGGTTCTATTACGATATTGATCTTCCTGAAGGTCAGACATTAACAGATAAAGACCTCATTGAGATTGAGAAGAAGATGATGGATCTGGCGCGTACCAAATCAGACATCGTCAGATCTGAAATTTCAAAAGAAGAGGCGTTAAAATTATTCGCACAAAAAGGCGACCCCTATAAACAGGAGCTGATTTCAGAACTGACAGACGGGACCATTACCCTCTACCGGCAAGGTAATTTCACCGATCTGTGCCGCGGTCCGCACCTTCCGAATACCGGATATATCAAAGCCCTTAAGCTAACCAGTATTGCCGGGGCCTACTGGCGTGGCAGCGAAAAAAATAAGATGCTGACCCGTGTTTATGGCATCACCTTCCCCAAACAAAAGTTGCTCGAAGAGTACCTTGTGCTGATGGAAGAGGCCAAAAAGCGCGACCACCGCAAGATCGGGAAAGAGATGGAACTCTTCATGATCTCGCAGGAGGTGGGCCAGGGACTGCCCATGTGGTTGCCCAAAGGCGCCATGTTGCGTGAACAGCTTGAGAAATTTCTGAAAGGCGTTCAGAAGAAATTCGGATACGACCAGGTGATCACGCCGCACATCGGCGATGTGAAACTATACAAGAAATCGGGCCATTACGAAAAATACGGCAAAGACTCATTTCAGGTCATCAAAACACCGACCGAAGGCGAAGAGTACCTGCTGAAACCAATGAACTGCCCCCACCACTGTGAAATCTTCCGTTTCAAACCCCGATCCTACAAAGACCTTCCCCTTAGATTGGCCGAATTTGGCACCGTTTACCGCTACGAACAGAGTGGCGAATTGCACGGATTGACCCGCGTTCGCGGATTTACGCAGGATGATGCGCACATCTTCTGCCGTCCGGACCAGTTGAAAGAGGAATTTTTGAAGGTGATCGACATTGTCTTTATCATCTTCAAGGCTTTGAATTTTGAAAACTATACGGCTCAGATCTCCTTGCGGGATCCATCCAACAAAGAAAAATACATCGGATCAGACGAAAACTGGGAAAAAGCGGAACGTTCCATTATCGAGGCGTGTGCCGAGAAAGGGCTGAATACCGTTACCGAACTAGGCGAAGCCGCCTTCTACGGTCCAAAGTTAGATTTCATGGTAAAGGACGCCATCGGCAGAAGCTGGCAGCTGGGAACCATTCAGGTAGATTACAACCTTCCCGAGCGTTTCGAACTGGAGTACATAGGCGCCGACGACAAGCGTCACCGTCCGGTGATGATCCATCGCGCACCGTTTGGATCGATGGAACGTTTCTGCGCAGTACTGATTGAGCACACGGCAGGGAAATTTCCGATTTGGCTCACACCCGACCAGGTGGTTGTGTTGCCCATCAGTGAAAAGTACAACGATTATGCACAAAAAGTTTCAGAATATCTAAATAATTCCGATATTCGCACCGTCGTTGACGAGCGTAACGAAAAGATAGGCAGGAAAATCCGTGACAACGAGATGAAACGTATACCTTATCTGCTCATCGTCGGCGAAAAAGAGAGCGAATCTGAGACTGTGGCCGTTCGTCGTCAGGGTGAAGGCGATCAGGGTACTGTTTCTTTAATCGAGTTCAAAGAGATGATCCAAAAAGAGGTCAAATCTATTCTGGCAGAATTGTACAATTAGTCGGTATTAACTAAAAATAGGAGGATAAAGCCATAGCAGTTATCAGGACCAAGGGGCCAAGAGCTCCAAAAGAGGAAGAGAAATCATTGTTTCGGATCAATCACCAGATTCGTGTTCCGGAAGTAAGGCTGGTTGGCGACAATGTTGAGCCACAGGGTGTTTACAAAATCCAGGATGCTCTTCGGAAGGCCGATGAAATGGAGCTCGATTTGGTTGAAATTTCACCCAACGCAGAACCACCTGTTTGCAGGATTGTTGATTACCAGAAGTTCATCTATGCTCAGAAAAAGAAGCAGAAAGAACTGAAGGCAAAGGCGGTCAAGATCATCGTGAAAGAGATCAGGTTCGGTCCCAATACAGACGAACATGATTACAATTTTAAATTAAAACATGCCGAAAAGTTCCTTCAGGATGGTGCAAAAGTGAAAGCTTATGTATTTTTCAAGGGACGTTCGATACTTTATAATGAGCAAGGGGAGATTTTATTGCTTCGCTTTGCCAACGCACTGGAAGATTTCGGAAAAGTTGAACAACTGCCGAAACTTGAAGGTAAAAGGATGACCATATTTATTTCGCCCAAAAAGAAAAAGTAATTTAAAACAGTTAGACAGAGATGCCTAAAATGAAAACGAATTCCGGCGCAAAAAAACGCTTCAAGCTGACCGGAAGTGGAAGCATCAAAAGGAAACACGCTTACAAAAGTCATATTCTGACCAAGAAAAGCACCAAACGCAAACGCAACCTGACCCATTGGGGTATGGTAGCCGATGTTGACGTAGCCCATGTAAAAAGGCTGCTCGCATTGAAGTAGGGTTCCTTGAAATAATTAATATTGTTAACCGGGGAATGTGCCCACAAGTATCCTGAAATATCGGGATCGCCATTGTCCTAAAATTTGTAAAAATGCCAAGATCAGTCAATCACGTCGCCTCGAGGGC
>JAPLDT010000034.1 GCA_026391315.1 Bacteroidia bacterium
GAAAAATGTTCATCAAACAAACCCTTTTTACCCTGTGATTTATAAATGTTGCCCATAGAATTTCTAACTTTGTATTCAGTAAGGCTAATATACTATTAATTATCTGAATATCAAAATATTAATTTATAGAACCTCCCTATAGTATTAACTGCCAGTAATGGGCAAAATGGCATTGAATTGGCTAAAGCCGAGAATCCGGATATGATTTTGCTTGACATTATGATGCCCGGTATGGACGGATTTGAGGTTTGTCAACGATTGAAAGAGAATGAACAACTTCAGGATATTCCTGTCATTTTTTTAACCGGACAATTAAATAGCAAAGAGAGCCGCATAAAAGCCCTTGAAATTGGGGCCGAAGGATTTCTCTTCAAACCGATCGATGAAATTGAGCTCATTGCCCAGGTAAGGGCGATGGTGAAAATTAAGGCAGCAAATGAGCAAAAACGCAATGAAAGACTGTATTTAAAAAGACTTGTTGACGAACGTACAACTGAGCTCAAAAAAAGTCACGAAATGCTTCTTAAGTTGACCGATCAGGTCCCGGGCGTTGTCTTCCAATACAGGATGTACAGCAATGGCCGTTCCTGTTTCCCCTATTCAAGTTCCGGAATTAAAGAAATATGCTATGTAACTCCTGAGGAGATAAAGGAGGATGCAACTCCTGCGTTTAACAGAGTACATCCCGAAGATTATGACAATTTCATCACCTCCATCATGGACTCTGCACGTACACTGGAGTTATACCACAATGAATTCAGGGTTGTTTTGCCGGGTATTGGTGTTCGTTGGCGAATGTGCGATGCAAAACCCGAAAGGATGGATGACGGAAGTACGCTTTGGTACGGAATCATCACTGATTGTACCGCACGCAGAAATGCCGAAGAATCATTGAGCCATTCCAATGAATTGAACCAATCCTTACTACAAACCATTCCATTTGGAATGGACATTGTCGATGAATACGGGAATATCCTTTTCATTAGCGAAAACCTCTCCAAACATTTCGGAAAGAATGCATTAGGCCAGAAATGCTGGCATCTCTACCGCGATGATCACAAGCAGTGCCCCAACTGCCCGTTGATTTCAGGAATCCAGTTTGGAATTACCAACCTTTATGAATCGAAGGGAGTGCTTGGAGGAAAAACTTTCCAGATCAGTCATACCGGAATGATGTTTAAAGGGAAGATGGCTATGTTGGAAATCTTTCAGGATATTTCAGAGAAAAAAGAGATAGAGAATAAATTAAAACTGATGGCTTATTCCCTCGAAAGTATCAGCGAATGTGTCTCCATAACCGACAACGAAGACAAAATCGTTTATGTTAATAAATCTTTTCTTCATACATACGGCTACAAACAGAATGAATTAATTGGTCAGCATATTGCCATGTTGCGGCCGGAAAATATTGCATATGAACATATCAGGAACATTCTACCGGAGACGTTGGAAGGTGGTTGGAGAGGTGAAATTATGAACAAGAAAAAAGATGGGACACAATTTCCGATCCTTCTTTCAACCTCAGTAATTAAAGATGACCTTAATAACCCTGTGGCATTAATAGGAGTTGCCATGGATATCACCGAAATGCTGAAACACAGGGCTGAATTGATAAATGCCAAAGAAAAAGCAGAAGAAAGCAACCACCTAAAATCGGCATTTTTGAACAACATGAGCCACGAAATTCGAACGCCGATGAACCACATCATGGGCTTTTCAAGTTTGATGGCAGAGTCAAATAATGATGATAAAGATGAATACGCTGCAATTATTCTGAACAGTTCTAACCAGTTGCTTACAATGATTGAAAATGTGATTCTCCTATCCCGGTTACAAAGCGAAAAACCGGAGGTCAACCAGCAGCCATTAGAACCAGCAGACCTGATCACCAATCTTGGTGCAAAGATTAAAGCAGAGTGCCAGAAAAAGAATATCAACCTGATTCTGAAAATTCCCATTGATATCCCTCGCCTTTCTATCCTATCGGACCACGAAAAAATTAAGCAAATACTGATCAATCTGACTTCCAATGCCATCAAATATACAGCAGAAGGATTTGTGGAAGTTGGTTATGAAGTTAAGCTGGACCAGCTCATTTTTTATGTAAAGGATTCGGGAATGGGAATTCCACCACAAGAACATGATAAGATTTTTGAATCATTTTACCGCACAGATACGGTCACATCAAAAGCGATAGGGGGTACCGGACTCGGGTTGAGCATTGTGAAAGAGCTGGTAAGATCGATGAGCGGTACATTATGGTTAGAGTCTGAGGCTGGAAAAGGATCCTGCTTCTATTTCTCCATTCCAATGGTTCGGTCAAAAGAGGCGCTTGAAATTGAAAAATCATCACATAGTTCTCATCATAAGTTGAAAGATTTGTCCATTTTAATAGCCGATGACGAACAGATTAATTTCCTGTATCTCGATGTTTTACTCAAAAACAGCGTCAAAAGAATTGATCATGCTTACAATGGCAAAGATGCGCTGGAAATGGCTTCAAAACATCCTTACGACGTGATTTTCATGGATTTAAATATGCCCGAAATGAGTGGTTATGATGCAACAATGAAGATAAAACAAAGTTATCCGGCTATTCCTATCATCGCCCAGACGGCCTATGCATCTATCGAAGACAGGGAAAAAGCCTTGCAGGCAGGATGTGATGATTTTATTGCCAAACCCATCAAGAAAAATGCCCTATTGGAGATAATTAAAAAATATTGCTAAGAACATTGCTCTACATGAACAAAATAACAGATTCACTTACATTAGGAGATTTCCGGATTCAAACACTTTTAGAGCATGTGAATGCCGGAGTGGTGATTCATGCGCCTGATACTTCTATACTTTTGGCAAACAAAGAAGCATCACGCCTTCTTGGATTATCGATAGCACAAATGCAGGGTAAAGTTGCCATAGATACTGCATGGCGCTTCGTAAGGGTGGATGGAAGTGATTTACCACTTGATGAATATCCAGTTGCAAAAGCCGTAACCTCCATGCAATCATTTGAAAATTACATTATTGGCATCAACAGACCAAATTTTAAGGACCTGGTATGGGTAGAGGTAAATGGTTATCCTGAGTTTAACAAGAATGGTGGACTGAGTCATCTGGTGATAACCTTTGTGGACATTACCGCCCAGATAGAATCACAGAAAGCGCTGATTGAAAGTGAAGCCATGTTTTCCAGGGTTTTTCAATACAGTCCGGGGCTAATGATGATAACAACTTTACACTCTGGTCTTATTTTGGAAACCAATAACAATATCATCGAGTCAGGTTATTCAAAGGATGAGGTCATTGGAAAATCCATTCTCGAACTGAGATTTTGGAATGATTTATCGGAAAGGTTATATTTTTACAAAACCCTAAGAAAAAAAGGCAAAATTGAATATTTAGAAGCCAGGTTCAGACGGAAAACTGGCGAAATCTTTACTTGTCTGATCTCAGGCGAGATCATGAAATTTCGGGGAACTGATTGTATTGTCAGCGTTATGATTGATATTTCAGATCGTAAAAATTCTGAAAATGAAATGAATACCCTGTTTGAAATAGTCCAGGGTGTTGTACAGACTTCAGATCTTTATGAATTACTGAAACTGATTCATCATTCTCTAAAGAAGGTATTGTATGCCGAAAATTGCTTCTTTGCACTCTATGATGCAAATACCGGACTATTCCATTTTCCTTACTTTGTAGATCAGTACGATGATGTTATCGAACCGCAGGCTTTGCTTAAAAGTTGTACAGCGTACGTTTTTCGTACCGGAAAATCAATGCTAATCCCAAAGGAATTATTTGAGCAACTTTCTAAACGCAATGAGGTTGAATTGGTCGGTTCGATGTCGCCAAGCTGGATTGGTGTACCTTTGAAAACATCTTCCCATACGATCGGGGTATTGGTGCTACAGCATTACCATGAGGAGAATATTTACAACAATCACCATCTCCAATTTCTGGATTCAATCGGCGGCCAGGTAGCCAATGTCATTGAACGAAAAAGGGCCGAAGAGGAGCTGGCAAAATCAAATTCGTTGATCGCTGCGACACTTGAATCAACGGTTGATGGAATCCTGGTAGTAGATAGAAATGGGAAAATCACCAACTACAATAAGAAATTCGTTGAACTTTGGCGGATTCCTGAATCCGTCCTCAGCATAGGAAAAGATGAAGAATTACTCACATTCGTTATGGAGCAATTATCAGATCCTGATGGATTTTTGAATAAGGTCATTGAACTGTACAACAATTACGAAGAGACTTCTACTGATTATATTGAATTCAAAGATGGCAGGACTTTTGAACGATATTCACAGTCACAAATCTTTAATGGAGAGTGCGTTGGCCGGGTTTGGAGTTTCCGTGACATCACCATTCAAAAAAACACCCTGTACTCATTGCAGGAAAGCGAAGTGCAACTGAGGGAGCTCAATGCAACAAAAGATAAATTTTTCTCTATCATCGCACACGACTTGAAGAGTCCGTTCAACGGTATTCTCGGATTCAGTAACATTTTGGCAGACCAAATCAAACAGAAAAATTATGATAATATTGAAGAGTATGCCGAGATCATCCAGTTCTCCTCGCAAAAAGCCATTGATCTTTTGATGAACCTGGTAGATTGGTCTCGTTCCCAGTCTGGCCGGATGGATTTCAATCCTCGTACAACAGATGTCAGCACCATCATTCACGAAATTTTTGAATTATTAAAAATATCGGCATTACAAAAATCGATCCTCCTGACCAAGAAGATTGAGCCATCGATCATGGCCTCAGTTGACAAAGAAATGATTTCCAGCGCGTTGAGAAATTTAATTACCAATGCCATTAAATTCACCAATTCCGGAGGAACAGTAGAAATCAAGGCTGAAAAGATCGGTCAGGAGTTAAAAATTACTGTTGATGACACCGGGATAGGAATGGACGGAAATGAACTGGCAAAACTATTCAGGATTGATCAAAGCTACAGCCGACCCGGCACACAAAATGAACAGGGCACAGGTCTGGGATTGATCCTATGTAAAGAGTTTATCAGCATTCACGGGGGATCCATCTGGGCAGAAAGCCAAGTCGGCCAGGGAAGCCGGTTTTGCTTTACTATTCCTGCCATAAATTAGCCTGCTTCTAGTCTGCACTATTTTTTCAAGTGTATATAATTCTAAATTAGAAACAACTAAAATCACAAAAATGTTCTTGAACAAGGGAGATTCTTGTGAAAATCGATAGATAAGTGAGTAAGAGGGCAGAGAAACCCCTTTCCCATTCACATACAATGGATGTATCAACAAAAAATGCCCTTGTAAATCAAAGATTTACAAGGGCATTCGTGACCCGGCTTGGGATCGAACCAAGAACCTACAGCTTAGAAGGCTGTTGCTCTATCCATTGAGCTACCGGGCCGGCCTTAATTGGGCGCAAAAGTACAAAAAAATCCCTGAACCGGAAATGCCTCAGGGATTTTTTGTTGGTTTCACCTCGCCTAAACCATGTAGATGTTGTGTTCTGCACATTGCTGTACCATCTCTTCGGGCCACAGGCTGGCCTGCACCTCTCCGATGTGCGCCTTGCGAAGAAAGTACATGCACAAACGGGACTGCCCGATACCTCCTCCGATCGAGAGTGGTAGTTCATCTTTCAACAGTTTCTTGTGAAACATCAGCTCTTTGCGGTCGTTTGCCCCTGCTATCTCCAACTGACGCAACATAGCCTCCTTGTCGACCCGAATACCCATCGAAGAGATCTCGAAAGATTGTTGCAAAATCGGATTCCAGATCAGGATATCTCCGTTCAAACCTCTATAACCACCAGAATTTGGGGTAGTCCAGTCGTCGTAATCAGGTGCCCTGCCGTCGTGAACCTCTCCATTGCTCAGTTTCCCACCGATACCAATGATAAATACGGCACCATTAGCTTTGGTAATCTCCTGCTCCCGCTCCTTTGGCGTCAGTTTGGGATAACGTTGCAACAGCTCCTCCGAATGGACAAAAGTGATCTCTTCCGGAAGCATTGGTTTGATGGTTGGATAATTCTCATAGACTACAAATTCAGTGCGCAGCAGAACGGAATAAATTTGGTTGACCACCTTTTTCAGGTAATCGATCTCCCGTTGTTTAGCAGTGATTACCTTTTCCCAGTCCCACTGATCAACATAGAGCGAATGAATATTGGAAAGCTCTTCGTCTGGTCGTATGGCGTTCATGTCTGTATAAATTCCATAACCTGCCGGGATTCCATAATGGGCAAGCATCAGCCTTTTCCATTTCGCGAGCGATTGGACGACCTCTGCCCTGGCATCGTTCATCGCCTTAACAGCAAATGAGACAGGACGTTCCACTCCGTTTAGGTCATCGTTGACGCCTGTGCCTTTCAGTACAAAAAGCGGTGCTGTTACCCTTCGCAGACGCAGTTCAGAAGAGAGATTCTCCTGACAAAAATCTTTGATCAGCTTTATTGCCTTTTCAGTCTGTTTAAGGTCCAGCTTGGCTTTATAGTTTTCCGGGAAATAAAGTTTCATGTGTACGATGTTTAGATGTTTTCTGCAATAATACAAACTTCAGTACACAAAAACCTACAGATTGGATGTTTATTGATGAAAAAATCGAAAGCAAAGTTACAGATAAACGTATTGATTTCCTCAACTCCAGGCAGATTGCTTCTCCTCCAGCCGGCGGATCGCAATGACGGTACTCTTTATCTAAATTTCTATCACCAACCCATCATAGGCCGGTTCAACGCCATCCGGCAATTCTTTGGCCAACTCCGCATGAAATCCCATTTCGTGACTCATATGGGTCAGGTAGGTTTTCTTTGGGCAAATCTCTCCGACCAGACGCAAAGCTTGAGAAAGATTCAGGTGCGAAATATGGATACTTTTCCTCAACGCACAAATAATGAGCACCTCTACCCCTTTGAGTTTCGCCAACTCCTCCTCCTCAATCCTATTGAAATCGGTGAGGTAAGCAAATTTGCCAAAGCGAAATCCATACACAGGCAGTTTATGGTGATAGAGACGTATTGGGATAACACCTATTCCCTTCACCTGGAATGGTTCACCATCAATATGCAAAAGCTCCATTTGGGGCGTTCCTGGGTACCTGTTCTCAGCGAACGCATAATTGAATATAGTTTTGAGATTCTCGGCCACCCTTTTTTCGCAATAAATATCCATCGGCGCTTTTCTAATCCAGTTGAAGCTCCGGATATCATCCAAACCAAAAATATGATCGGCATGTTCGTGGGTGAGCAGGACGGCATCAAGATTTGTTACCCGGTAAAGTAACATCTGCTGCCTGAAGTCTGGACCGGCATCCACCAACAAAGAGGTACCCCCATCCTCAACCAGAATGGCACATCTCAGACGTTTGTCACGGCTGTCGGTAGAGCGGCAAACCTCACAGTTGCATGCAATGACTGGAACACCCTGCGATGTACCGGATCCTAAAACAGTAATTTTCATCCTCAATATTAGATTTTAGACTTTCGATTTAGGATTGATCTATTATCAAAATTTCTGCTAACCTTACCACAAATAACACAAATTCACACAAATAACCCCTGCCCTACCACAGATTTCACAAATTACACGAATTATAATAAAACAATATTCCGTTCTCTAATTTCTATGTTTTAATGTTTCCCCTCCAACTCCAATCAAGAATCGGCTCATCGGCCCATTTTCACATTTTCATATTTCCCAATTTTCACATTCCCCCGTCTTTCCGTCATCTCAGTCATCTCCGTCTTTCGGTCGTCCCCTTCGTCCCAGTCGTCCCCTTCATCCCAGTCGTCCTAGTCGTCCTGGTCTTCGTCCTTTTCATTGGCTTTGCAGCAGGAAAATCGCCGGTCGTTTGTTGATATCCGGTATCGCTTTCTTCCAAGCTCCAATCGTTTTTGTTACCACGAATTCGCTATCCATGGTCAGGTCGACTGCGATGCACAATCGGGTTTGACTGTTGCAGACTGCAAGAAGGTCCTCCAACAATTTTGCATTGCGGTAAGGCGCTTCGATGAAAATCTGCGTCTGTTTGTCTCTGGCAGAAATACGCTCGAGGTCGCGAACAGCGGCACTTCTTTCGGTTGGTTTGACAGGCAGATAGCCGATGAAAGCAAAATTCTGTCCATTCATCCCGGATGCCATCAACGAAAGCAGAATCGAAGAAGGCCCAACCAGCGGTACTACCTGGATTCCCTTTTCATGCGCGAGTTTCACAAGGTCAGCGCCTGGATCTGCCACACCCGGACAACCGGCTTCGGAGAGAATTCCAAGATCAAAGCCATTTCGGATCGGATCCAGCAACATATCAAGCTCAATTGGCTGGGTATGTTCGTTCAGCTCCTTAAAGTCGAGCTCATCAATGATGATCTCAGGAGCTATCTTCTTCAAATGGCGACGGGCGGTGCGGGTATTTTCAACGACAAAGTAGCGCAATGATCTGACCACCTGCATGATCTCTGCAGGGAGTACCTTTTCGACTGCGGTTTCTCCAAGAGTCGTTGGAATTAAATACAATTTACCCATGAATGAAGAGCATTGAATAATTAAAAATTACAAATTACAAATTAAAGATTAAAAATAGTACAAGATTAAGAATAGTAAATCTACGTCCCCTTCCTTCATTTTTAATTTGTAATCTTTAATTTGTAATTGATTATCTCAGGTAGGTTGAACTGAGCGAAAGTCCAATCATGACAATGGCAATGGCGTAATAGACAAGCACTTTACGGTGTTTCTCTATGTCAATTTGTGAGCTGTTCGAAAATACCAAACCGAGGTTGGCGATAAACAAAGCGAACAACATCAAAACAATGTGCTCGACAGGCCAAAATCGTTTGGTGACCAACTTCATGGTAATATCCTGACCAACAACCTCCTGACCAGAAACAGCGGCAGGATTTGCAAACAGTAAAAGTCCAAAGATGAGTTGAAGATAGAGATTGACAATAAAGGCGTAGGAGAGAAATTTATCTAAACGCAAGTAGGCCAAATTCTTGAAATATCCGCGTAGTGACCTGTAAAACAACCAGACAGCAACGATCATAAAGCAGCAACTAATAAACGTGTGCACATACTTTATGACCAGATGATCCTGAATGAGTATGGTAGTTAAGGTCATGACGAACAGATTATCAAACAAAAATAAGAGAATTAATGAGTCTCATATCAAAAATTCGTTTTTGATGAGATCTTTTTTTCAAACAGCTTCCGAGAGTTTTTTGCCTTGCAAAATCCGGTCGGCCATGCCAATGCCATCCCTGAGGTTACCGCCAATGACCAAACCAGGGTATTTTTGTTCGATATCAGCAATGGTCCGGAATCGCTCTCCGCTATCGGCCTCATATTGTGGAATGGCATATGCATGGCGAACTATTTTAAAAAGTTCGGGTTGGAAATCGGCAACTTTCATCAAATCGCAAAATTCTTTTTGGACAATTTTTTGTACTTTTTCATCCGGTAGTTGACAAATATCTTGTCTCCTGACACCTCCCATGAAAATCGAGAAGAGGGCACCACCTTCCGGTGCCCTGTCTTTGAAGAGCGCCGACATAAAAAGGATACCCAGTAAATCACGTTTCTCCACAAATGGGATCAGTCCGCCAAAGGCATCCAGTTTCATCCCTTTCCACTCTTTGAATCCAACAATTACTTCCAGAACTTTTGTGTAGTGAAGAGCCGTGATTTTTGACAACGAAACCGAATCGATAAAGGACAAAACCTTGTCCAGCTGATGGGCGCCAATTGTCGAAATGACTTTTTTGGTCTCAATGGAAATACGTTCTCCTTGGCTATTCAAATAGGAAACTTCAAAATGGCCCGCCACAGGTATAACTACTATCTCATTACAATTCAGCAACATACGATCCTCTCCGATATTTTTTACCAACGCACTGATCAATGAAGATATGCCTCCCCTAACAGAAAACACCCCTCTGGTCACCCTTTTCATCTCATCTGTTTTGGGCTGAAACTGCTTTTTGATGGTTCCTCCAATAAAACTGCCGTATTGTTGCTCCAACTGATAGAGTTTTGGCAAGGCATATTTAGGGACCAGCCTACCGGGATCACCGGCATAGACCCCAATGATGAAAGGATCGATGGCATAGTTTAAAAAACTTTTACCCAAACGCCTTCTGACCAGTCCGGCCAATGTTTCATGAGGATCTTTTCCCTTCGGCCTGAAGGGTTCGAGCAGGATGCGGAATTTATCTTTTAAGCTGAACAATGGCGTAGTAACAGCCGCTTTAAGTCCACCGGGAAGCGCCTCCCATTTACCATTTTTCAGTACATATCTCTTTTTAACGGCACTGGCGGCCACTTCCATCTCACATTCTGTTCCCAATGCATCAAAAAGATGAAGTACTTCGGCATTGGAAATGACGCCGGAGTTGGGTCCCTCTTCGTACAAAAAACCATTTTCGTTGACGCTATGGATCACACCACCGGCACGATTTGCCTTTTCAAGCACCACAAAGTCCAATCCTCTCTTTTGAAGATGAAAGGCGGTGGTCAGACCGGTCAGACCGGCACCAAGTACAACAACTTCTCTCATGATTTCATGCGTATATTATTTGTTATTTAATGGTCGCATGGAATACCCACAAATTCACTTTCGGTTGGGGTGAGCCTATTCTCATGGGTATTTCAGTACTAAATCGGCCAACATGCTTACAAACAGCAGATCAGCTTCCGGCAATATAACTCTTGATATGTTTTTGATACCCAGAACCTCCTTTGCATATGGGATCAGTTCGTGGTCCAGATCATACCTGGTTTCCAGGTTTTCGTGAACAAAGCTGATCGGAATAAGCACCAGGTCGTCGATGCCCTCTTCTGCCATGGTTTTCATGTGCTCTCTGACATCCGGGCCAATCCAGGCACCTCTTTTCATACCCGACTGAAAAGCAGCTTCATAATGGTATCCAAGCTTTTCTGCTATCAGCGCTGCACTGTTGATAATTCCGGTTGGGTAAGTATCCCCTTTTAAAACATAGTACTCAGGAATGGAATGAGCGCTGAATACCAGGGTAGGATTATCAATCCCATGTTCTTTGAGGTGCTTTTTGATGTTGAAGGTCCAGAAAGCGACAAAATCGGGGTGCGTGTAAAACTCCTCCTGCACTGTAATTTTGAAGAAAGGATCTTTGTCTGTTACCTTTTTAATATCCGCTTTTACACTTGAAGTTGTCGTCAAACTGGACTGTGGATAGAGCGGAATTGCCAATATCTCGTTGATTCCCTCCCTTTTAAAATCATGTAAGGTATAGCTGATATCCGGCGAGGAATAGGAAAATGCATATTTGACGACAAAAGATGTGCCCAAAATAGCTTGCAGGGCTCTGCTTGTTTTTATGGTCGATTGAACCAGAGGGGTTCCACCAATCTGCTGATATTTTTTCCAGGATTTTTTGTAGCGTGAGCGGCTGATGATAAAGGAAAGGAGGTGCCTTAACGGTTTCCGGTAAGGCAGAATTGCGGGATCCATGAACATCCGGGCTAGAAACGTTTTCAGCTCCTCCGGCGACTCGGGACCACCCATATTGACCAACATTACCCCTTTCATCATTTCGGCTTATTTTATATTACACAGAGTTTCACAGAGAAGCACAACTTGTCCCGACATGTCGGGAGAGTTACACAGAGGACAATTTCCAATTGTTTGAAGGGTTTAAATTGTTTAAAAAGTTTGAAGGGTTACGGTATTTGAACAATTCAAACCCACTAAACATCATACTATTTCTTTGACTCTGTGAAACTCTGTTCTTCTCTGTGAAACTCTGTGTAACATTTTTATTAGATCAAATTCAGACTGTCTTGGAATAAACCCCTTCCCCGCTTTTCAGGGCCGGATCCAAAGTCATTGCAATATTCCGGGCACAAAGAAAACCTTTTTCTGTCAATCTTATTTGATTGCTATCCAATTGCATCAGACCATCTTCGATAAAATCCTCAAATCTTGAAGGATCAAAAGTGAGCATCTTTTTCAGATCACCCAGGGAGAGTTCAAATTCGTTGGCTATTTCAACCAAATCAAGCAATCCATTGCACATGATGCTGTTGATCACCGACCGGACTATCAGCTCCTGTTTGCTTAGCTTGTAGCCTCTTTCAATGGCAGTTCCGGTTGTTTCGATGGCCTCCATGTATTTTGTGATGTCCTTGTGATTTTGGGCATAAGCGCCCCAAAGCTGACTGATCGAAGATGCCCCGAACGCATAAACCTGTCCGGTAGTTTCCAAAGTACAGTATCCCTGGAAATTGCGGTGGAGCTGCTTGTTGTTGAATGCTTTGGTAAGATCGTCGTCCGGCAGGGTAAAATGGTCAATCCCGATTGAACAATAACCGGCTTCCTTCAATTGGACTGTTGCCTGAAGAAAGAGCTTCATTTTATCATTTGCATCGGGTAGCCCGATGGCTTCCAACTGTTTCTGAGCGACTTTCACCCATGGAACATGGGCATAAGAGAAGGTAACAATTCGGTCGGGCCGGATGGCAATGGCCTGATCGATGGTATTTTTGAAGCTTTCGAGCGTCTGCATGGGAAGTCCGTAGATAAAATCCAGGTTGATGCCCCTGAACCCCTTGCTCCGCAAGTAAGCTACTACCTCGTTGACAGGGTGTCGGGGCACATCCCTGTTCACCACACTCAATACATCTTCCCTGAAATCCTGGATACCAAGACTGATTCTGTTGAATCCCATCTCCGCAAGCTGGTCGATGTGAGGGTAATCCAGGTAGGCCGGACTGCACTCCATAGCAATCTCTGCCTCCGCGCTTAACGTGAAATGTTGGCGAATCCATTCCATGATCTCACGGATGTAACTCATCGATATTGAGTTGGGAGTACCCCCTCCCCAATGAATCTGGGTAACGAGCCTGGAATCATCCAGATTGGAAGCAACCAGCTTTATCTCCGTTTTGAGTGCTTGTATATACCTTTCAACTATCAGTTTTCGTTGCGAAATAACCGTGGAGCATCCACAAAAATGGCAGCGCTTCGGGCAAAACGGGATGTGGATATAGAGGGAAATACTTTCGGGTTTTTGGAGGTTGGACTCCTTCAACTCCCTGATATAATCCGATGCGGTAAAACCCTCATTGAAAAAATTGGCCGGAGGATAACTGGTGTATCTCGGTCCTGAAACATTGTATTTGTGAAGAAAATCGGTGCTTATATCCATGGCCTATCCCCTCTTCCAATTGGTTCGTTTGATCCAGTCGACCACCAGTTTTGCATTTTCAAACGGGATTCCTGGCATAAATCCATGTCCCAGGTTAAAGATCCATTTCTGCTCCTTTGAACCAAAATCAACATATTTTTCCAAGGTTTCCAGGATGGTTGCCTGATCCGCAAACAGCAATCTGGGATCAAGATTTCCCTGCAGGCCAATCTCTTTGTGAACCAGCGTGCGAGCCTCAGTGATTGGCATCTGCCAGTCAACACTCAAAAAATCTGCATCTTCCGGCTGGATATGCTTCACACCATATCCAAGACCCTTTGGCAAAAATATCACCGGACATCCCTCTTCCCTTGCAGCCATTGCAATCCTCCTGACGTAAGGCATCATCACCTCCTGGTAAAGATCTGATGGAATTAATCCGGCGTGAGTTTCGAAGATTTGGAAGGCTGAGACCCCGTGCCTTACCTGATTCTTTGCATATTCGATGGAGAGATCAGTGATTGCGGATAGCAATTTATGGGTCATCTTCCTGTCTCTGTACAACAAGGAGACAGCCTCAGGAAAAGTGTGGTTGGAACTCAATCCCTGAACCATGTAGCAGAGCGTGGTAAAAGGAGCGCCACAGAAACCAATCAAAGGAATATCTGCTGGTTTGGTGCGGATAATCTCGTCAATGGCATCGTAGATATAGGTCAATTTCGATGCATCAGGGTTCAGAAGAAGTGATGGGTCCTCAACCTCTTTGAGGGCAATGTCAAACTTTGGTCCGGAGTCGGTAAAATTCAGGTTCATTCCCAGCGCTGCGGGAATTACAAGAATATCTGAAAAGAGAATTGCCGCATCAACGCCAAGGTCATAGACCGGCATCAGGGTTACTTCGGCAGCCAGCTTAGGCGAGTGCATCAACTCAGCAAAGGTATGGTGCTCGCGCAGTTTCAGGTAGTTGGGCAATACCCTGCCTGCCTGGCGCATAAACCAAACCGGTGGCCGGCTGGTAGTTTTCCCGTTGATGGTATCTAAAAAGAAAGATTTGCTCATGTTTTTAATTCCTTTTTGCTTAAGATATTTAATTCCAGAATCACAATGATTTTTGATTCTGAATTATTGAAGTTGCATCAAGGCCTGCAAATTGGCATCAATGATCCAATCAATCTCTTCATCCGTATGGGCATAGGAGACGAACAGACATTCGAATTGTGAAGGGGCCAAATAGATGCCGCTTTCGAGCGACTGTTTAAAATATGCCGCATAACGAGCTGTATCCGAAGTCATTGCATCATCCAGATTATCCACTTGAGGTGCATCGGTGAAAAAGAGAGTCATCATGGATCCTACCCGGTTGACCACACCTTTTATTCCTGTGTTCTTAAGATTTTCAAGAATCCCGGCTTCCAGTTTAGCAGCCTTGCGTTCCATCTCGTTGTAGAGATCCGGAGTCTCTTCGATCATGCTCAACATGGCAATACCGGCAGCCATAGCCAGCGGATTTCCTGACAAAGTACCGGCCTGGTAAACAGGACCGACGGGCGCCATCATCTCCATGATTTCTTTTCTGCCTCCATAGGCTCCTACCGGGAGGCCTCCGCCGATAATTTTTCCCAGCGTGGTCAGGTCGGGAAGGATGCCGAAATACTCCTGAGCGCCCCCCTTTGCCAGTCTGAAACCGGTGATTACCTCGTCAAAAATCAGAAGCGCCCCATATTTGGTTGTGAGATCCCTCAATCCTTGCAGAAATTCTTTGGTTGGAACGACAACGCCCATATTACCGGCAACCGGTTCGATGATGACGGCGGCAATTTCATTGCCCTTCTCCCTGAAAAGCGCTTCAACGGAAGCAAGGTTGTTGTATTCGGCCATCAGGGTATCCTTAGCGGTACCTTTGGTAATACCCGGGCTGTTTGGAATACCCAAAGTCATTGCACCCGATCCTGCTTTGATCAGAAAGCTATCGCCGTGACCATGGTAATTGCCTGCAAATTTGACAAATGCCTCCCTACCGGTGAAACCGCGGGCCAAACGGATGGCGCTCATCGTTGCCTCAGTACCGGAACTGACCATCCGAACCATTTCTATGGAAGGAACCATTTTGACGATGCGCTCGGCCATCTCCGTTTCATATTGGGAAGGCGCTCCAAAGCTCGTCCCATTTACGGCTGCATCGCTGATGGCCTGAAGAATCCGCTCATGGGCATGGCCAAAAAGCATTGGACCCCAGGAGGCTAGGCAGTCGATGTATTGGTTTCCATCCAAATCGGTAATGGTGGTCCCTTTGGCTTTTTTGACAAAAACCGGGTTCATTCCCACACTTTTGAAGGCCCTTACCGGTGAATTGACACCGCCGGGGATACATTTTTGTGCCCTTTCGAAGGCCAAAATACTTTGGTTTAACTTCATAATTTGTCTTTTATTTTGATGAGCAACTCCTGGTTGCCCCATGCTCCATGCCCTATGCCTTTAAGATCTTCGCAGCTTCAACCGCATGGTAGGTAATAATAATATCTGCTCCTGCCCTTTTGATAGATGTAAGGATCTCCATCATCACTCTCGGGCCATCGATCCAGCCATTGGCAGCAGCCGCTTTTACCATGGAAAATTCTCCGCTTACATTGTATGCGGCAACAGGCATTCCGAATTCGCTCTTAACCCGATGAATAACATCCAGGTAACTCAATGCAGGTTTTACCATCACGATATCGGCTCCTTCAGCTATATCCAGTTCTACTTCACGAATCGCTTCATCGGTATTTGCTGGATTCATCTGGTAGGTTGCACGGTTGCCAAATTTCGGTGCGCTTTCAGCAGCCTCCCTGAAGGGTCCGTAAAAACCTGAAGCATATTTAGCTGAATAAGCCATGATTGGAATCTTGTAGAAGCCATTGGCATCCAACTGCTCGCGGATCACACCAACGCGGCCGTCCATCATATCGCTGGGGGCAATCATATCGGCACCCGCTTCAGCAAGTGAAACAGATTGCCGGGCAAGGGTAACCAGTGTCAGGTCGTTGTCGACGTCACCATCTACAATGGTTCCGCAATGGCCGTGAACCGTGTATTCACAGTTGCAAACATCGGCGATGACAAACAGATTTTTGGTTACCGGCTCCTTTTTGATGGCACGAATGGCCTGCTGGACAATCCCGTTGTGTTCGCAGGCGACACTTCCATCCTCATCTTTGTGAGGAGGAATACCGAAAAGCAAAACAGATTTTACTCCTGCAGCAACGATATTTTTGCACTCTTCAACCAGAAGATCGACAGATAGTTGCGAATTACCAGGCATAGAACTAATGGGGTTGTTGACTTTTGTACCAGAACAGACGAACAAAGGCATCACAAAATCGTCGACCGATAATTTGGTTTCTGTAACCATCTCTCTCAATACACCATTGTATCTCAATCTTCTTAATCTTGTAACTGGAAATCTCATGGCAAATTTTTTAGTGTTATTTGTAATATTCAAGTATGGCCTCTGTGAGACCTTCTGTATTTGACATTCTTGCAGTCATCAGGGGTTCGTAGCCTGCCTCCTGAATGGCACGGGAAGTGGTGGTTCCAATGCAGCCAATTTTCAATTTCCCGAGCAGACTGGTATCCACAAAGGAGGCAAAATGGTTGAAAGTAGAAGGACTGGTAAACAAAATCAGGTCATATGTTCCATCAGAAATCTGTTTGATCACCATCGGATCAGCGCTTTGCGGTTGGCAGGTTTCGTAAACATCAATTCTGTCGACATGGTTGACCACGCCAAGCAAGAGCTTCAAAGTATCATCAGCCAGATTTCCCAACGACAGTAAAATTTTCTGGTTTTTGGGCTTATGGATACGGATAAATTCTGCTGCCAATTCTGCCGAACCATGCTCTGTCCCGGCAAATGCGGGCTTGTAGCCGTAATATTCAAGTTCTGATGCCGTTTTTGCCCCGACAACTGCAACACGAAGTGAAGAAGGTAATTCAGAACTCCCGGTTTGGTCGATCAATTGTTTGAAGAAATGCACGACTCCGTTCCTGCTTGTAAAAAACAGCCAGTCATAATTTTTTAACTGATTGATCTTAAGGACTTCATTGACGTTCAGTTTTGCCTTTCTGATCTCAATCATGGGCAGTGAAAGAAGTGTGGCCCCTTGTGCTGTTAGCAAATCGGGCAACGTATCGCCGGTTTCAATGGCCCTCGTAGAGATAAAAGTTTTACCATACAATGGCAATTCCTTTTTCTTTTCAAAAGGATCATCCAGCCGAATGGCTTTAAGTATCTCCCTTCCTCCTCTGTTTAAAAGGGTTTCGGCCAATTCAACTGCAATACCAACAGCCTGACATACATGCCCTTTAGCCGTTTCCTTCAAAAACTCTTCGCCGTTGATACTCGAGATAAAGCCGGTTATTTCAAAACTATTCCCTTTAATTTTGCTGTAACTTCCTACCGGGATTTGGCATCCACCTTCCAGGGTACGCAGGAAAGCACGTTCAGCATCGGTGGCAATGAGTGTTGCTTCGTCATTGATGGCTGCAAGAAGGTTGGCAATTTTCGGATCATTTTCACGAATCTCGATGGCAATGGCTCCCTGACTACAGGCCGGAATCACTATATCTTCGGAAATCAGTTCGGATATATAGTTGTCCATTCCCAGCCTTTGCAATCCAGCACCCGCCATCATCATCACTGTGCAATAGCCCTCCTCCATCTTTCTGATCCGGGTATTCACATTTCCGCGAATTTCGACGATATTAAAATCCTTGTTGTAGCGTAACAATTGTGCTTTTCTCCTCAGGCTGGAAGTTGCGATGATGTCTTGGGCTGTCAGATCGCTGAGTGTTCTTTTGGTGGAACTGATCAAAGCGTCTCGCACCTCTCCCCGCTTCAGAACCGCGCCTAAAAGCACACCTTCAGGGAAACGGGTGGGCAGATCTTTCAAACTGTGAACGGCCATGTCGATCTCATTGTCTAACATTGCAATTTCAAGCTCTTTGGTAAACATCCCTTTGTCTCCAATTTTGGACAAGGGAACATCCAGTATCTTGTCCCCTTTGGTCTTGATCACAACGATCTGAAACTGCAGTTCCGGAAATTTTTTGGCCAATTCTTCTTTGACAACATTGGCCTGATAGAGTGCCAGCTGGCTTCCTCTGGTACCTATTCGTATGGTTTGCTCCATTCTTACTCTTGTGCAAATAATTGATTTACAACGGTGATGTACGCCTGGTTGGACCCGTTGTCGGTGACTGACTTGATATTTTCTATCATCATGCCAATCAATTTTTTGGTGATCAGGTCACCATATTCGAGTGCTTTTTGGTACTCCTCAGCCTCCCTGTTCTTGATCATGCCATCCAAAACATTTTTACTGGCCTCCTGGAAACTGGTCGAGATGGTTTTAAACGTTGGAGCCAAAGCCCTGATGTTGAACCATTTCATGAATTCTACTACGGAGGCTTCGATCATCTGCTCTGCCATGAAAATTTCGCCCTTTCTATTCTCAAGATTGTTTTCAATGACAAGGTTAAGTGCATCCACATCATAAACATGAACATGCTCAAGGGCTCCAACCTCCATGGCTACATTTCTGGGTACAGAGAGATCGATAAAAAACAGAGGTTTTCCGGATCTTTTTACCATGGCTGCCTGCACCATTTCCGCATTGAAAAATGGTTTTTTGGAGGCGGTAGAGGTAATAACGATATCGTTGGTAAGCAACAATTCAGACAACTGATCCATTTCAGCTACCTGGGCATGGTACTTTGCAGCCAACTCTTCTGCTTTTTCTCTGGTCCGGTTGACAACAGTGAAAAGAGAACATGATTTCTTGATCAGATTTCGGATGGTCAGTTCACTTGTCTGACCTGCCCCTACCAGCAATACCGGATGGGTACTCAGGTGGTGCAACTTCTTGGAAGCCAGTTCAACTCCGGCATAACTAATGGAAACTGCCCCTTTGTTGAGCGCAGTCTCTGTTCTAACCTGTTTCCCTGCTTTCAGCGCGTCATCAAAAAGCTTGCTAAGTACACAACTGATCAGTTTGTTGGTTTTGCTGATCTGAACGGCTGTTTTGATCTGGCCAACGATCTGGTATTCGCCCAATGCCATTGAATCCAATCCTGATCCAACATGGAACAGATGAGCGGCAACCTCCTCGTTTCCCTTGTGGTAAAAATATTTTCGCACCTCTTTGTCTGCCTTTCGGAAGGAGAAAAGGAGGTTTTCAATGTCAGATGCTTTCAGCGGTACCAACAATTCATTCATCTCGTAATAAATCTCGGTACGGTTACAGGTAGACAGTACAATGGCTCCGGATACTCCGTTCAATTGTAGTAAAGGAATAAACCGCTTGATATCTTCTTCGCAAAAGACAAAACGTTCTCTCACTTCAATGGGTGCTGACTTGTGGTTTAAACCGAGTAATCCGATCATGGGTTGATACCGCTAAATTGATTTCGGAAGCGATATTATAAATAGAATCTGTAGTAAATCTGAAGTTGGATATCTAACCCATGAAGCTTATCTGGAAATCAAAAAAAGTGTACAAAGATGCAAGTTCTGCTTTGACAATCTCGCATGCCCATCCGTACATAATGCTACATCAAAAAAGGCGCTAAAACCACTGTATTTGAATGACTTAAAATACTGCAAAATGTATTTTAGCTAATGAGTCCGATCTGCACTTTTTACCGGATGAACTCAACAGATCTGACTATTTGGATTAATTCAAAATTAAACGAAGCCATTATTTGTAATTGTTCCAGATTTATTCTGGCCAAAATTCACCGTCATGCAATGCATTTGCCCCTCAAATTGATAGCCAACTTCAAACCCATAGAGGGCACATATCTTCTGTACAATGGCCAATCCCAGACCCAAAGACTCGGGTGATGAAGATGATTTGTAGAATCGTTTGAAAAGCAGGTTTTTATCTACCGGATGGTCAGGTCCGGTATTTGAAATCCGGAGAAAGGACTCACCTAGCTCTACAATAAGTTTGCCACCTTTGACATTGTGCCTGACCGCATTCTTCACCAGATTGACGATTAACATTTCAGCCAGATATGGGTTCATCAGGAGCGTAACATCAGGGAGGAGCCGTTTGACCACCTCCAATTTTTTGGAGCGAATAAGGTCGTCAAGATTTTCAAGTAGTGTATTGATAATGTCCTCAGGACTTACCTTTTTGGATTCGGGAAATTGTTTGTTCTCAATTTTGGCCAGCAAAATCAGGGTACTGTTGTATTTCGACAGACGGATGGAAGCTTCATAAGCATCGGCAAGCGCCTTGTACTGCTTTTCGCTCATCTCGCCCGACTGCAGCAAAAGTTCAAGTTTTGAATTGATGATGGCCAGCGGTGTCTGTATCTCGTGCGAGGCATTCTCTGTATACTCTTTCAAGTTCAGGTAATCATTCTTAATCCGTTCGGTCATGGTAAGCAAAACCCGGTTGAGATCCGCGAACTCCTTCACGTCAGAATCCTGCAAAGTAAACTCCTCGTGTGTATTCAGATCATAACGGTTAACCTTATCGACGGTATCATAAAAGACCTTCCAAACCAATCTCGATGAGTATCGGTTTACGATCAACAAGGTAATGATCAACAGAATCACCAGCGCAGTCATCGTTGTAATAATACTGACAATCAAACTATCCGTCTCTTCCAGCGATTTATAAATCTGAATATAATAAGGCTGCTTGTTGACCGTCTCGCTGAAACCAAGCTGTCTGAAAAGCTGGTACCGCTGCTCTTCTTTGTTGAAAATCAAGGTGTCGGCATAGCGGTCTTTGGGGATGGCTTTATCAACCGGAGTTACAATCACTATTTCATTCCTGTTGGGCGGCTGACTTACGGATGAGTGGGCCTCTTCCATCTGACGGACGATGCTGTTTTTCCGCTTCTCCATCTCTTTATTGACATTGCTGTCGACCTGGATGCGCAAGGAATAATAGAAGGCTATGACCCCGAAAAGATAGATAAACAGGGAGATAGACAACAAATTAAGCGTCGTTTTGGTTAAGAGTCTCAAGTGATGTCGAATTTATAACCCAGTCCGTAAATGGTTTTGATGTAATCCCTGCATCCCTTCTTCAGTAACTCTCGGCGAAGATTCTTGATGTGGGTATAGATAAAGTCGTATGAGTCGGCGGCATCCATATGGTCGCCCCACAGATGTTCGGCCAGACCGGCTTTGGTAATGATTTTGTTTTTGTTTGAGATGAAAAAGAGCAGCAGTTCATACTCCTTTTTGGTCAGAACCAGCTCCTTGTCCAGCACAAAAGCCCGGTGCTCCTCCGGGATCAGTTTTATTTCGTTCAAGACCAACTCATTGCTTCCGTTGAAACTAATCCGGCGATGGATCGATTTCAGATGTGCATTGAGCTCTGCCAGGTGAAAAGGTTTGGTAAGATAGTGGTCGGCGCCGATTTCCAGCCCCTCAATCCTGTTATCCAATGAGTTGCGCGCAGAAACAATGATGATTCCTACCGTGATCGATCTTTTCTTGATTAGCCTGATCAGATCGAGACCGCTTCCATCCGGAAGATTGATATCCACCACCATGCAATCGTATTGGTAGAGTTCAATTTTCTCAACAGCCTCTTCGAAGGTGTAAACAACTTCGCACAAATGACCCTCCCCGTCGAGGTATTCGACGATGGCATCCGACAAAGTTTTCTCATCTTCAATGATCAGGATCTTCATATGGCAATAAACGCTACAAGATAGGATATTTAACTTCTTTATATTTTAAAACAATTCAACCGGATTAATATTGAGGAAATCTTCCACGGGTAATCCGCCTGTTCCAACCAATAGCAGCTTATCAGGATGGAACTTCTGGTCAAAGAGTTTCATTCCGACTGGCACATAACCTCTTCCACTTTTTACTTCAAGTGCAATTGTATGTCCATTTTTCTCCAAAACAAAATCCACTTCCTGATTTCCTTCCCTCCAATAATAAACATTGAATCTTTCTGCCAAGGCATTATTTATCAAGTGCGTTCCAATTGAAGATTCAACCAAACGACCCCATTTTGCAGGGTTTACCACAACATCTGCGTACTTGATGTGATCCATTGCACTAAATAAGGCATTGTTATATACTTGAAATTTAGGGCTCGATGATCGCTTCCTTATTGCATTTCCAGCGTACTTCTCGATTCCAGCCAACAAGCCTGACTCTGAAAGCAAATCCAGATAATGAGACAATGTAGTTGTATTTCCTGCATCCTGAAGTTCCCCTATCAACTTCGTATAGGAAAGGATCTGACCCGAATAAAGTGAGCCCAATTCAAATAACCTCTTCAACAAAGCGGGCTTAAGGACCCTGGTCAGCATCAATATATCTTTTGAAATGACCGTTTCAATCAGCGAATCTTTCACGTAATTTTTCCATCGGTCTACATCGCCAATAAGTGCCGCAGAACCAGGATAACCACCGAAATAGATGTATTGATCGACATTCCAGTCAAAAGCTGCCCGCATCTCAGGATAGGACCAATGCCCCATGTAAAATGTCTCAAATCTTCCAGCCAGTGATTCGGTCAATCCTTTTTGTATCAACAAACGGGAGGATCCCAGGAGTACTACTTTGATATTTATATTTTCATAGGTATCTTTGTCCCACTGCTGTTTGACCAGTTCACTCCAATTTTCAATTTTCTGGATTTCATCAACAACCAAGAGAAACTCCGTCGAACTTGCGGCCTTCATTTTCAATCTGGCACTCTCCCAAATCTGTTGCAACCAAGTATTGTTCGCATTCGATATGGCATCGGCTGACTCATACAAATATCCGACAGTTATTTTCTGTAAAAGTTGTAATATCATCATCGTTTTACCAACTTGCCTTGGCCCCATCACAACTTGAATAAACTTTCTTGGCTCTTCTATTCTTTTCTTAAGTCCTTCTATATATGAACGTTCAAACATGTTTAGAAATTTTACTCAATATTCTGAGTAATTTTACTCAATATTCTGAGCAAAGCTATTCAATATATTTGAATTAGCTCAATAAACTCAGTGATTTCTTACAAACCATCCTGCTTCTCTGTCTGAATATGCCCGGGATCTTGGGGTTCGGCGTGGATGTTTACTTCGCTGCGCTTGATGCGGGAACCAATTTCATTTTCAATTTTGTCACAAATCTC
>JAPLDT010000072.1 GCA_026391315.1 Bacteroidia bacterium
TATCTCCATTTTGATGGCTGTTGAATTTATATTCCTATTTATGAATAACTTAAACAAATCAACAAAGACCATTTTGCTCTTCATCCTGCTATTTTTGGGCTACAAATTCATTGCCTTTTCGCAGCCACAACTAACCAAAAGCAAACCGGATCTTACCCAATCAAAATTCTATTCCAATTCTCGTCCCTGGACACGCTGGTGGTGGTTTGCTTCGGAAATCCGGAAAAAAGATGTAGCCGATAACCTGGTCTGGCTTCGGAAGAATGGCTTTGGAGGTGTCGAAATAGCCTGGGTCTATCCTTTAAACAGGATGATAAAAGATACAATTCACTACACTCCCCGGCAAAAGTGGCTCAGCCCCGAATGGTCAGAAATGGTTGCCTATGCCAAGAATTGCGCCGACAGTCTGGGAATGGGCTGCGATTTCACGTTTGGCTCTTTATGGCCATTCGGAGATATAATTGTTCCATTTGACGAGGCAACCATGAACATGACCGACCCGAAATGGCGGCAGGAGATTGCTGCTTCCTGGGACTATCCAAAAAAAGGGTACGTACTTGATCACCTCAACAGGGATGCCTTTTACAATTACGCATTCAGAACGGGCAATGCCTTGAAGCCCGCCCTGAAAGGATCCCTTTCGGGTCTTTTCTGTGACTCCTGGGAAGTAGAAACCAAACATTTGACCACCAAAGGCTTCAATGAGAAATTCATGGAACGGTTTCACTACGATCTTGTTCCTTACATCGACAGCCTCTATTCAAAAAGAATGCCTTACGCTGCCGTCCGCTACGATTATATGAAACTCTTGTCAGAGTATGTAATCAAAAATTTCTACAAATCCTTTACCAAGAAAAGCCACGAATTGGGAGCTTATTCGAGGGTGCAATGTTCAGGTGCACCTTGCGACATCATCTCCGCTTATGCCACCGTAGATATCCCCGAGAGTGAGGCACTGCTTTACGAACCCTCCTATTCGAACATTGTTGCTTCCGCTGCCGGACTTTCGGGAAAGCGGGTTGTTACCTCCGAAACATTTACCTGTCTTTACGGCTGGCCTCGAGACCATCACTCCGAAGAGCAAACTGCAGACTTAAAACTCTTGGCGGATGCCATTTTTGCCAATGGCGTCAATCAAATTATCTGGCACGGCAAACCGCTTAACCCCGCCGGTGAGGATACTGTAAAATTCTATGCTTCTGTGCATGTAGGCAAAAGCGGGACACTAGCGGAAGAGCTGCCTGCATTCAACAATTACCT
Source organism: Bacteroidia bacterium (assembly GCA_026391315.1). GTDB lineage: Bacteria > Bacteroidota > Bacteroidia > Bacteroidales > Prolixibacteraceae > CAINVV01. The sequence goes on from JAPLDT010000072.1 coordinate 1,261, forward strand.
GGAGAAGGTCTCGGAAAATCTGAAAAAAGGAGTTTCCGTCTCCAAAGTGGCCGTGTACCTGCCTACAGAAGATGCTTGGATGGAAGGGGAACTTCCAATGGAGAAACAGTTTATCTGGGCGTGGGGAGCTTACGAACACCGGTATAGCTATCTCCCAAAAGAGCTCAAAGCCTGGCGCCCAATGTGGATTAACTCAGAATTCCTTGAGAAAGCTGAATTCAGTAACAACAGGCTGAAAGTCGGTGATTTCTCTTTCCAGGCTTGTTATGTTGACGTTAAGTACATGGATCTGACAGCTCTTCGCAGACTGACTGAATTAGCCCAAAAGGGTCTTCCGGTCTGTCTGAAACAAATCCCTGCCGAGCCCGGCTTCCATCCTTCTGTTGCAGAATACAAAATCCTGCTACAGAAATTAACCCAATTGAAGAATGTTAAAACCTCCTGGCAGGAAATGGGGCAGATTACTCCGTTGGTGACAGGCACAGAGTCGACCGACTTTTGGTGCAGGGAAACAGCAGAAGGACTCACCCTCTTTTTTGCCAATCCACGATCACAGGGACTTAAATTTCCTCTGGGCTACGGGCAATCATTGAATAATAAAACTGATACAATCAACATCCAAATAAATTTTCAGAATAAAATTATCCCATATATCCTTGTATTCCAACCCTATCAATCAATTTTGATAGAGCTTGGCAAGGACAATAAAATTGCGAATGTAGATATCGAATGCCGACCGAAAACCCCGGTATTTAAACCCCGGGAGAAGGTAGAAAAAGAGAAATGGGAAGTGAAATAGGTAATAGGTAAAATATTGAAATAGAGGGATATAAATTGAAATAAAGTAGGAAATAGATTGTTGATAAAGCATCCATAATCTCATATTCATCTCAAAACATATGGCCTTGTATTTCAATCAATTACTATGTATTTCAATTTATTTCCCTCTATTTCAAACTATTTCATTTCAATAAGTCAATAGATTTCAAACATTTCAAACAAAATAAAACTAAAATATCATGATCTCTGCCATCCTTGAAATCAAAGCCGCCATTCAAATACAAAGGCCTATCCACGAAGTATTTGAGGCCATCGTTGATCCGCAAAAAATGTCCAACTATTTCATTTCCAAAGCAAGTGGAAGAATGGAAGAGGGAAAACAAATTCTCTGGCAATTCCCCGAATTTGACAAGGAATTCCCCATTCGGGTAGGTAAAATTGAAAAAGATCAGTACATTTCCTATTTCTGGGAAGTCGATCAACTGGAGCTACTGGTCGAAATCACTTTGACTGCTCCAAAACCCGGTAACACCCTGGTTTCAGTAACAGAGAAGAGCAGGAACAACGACGAAGCCGGCATAAAATGGCTGGGACAAAACACGGAGGGTTGGGCCAACTTTCTGGCCTGCCTCAAATGCTATCTCGAATATGGAATCAACCTGCGAAAAGGGGCATTTGATTACATGAGAAAATAGAAATGGATAACGCCTCCGACAACTTCAGCCAACTTATCAAGGCAAAAGTTGGTAGAAGGGGCAATATCAGTAGTTTCAGTACTCCTCAACTACTATACCGAACAAAAGCAGGAGGATCCTGAAGCGCCTGTCATCTCAAAGTATGCTTTGGGAAAAGATTATCACTACGTTTTAAAAGATCGGCTTTCAAAATTGTTATCATACATTCAGAGCGAATTAACTCCATGTGAAGGAAGGATTTTTACAGACTCTGCACCATTGCTGGAAAAAGCGCTGGCCAGAAATGCCGGACTGGGCTGGATAGGCAAACACACCTTGCTGATCCACCCGAAGATGGGTAGCTTTCTTTTTATTGGCGAACTAGTCCTGGATATTGAACTGAATTACGATGACCCATTTGGGAACAATCTTTGCGGTTCATGCACACGCTGCATGGATAGTTGTCCGACAGGCGCCATCATTGCCCCGGCTATTCTTGATGCAAACAGATGCATCTCCTACCTCACCATCGAAACCAAAGAAGCAGTTCCTGAATCTTTGACAGGAAGCCTTTCCAACAGGTTGGTCGGTTGTGATATCTGCCAGCAGGTATGCCCCTGGAATGGCAAAGCATTGCAAAATAAGGTTTTAGAATTTCAACCAAAATCCGAACTCCTTCAAATGACCGCTGAAGAGTGGAAGAAAATTGATAAACCTGGCTACAAAAGGCTTTTTAAAGGTTCAGCAGTTGACCGGGCCGGGTTTAACCGGATAAAAAAAACACTTGGACATCTGTTTTCTTCGAGCTAAACAACATTGAATGAAGTATCTTTGACTTTTGAAAGATAAATAATACTCAGGAGTCCCGCATTCCAAATTTCAAAATCGACCCTTCGACAGGCTCAGGGACCGCAGCCGTCATCAAAATTTTAGTTGCTTTGAAAATGATCGAACAAATCTGGAACGCTTTTGATGGCACCAATCTGTACGCAGTAATTTGGAGGCCGGTGGGGGCACCAAAAGCTGTCATGGCCTTTGTGCACGGACATGGAACCCACTGCCGCAGGTATGACGAGTGGATCAGCGCTTTCCTTGCGGCTGGGTTGGCAGTTATAACTTTTGACCTGAGAGGACATGGTCGTTCGGGAGGCAAACAGGGAACCATTCACCGCTATTCTGAATATCTGCAAGATACGGCGCTTCTTGTTCAAAAGGCAAGGGAAAATTTCCCTCACATTCCGATGGTACTTTATGGCCACAGCATGGGCGCTACCATCGTACTCTCCCATCTTCAGGCGAAAAAAGATCTTCCGGAGATGGCGATACTTGCTTCAACCTGGCTCGAACTGGTTCAGCCTCCAGGCAAATTCAAGAGCATGGCCGTCTGGCTGGCCGATTCCCTGATGCCGCAGGTAACCGTCAAAACCGGACTGAAATCCACTGATTTTGCACCTCTTGCCGTCAACGAACCGCCAAAGCCAAAAGATCCGTTAATGCACAAAAGAATTTCGGCACGTTGTCTCAGGGAGGTACAGCGTGCCTGCAAAAAAATTGAGCCGGATTCCTTACCTTCAGCTATTCCGATGCTTTTTATGCATGGCAGCGGTGACATGGTATCCGCTCCGGAAGCCTCCGAAAATCTGGCAAAAGGCATGCACGGCAATGTTACCTACCATGAATGGGAAGATGCTCCTCACCAACTGCATGCCTGGGATCAGAATGACCGGGTAACCGCTTTTACGATTGAATGGATAAATAAACTGTTATGATAAATTTTCGCACAGAAGTATCATTGCCCAAGGTAAAAAAGCAACTATCATACAGGAAAAATGCCCTGATGATTGGCTCCTGCTTTACAGAGAACATTGGCAATTACCTGAAAGACCACTACTTTCCTGTCCTGACAAACCCTTGCGGAATCCTCTACAATCCGGCCTCTATGGCAAGCTGTATCGACCTCCTGGTAAGGGAGACACAGATAGCTGATGCCGACCTTTTTTATGCCAATGGCTTGTGGAACAACTTCAATTTTCACAGCCGCTACTCACATCCCAATCAGCAAGCAGCCCTGAAAGGCATGAATGAATCGCTGGCAAATGCTTCCCGTCAGCTTCGATCGGCCTCTCACCTCTTTCTCACTTTCGGCACCTCGTGGATTTACCGCGAAAAAAAGCACAACACCATCGTTGGAAACTGTCACAAATTGCCTGCAAGCCGCTTTTCTCGTGAGCGTCTTGCAGTGGAGGATATGACCAATTTGTGGATTGAAAAGCTCAACCAACTTTTTGCCTTTCAACCTGATCTTTGCGTGGTGCTGACTGTAAGTCCGATACGTCACTTCAGAGACGGAAGCTTCGAAAATCAGGTAAGTAAATCCGGACTCTTCCTGTTAATCGACCTTCTGCTAAGCCATTTCGGAACAGAGAGAATTTTATATTTCCCTTCCTACGAAATCATTATGGACGAACTGCGGGATTACCGCTTCTATGCTGCCGATATGTTGCATCTCAGCGAAGTTGCAACTGCATTTGTTCAGGATAAATTCAACGAAATTTTTCTCGACAACGAAAGCAGGGAGATCAGCTTCACGGTAGATAAAATTGTAAAAAGTTTGGCGCATAAGCCATTTCATGGAGAAAATTCTTCTTACCAGGATTTGCTCTCAAAATTAGAACTGGAGGTTTCTATCCTTGCAAAAAATCATCAAGGAGTTGATCTTAACGATTTAATAATTGATATCGTTCAAAAAAGGGGGGTATAAATTTTTTTTAATCATACCTTTGTATATTTTTAAGAACTCTACGAGTTAAGGATTTAAGAGCACTCCATTATTCAATTTTAATCGTTCGAACCCATGGGATACCTGAATTTTGATAAAGATAAGCTGGTTAATTTATCTTATTCACTGGAACGCGAGACATTGCGGACCAATCGGGGAGGTGCCTATTCATCCACGACACTGGCAGGATGTAATACACGAAAATACCATGGTCTTTTGGTTGTCAGGCTGGATGAGCTGGATGGAGGAAAACATGTATTGCTTTCAACACTCGATGAAACAGTCATTCAGCACGAAGCGCAGTTTAACCTGGGGATTCACAAATTTCCAGGCGATTTCTACGAGCCAAAGGGTCATAAGTACATCCGGAATTTTGAGTTTGATACCATACAAAAGCATACATACAGGGTAGGAGGGGTGATCCTGACCAGAACCAGGTTACTCGTTGAACATGAAAATACCTTGTTGGTTAAATATACACTGGAGGAGGCCAATAGTCCGACAAAACTTCGGTTCAAACCATTTATGGCCTTCAGGAATGTGCATTCTCTCAGTAAGGCAAATCTATATGCCAATTCAAAGTATACACCGGTAACCAATGGGATCAAGATGAATCTATACGAAGGTTATCCCGACTTCTTCATGCAACTTTCGAAAGAGTGCGATTTTGTTCCGGTTCCCGACTGGTACAAAAATATTGAATACATCAGGGAGCAGGAGAGGGGATATGAATTTCAGGAAGATTTGTTTGTCCCCGGTTATTTTGAAGTTACAATTGAAAAGGGGGAATCCATCTTTTTTTCTGCCTCCACGAATGAACAAAAACCCTCCGCCTTTCTCAAGCGTTATGAAAACGAGAAAAAATTGAGAATACCAAGAGACTCCTTTATCAACTGTCTGCTCAATTCGGGGAAACAATTTATGTGGGAACGCAAAGATGGTATTGACCTCATTGCTGGTTATCCCTGGTATGAATCCATTACCAGACAAACATTGACCGCTTTGCCCGGGATCTTCCTCATTTTAGGCGATGTCAAGAATTTTGAAGCAGTTTTGCAAACCAATCTCAAACGGCTTCGCAACGGACTGCTGCCAAAGTATGCGGGGCAAGAAAGTTTCTTCGATGCTGCCGATGCCCCATTGCTCGTCTTCAATGCGTTGCAGAATCTCATAAAATATAAATCAGCCAAAGAAATCTGGGAAACTTATGGTACCTCTCTGAAGGAGATTTTAAACAGCTACCGTGAAGGTACCGACTTCAACATCCATATGCTTGAAAATGGATTGATCCATGCCAAAATGGAAGGTGTTGCCCTCACCTGGATGGATGATTACAAAGATGGCTTTCCGGTTACCCAGAGAGGTGGATTGGCTGTCGAAATCAACGCTTTGTGGTACAATGCCGTAAGTTTTGCACTTGAGCTTGCTTTTGCTGCTGGCGATAAATCATTTGTAAAAAAGTGGAAAGAGCTTCCTGCCCTTATCGGCGAATCTTTCTTATCGCTCTTTTGGTGCGAAGAGCGCTCTCAACTTGCAGATTACATCGACGGAGATTACATGGACTGGTCTATCCGGCCCAACATGCTGATTGCAGCTGCGATGGATTTATCGCCTTTGTCGCGTACCCAGAAAAAACTGATCGTCAGTACGGTGAAAAACGAGCTTTTGACCCCGGTCGGAATTCGTACGCTATCGCCTGAAGACTTTGCTTACAAAGGATTTTCCGGTGAGCATGCTGCTGATTTTCCGGAAGCCGCTCACCAGGGAACCGTCTATCCATACCTCATCTATCTCTTTGTAAAGACCTACCTCGAAGTGCACAAAGCCGGCGGACTCTCTTTTGCAAAGAATTGCCTGGAAGGTTTTAAACTTGAGATGTCGGAGAATTGCATCGGTACACTTTCAGAAGCCTATGAGGGAAATCCTACACATACAGCAAGAGGCTCAATTTCACAGGCTTGCAGTGTTGCCGGTGTACTCATGGCCAATTCGATTGTTGAAAAATTTGAAGAAGAACTTAAACCAAAAATATGAAGGTATTGATGTTTGGCTGGGAATTTCCTCCTCATATTAGCGGTGGATTAGGTACAGCAAGTTTTGGCTTGACAAAAGGGTTGGCTCAGTTCGACGACATTGAGGTTCTCTTTGTCGTGCCAAAAGCTTATGGAGACGAAGACGATACGGCTGTCGAGAAAATTATTGGCGCCAACGAAATCTCCATCAAACGTAAGCATGTCAAAATCCACAAGACCGACAAGAAAATTGATGTTTCGGAGGTTCGATCCAATCTGATTCCCTATTCGGACCCTGAAGAGTTTTGGCAACTGACTCAACAAAGATTGTCGGCTTCCACCAGATTTGTTCAAACTGATGCACAAGGGAAAATTCCATTTACCGGAAAATATGGCGCCAACCTTCATGAAGAAATTGCCAATTACGCCATTGTTGCAGAATACATTGGTCGTGAATACAACTTTGATGTCATTCATGCCCACGATTGGTTGGCATACCCTGCTGGGATAGCGGCCAAGCGTGTAAGCGGAAAACCTCTGGTTATTCATGTCCATGCCACCGATTTCGACCGCAGTGGCGGAAGTGTGAACCCCAAAGTTTATGCCCTCGAAAGGGAAGGAATGGAGATGGCAGATCAGATTATTACTGTTAGCAACCTCACCAAGAAAATTGTCATTGAGAAATATGGCATAAATCCGAATAAAATAACCACCGTCTACAATGCCGTTGAACCGATCGAAAACAAGGAGACAGAGTTGTTTAAAAGGGGTATCAATGACAAAATTGTTACTTTTCTAGGCCGGATCACCCTGCAAAAAGGTCCAGAATATTTCATCGAAGCAGCCTACCAGGTGCTGAAACGTACTGAAAACGTGCGTTTTGTAATGGCCGGTAGCGGCGACATGATGGAGAAGATGATTCGCCGGACAGCCAGACTTGGCATATCAGACCGGTTCCATTATACAGGTTTCCTCAAAGGGGATGATGTATTTGAAATGTTCAGGATGAGCGATGTGTACGTGATGCCCTCCGTTTCTGAACCATTTGGAATTTCTCCGTTGGAGGCGATGATGACGGATGTGCCGGTCATTATCTCCAAACAATCGGGTGTTGCTGAGATTCTGACCCATGCCATCAAAGTCGATTTTTGGGATATCAATGCCATGGCAGATGCCATCTATGGAATCATCAAATACCCCGCACTATCTGCCATGTTCAGAAAATTTGGCAGGGTTGAGGTCGACAGCCTGCAATGGAAACATTCTGCAGCCCACGTTCGTGAAGTTTACAAAAAAGCAATCAGATAAGTTACATCGATAATAGCTCAAACCATGAAGACAATCTGCCTAAATTTTCAGATTCACCAGCCTTTCCGCTACCGCAAGTATCGTTTTTTCGATATCGGAAATGATTCCTATTATTACGATGACTATGCCAATGAAACGATTATGCGCAAAATTGCAGATAATTGCTATCTGCCGGCCAATCACATTCTTCTTAAGCAAATCAAAAAAAATAAGGGAAAATTTAAAGTATCGTTCTCCATTTCCGGCGTTGCACTGGACCAATTCAGATTGTATGCACCCGAAGTTATCGACTCATTCAAAGAGTTGGCAGCTACCGGGGCAGTAGAATTTCTTTCAGGGACCTACGCCAATTCATTGGTTTCTATGGTCGATGAACAGCTTTTCGCCAAACAGGTCAAAGCTCATGACGACCTGATCGATGAACTTTTTCAGCAAAGACCCAAAGTATTCAGAAACTCTGAGCTGATCTACTCCGATGAACTGGGCGATCTTATCTACAGGATGGGTTTTGAAACCATTCTCACCGAAGGTGCCAAACACATCCTTGGATGGAAGAGCCCCAACTACCTATATTGCAATGCCTTAAACCCAAGGCAAAAAATACTGATGCGCAACTACCGGCTCAGCGACGACCTCTCATTCCGCTTCTCCAACTCCTCCTGGAGCGAATATCCACTTTCTGCATCCAAAATGGCAGCCTGGTTGGTCAATCTTCCAAAAAAAGAGGAAATCGTCAACATCTTCCTCAATTATGAAACCTTCGGAGAAATTCAAAAGAAAAATTCAGGGATTTTTGATTTCCTCGATGCCCTCCCCGAAATGATTCTAAAGACCAAAGAGCTCACCTTCTCCACCCCAAGCGAAGCAGTTAAAATGCTTCAGCCGGTGTCTGCGGTACATGTTCTTCACCCAATTTCGTGGGCTGATGAGGAGAGAGACCTTTCTGCCTGGCTAGGCAATGAGCTTCAGAAAGAGGCATTTAATCATCTCTATGCGCTGAAAGAGAGAGTTAAACTATGCACCGATCCTCAGATTAACAAAGACTGGATCTACCTTCAGTCCAATGATCACCTCTACTACATGTGTACCAAATTCTTCTCCGATGGTGAAGTCCATAAATTTTTCAACCCATTCGGTAGTCCATACGAAGCTTTTATCAACTACATGAATGTATTGAGTGATTTTACCCTTCGACTGAACAAATTGGTTCCCTTCTCTGACAACGAAGCGGAGTTGACCAAACTTAAGCTATCAATTGAAGAAAAATCCAGGAAACTGGAAGAGGCAGAACTGGTAATAAAAAAGCTCAGCAAACCCATCCCAAAAGCAGCTAAACCAAAAGCAAAAGCAGCAACAAAAGTTGAATCAAAGCCAAAATCTCCTAAAAAAAGCGCCTCTAAATAGACGGGCTAATGTAAAGAAAATGTTATAAATACGGAATCATTTCGCAAATGATTCCCTGTTTATATAAAAGTGATCACTGAAAATGGTATCATTGCAATTCAAAAAATTGACACCACCTAGGTGTCTTTCTTGTTAATATATTCAAAGAATGGAAGAGACGTATTTTAAGAATCTGAGACAACCCGAAAATAGCAACCCTACCTGGAAAAAAATCATTGTCGAATCTGCCCTGCCGGCCGAACTAGCCTCATTACGAACTATTTCCAGAAACCTTTGGTGGGTCTGGAATGTAGATGCAAGGGCACTTTTCAACGAGATTGATCCGCTGATTTGGGAAAAATGCGAACACAATCCGATCGTTTTATTGGAACAAACCAGCCACGACCGGTTTGTCGAACTAAAGAGTGATGAAGCGTTTGTACTCAGGATGAAATCCGTTGAAATTCAATTCAACAAGTATCTCAAGGAACGAAAGAAATTACGCGGACCGAAAATTGCCTATTTCAGTATGGAATTTGGACTCCATTCGAGTTTGAAAATATACTCTGGTGGCTTAGGCGTTCTGGCCGGCGATTACCTGAAAGAGGCAAGCGACTCAAAGGTGGATATGACAGCAATAGGTTTGTTGTACCGTTATGGCTATTTCAAACAGGTGATATCCACAAATGGAGAACAACTTGCCACTTACGAACCCGAACATTTTTCAAAAATACCTATTCAACCCGCACTCGATGAAAAGGGCGAGTGGATCATTGTTGAAATAAAATTGCCCGATCGCATCGTTCTCGTTAGAGTCTGGTATGTGAACGTCGGAAATGTCAAACTTTATCTTCTGGATACGGATACCGAAAACAACCATGAAGAGGACCGCTCTATCACCCACCATCTCTATGGAGGGGACAACGAAAACAGGCTGAAACAGGAGATGGTACTCGGTCTGGGTGGAATCAGGGCACTGGAAAGACTTGGAATTCAGTCTGATATATACCATTGTAACGAAGGACATGCAGCTTTTATCGGCCTCGAGCGTATCTCCAATATTAAAGACAAATCATCACTCAATTATTCTGAAGCCAAAGAAGTAGTCAGGGCCTCAACCCTCTTTACGACACATACTCCCGTTCCTGCGGGTCACGATTCATTTCCGGATGATCTCTTTACATCCTACATGAATCCGGTTGCCGATCAACTGGGAATCACAATGAATGAGCTGATGCTGCTTGGTAAAGCTGGCAGCAACGAGGAAAAGTTCAACATGAGTTATCTGGCTGCCAATCTTTCACAATCGATCAACGGCGTTAGTAAACTTCACGGCGATGTCAGCAAACAATTGTTAAGCGAACTCTACAAGGGATTCCTTCCTGAAGAGTTGGATAATATCGGTTATGTCACCAATGGGGTGCACTACCCAACCTGGGCAGCTCCCGAATGGAAAGCGGTACACGATCAAATCCTCTCTGCAGAGGAGATGGCTGATGATATTCATGAGTACGAAGAGGGCGGAGAGATGCGTGCCTGGAGAAACATTTACAAAGTTCAGGACAAGTTGATCTGGGATACCAAGTCAAAACTTCGCGAACATCTGATAGAATACATCAAAAGAAGGTTTACCGACATCAATATCCAACGGAACGAGAATCCGAAATATATTTCTGAAGCCATCTCTAAACTGAATCCAAGAGCCCTCACCATTGGCTTTGCCAGGCGTTTTGCTACCTATAAAAGGGCACACCTGCTTTTCAGGGATCTGGACCGTTTGGCTAAGATCATCAACAACCCCGACCGACCGGTACAATTTCTTTTCGCAGGTAAAGCACATCCTGCCGATAAAGCGGGTCAGGATTTAATTAAATACATCATCGACATCTCAAAACGTCCTGAATTTGTGGGCCGTATCCTATTTGTTCAGAACTACGACATGAACATCGCCAAGATGCTTGTTCAGGGTTGCGATGTCTGGATGAATACTCCTACCAGACCACTCGAAGCATCAGGTACTTCAGGCGAAAAAGGGGTCATGAATGGTACTCTTCACTTTTCAGTCCTTGATGGCTGGTGGGTCGAAGGCTACAAACAAGATGTCGGCTGGGCATTGCCACTAGAAAATTCCTTCGACAATCCGGAACTCCAGGACGAACTCGATTCTGAAGCTATCTACGGAATTCTCGAAAACGAAGTAGTGCCTGCATACTATTACCGCAACGACAAAAATATCCCGGTCCTTTGGGTCGACTTCATCAAAAATACTTTCGCCGAAGTAGTGCCACTGTTTACCACCAAGAGGATGATGAAAGATTACTTTACCCGTTACTATCTTCCTCAGGCACACAGAACAGGTCTTCTCATTGCGGACAATTTCAAACTGGCAAAAGATTTGGCATCCTGGAAATCAAAAATTCTGGATGTCTGGAACACCATTGAGGTAAAAAACATTCAGGTAGCTGATGGCATCACAAATACCTACGAAATGGGGAAAGCTTATCCTTCAAGGGTTACCCTCGATTTAAAGGGTCTCTCGTCCGGAGAAATCGGTGTTGAACTGATTGTCGCTACCGGAACAGATCAACCCCGTTTTGTGGCCAAATATGATTTTTCTGTCGAGAAACAAACAGATAATCTGGCCCACTACCTGCTCGAACTGACCCTGAAAAAACCAGGCAGTTACAACTATGGATTGAGGATATATGCCAAAAACAGTGCGCTACCCAATCGTCAGGATTTTAGGTTACTGAAGTGGCTTTAATCAACTGAATTACAACTTATTGTACAGGAGTTTGTTGAGGAGATCATCCTTGTATTTGGGCGATACCTTCAATTGTTCTCCTGTTCTTAGCTCAACCATCCCGCCTTTGGCTTTGATGTAACGAACAACATTGGCCATATTTACAAGGTGACTTCTGTGAATTCTAATAAATCCCAAAGGCGTCAGAAGATTTTCAAACTCCAGAAGGGTTCTGCTAACAATTTTTTCATCCCCCTCCCTGAATAGGATCCTGGTGTAATTACGCAACCCTTCACACCTGATTATTTTGTCTACCGCAATGATGGCAAAGCCATTCAACTCGGGTAGGGCGATGGTCTTGGCCCCCCCCTGTTCTACATGCGACATTAGATTGGCTTTAAGCGCATTAACAGCAACTTTTGTCTCAATCTTCTTTATTCTCGGAATCCTGCCGATCGTTTTAACAAGTTCCTCCACATTGATGGGTTTAACCAAATAGTCGAATGCCGAATATTTGAATGCTTTTATGGCGTATTCACTGTATGCCGTTATAAAGATTATTTTGAAATCAATTTTCTTTAACCGATCCAACAGATCAAATCCGGTACCATCGGGCATACTGATATCCAAAAAAACCAGATCCGGATTTTCGCGTTCAATAAGAATAGCACCTTCTTCAACAGAACTGGCCTCTCCCAACATTTCAATATTTCCTACTGTCTTTCTCAGAATCTCTTTTAAAACCATCCTGGAGATTGAATCATCATCAACAATAACTGCTTTTACCATGGTCAAATTTGTATAATAAGGGATCATACAGACATCTTTCCCTAAAAAATGTAAGAGGCCTGACCGCAATTACACAATTGCAGTTGCCATATTAACAAAGAAAGTTCAAAAAGGATGTTAAGAATTGAATTTTTTTTTCAAAAAAATTCAATTCCCTTATAATTTAAGATATTTGTAAAAAAAAAGATGGCATCTATTCTCTGTTTGGAAACATCTACTGAGGTTTGTTCAGTGGCATTGGCCATCGATGGAATCATTGTTGAGGAACGGGAGGATAAAAGTGGTAAGAATCATGCGCTTTTGCTCACCTGCTTTGCTGAAGAGGTGATGAAGGCCCAAAACAGACCTTTTCAACAACTTGATGCCGTTGCGGTATCAGGTGGCCCCGGTTCCTACACAGGGTTGCGAATAGGAGTCTCAACAGCAAAAGGTCTTTGCTATGCAGCAGGATTGCCCCTGATTGCCATCCCTTCGCTCGAAGCCATGGCATATCATGTTATTAGCGATACCTATGCTACCGGAATTGGAAACAATGAACCTTTGTTCTATTGTCCGATGATTGATGCCAGAAGAATGGAGGTATACGCTGCCATCTATAATCAAAAAATGCAGTTAATCAGAAATATACGGGCAGATATCATCGATCACCTATCATTTTCAGAATTCCTGGTCAACCATAAAATACTTTTTTTTGGTAATGGCGCCGACAAGTGCAAGACCTCCATCCAACATCCCAATGCCCTTTTTCTGGACAACATTACAACATCAGCCAGCCACATGGCAGAATTGGCCGAAAAAGCCTGCCAAAACCACATTTTTGTGGATGTTGCCTATTATGAACCTTTCTACCTGAAAGATTTTGTTGCAACAATTCCGACAAAAAATATCTTTCATTCAAATACAATAGGGTAACAGAATGATTATTAGTCAAATTAAAAAGATCCTGATAATTACCTACTATTGGCCACCCAGCGGCGGTGCGGGGGTTCAGAGATGGTTGAAGTTTTCGAAATACCTTCCAGAATTTGGCTGCACACCGGTAATTTTAACAGTGGATGAAAACCAGGCCTCCTATGCGCAGCTGGACCATTCGCTGATTGAGGAGATAAATCTTGACCTCAAGGTTCACAAAACCAGAACCTTCGAACCCTATAATCTTTATCGTCGTCTCGCAGGGAAAAAGGAGATACCTTACGGTGGCTTCTCCAACCAGAAAAAAATTACGCTCTTCGAAAAATTCTCGCGACTGGTTCGCGGAAATCTCTTTGTTCCCGATCCAAGAAGGGGGTGGAACAAATATGCATTGCGCAAAGCACTAGAATTGATAAAGTATGAAAACATTGAATCTGTTATCACTTCCGGACCACCCCATTCGACCCATTTAATCGGACAAAAAATCAAAGATCTAACCGGAATCAGATGGATTGCTGATTTTAGGGATCCCTGGACCGACATCTATTATTACAAAGAACTCTACCACTCGCTGCCGGCGAGATTGTACGACCGGTCTCTGGAGAAAATGGTCTTGTCTGGCGCTGATAAAATTATCACGGTAAGTGAAGAGGTAAAAAAATTACTGCTCCGGAAGATTCCAGGCTCTGAAGAAAAAATTGCAGTCATACCAAATGGATACGACGAATCTGACTTTGAGAATGTTGCTGTGTTCAAAAACGAATTTTTCACCATCACCTATACCGGTACAATTTCGATGAGTTATCGGATTGAACAGTTTATTGGGGCCATCGACCTCCTGCCAGCGGAGGTTAAAACCAAAATAAAAATCCGATTTGTCGGCAATGTTCCCGATGAGATTCTGAATTTATTCAAAAATAAAAACCTCGGCTCAATGGTCGAAGTGCTTGGTTACATCCCACACAAGGAGGCCGTTGTCCAGATGGTGAGCGCCTCCCTGTTGCTGATGGCCATACCGGATTCGCCCGACAACAAAGGAATTGTAACAGGCAAATTCTTCGAATACCTTGCTGCCAAAAGACCCATCCTGGCCATGGGTCCTGTTGGCGGTGATGTGGACCTGTTGATTCAAAGATGCAATGCCGGCAAGCTGTTTTCTTACAATGAAATAGAACCAATGAGCCTTTTCATCCTTAAAATATTTGAGCAGGAACAGAATGGTTCATACAAATGTGAAACAACTGGTGCAGAACAATTCACAAGACGAAATCTAACTGAAGAGTTAGCCAACAATCTATGATCCCTATTCAAATCCCATGAGCGGCAAAGAAGTAAAAAGCAAATCTATCCTGTTTGTCTATACGGGTTTTTCCTCCTTCGTGAAGAATGATTACCTGCTGCTCTCCGCGGTACACCGGGTGCACAAATACCATTATTCTCCCGTCAGGGGAATTTTAAAAAACACCCTGGAAATTCTCAGACAATTTTTTTTCCTGCTGATCTTCGGATGGAAATACGATCTTTTTTATTGCTGGTTTGCCGATTATCACTCATTTCTTCCTGTTCTTTTTGCCAGGATTTTCAGAAAAAAATCGGTAGTGGTCATCGGCGGGTACGATGTTTGCCGTATCCGGAAGCTAAAGTACGGGGCTTTTTGCTCTTCATTCCGGGGTTGGTTCTGTGCCAAATCCATGAGAATGGCTAGTTACATCCTCACAGTTTCTGCCCATGTAGACAGGAAAGCCAAAGCAATAGCCCCCTTCACCAAACGCACCATGGTTTACAACTGTGTGACACTGGAAAGTCCGGATGAGACAAGCACTTTCAAAACAGATATGATCCTGACGGTAGGCCTGATCAACAATGAGCGGACATTTTACCTGAAAGGAATCGACACTTTTATAGAAACCGCCAGGCTCCTGCCGGGATTCAGGTTCGAAATTGTTGGGATTAACCAATCCAAATTGGCTCATAAACTTGGAAACCTTCCACTCAATATCACCCTTTACAACAAAGTAAAACCGCATGAATTACCTGCCTTTTATCTGAAAGCAAAAATCTATTGTCAGCTCTCCCGCTCCGAATCATTCGGCGTTTCTATTGCCGAGGCGATGACTTTTGGAGCCTTTCCGATAGTTACCCGGGAAGGTGGTATGCCCGAGATCGTAGGTTCCGTTGGAGCAGTGGTGGAAAGAGATCCACAGTCGGTCGCCAATGTGATCAAAGAGAGACTCCTGAGACATGGCGTGCATGATGAAAATGAGATTAAAATGCAAATCAAAAAGCACTTTACCCAACAACAACGGTCCGAAGCCATTTTGCATCTTATCGATGCTCTATAAATTAAAGTACTGCTTTCCCTATTCGTGTCCTTCGTGTTTTCCTTTGCGACCTTCGTGTTTAAATTCTCAGCAGACAAACTCTTAAAACTATATCTTTGCATCTAAGTCATAAACAACTGCAACAATGATCACCAGCATAGCTTGTAAAATATGTGGAAATGTTCACAACAACCACATCCACCTGGCCAAAGAGAGACTTTTGAACCTGAAGGATGAGTTTCAATACCTCGAATGTGCAAATTGCGGTTGCCTTCAGATCATCGAAACGCCCAAAGATCTCTCCAGGTTTTATCCCACAGAATATTATTCCTTTCAAAAGCCAAAGTTTGGCCTGTCGCTCAACCCGGTTGTCTACTTCCTGAAAAGAAGCCTCCTCCGCCATTATCTGCACAAATTTGATCCGGTCGGGGCCCTGCTCTCCCTCTTTTTACCCCATCCTTTTCACTGGATGAAGCCGGACTTGCTGAATTTCAACTCCTCCATCCTCGATGTTGGCTGCGGTTCCGGAAGGATTATCCTATCCATGCAGCGCAGCGGTTTCAAAGACCTGACGGGGATCGATCCGTTTCTGGAGAAAGATCTCCAAAACACGGTCAATTTGAAAATCCTGAAAAAGGATCTCTTCGAAATGACCGGGCAGTTCGATTTCATCATGTTGCACCATGCCTTCGAACACATGGACCATCCCGAACGGGTTTTTGGTAAAATCAGGGAACTGCTCAAACCAAACGGCAAACTCCTTATCAGGATTCCAGTTGCCAACTCCCATGCCTGGCGCAAGTACCGCACCCATTGGTTTGCGCTGGATGCCCCGCGACACCTCTACCTGCATACGACAAACAGCATTCACCTGCTGGCTCAAAAGACTGGACTGAAGATTGACAAAATTGAATACGACTCCTCGTTCGTTCAGTTTGCCTCCAGCGAAAAATACCTGCGGGATATCCCCTATTCCGATGATTTTTCGATGTTTACCAAAAAACAGATGGCCAATTTTTCCAAAGAAGCTGCCAGACTCAACAGCATTGGAGATGGTGATTGCGCCAGTTTCTATCTATCAATGAAATAAAGGGTAATTCTTCTTCACAATCCCATTACTATGTTCGTGCGATTGTATGAACAATAATCTCGAACAATCTCTTCGCACTTTCATACAATTCTTTGCTTTCGGCAGAGGTTGGTTTTCCTGTTGAAACCATCCCCATATCCCCGGGATAACGCGAACTAACGTAGACACTGTCTAACGCGTCAAGTTCTGATAAATCAATTGATTCAATTAAAAATTGTTCGGCAAATGAATGCAGACGAATTAAATTATGCACACGTGGAACCTGTATTTCTTTCTCTTCCAACAAAGCTTTAAATGCTTTTTCGACAGCTTGTTGGGAATGAAACGCAACGATATTAGTTACATCCTTGTCATGCAAATTATTTTCGCAGCTGCGCAAATCGGTCTTTGCGAAATCAAGCCATTGTCGGGTGGATTCCTTCATATAGCACGATTCCTTTTTTGAGAATTTCATTCGAAAATCCACTGTTTACAATCTTAAACTGCTCGTACATGGGTATTGTAAACACCATTAAATCAATTGGAACCTGTTTCGCGACAGGACGTGTGTAAGGACTAACTTTCATATACAATGCCTGTTTTTCTTTGAAAGTTGTCGGCATTGAGGTGTCATTAAGAACCACAAATACATCTAAATCACTGTCCTTTTGTGGCGTACCATAAGCATACGAACCAAAAAGCAAAACAAGATAAGGATCCAATTTGCTCAGGTTTTCTTTAAGTTGCTGTATGTAAATGTTATCGCTTTTCAAGGTACTATCGTTTATTATGCAGCAAGTTACTAACTTTTTTCGAATTTGGTGAGTACAACCGGATTTTATCAAGTTTGAGATAGGAAAGATCAGAGATTCAATCCAGCTACCTATTAAATAAAATTCTATCCGAGCTGGTAGTTTTGAAAACCCAATTGTTATTAAATCCCATATTGGCAGCAATTTGAACCATCGGTTGGATGGTATTGGTTAGTTTTGTACAGAAAATCTGTTTGTTCATTTGGTATATATTCGAAGACATCTCATTAAACAACAGGCAGTAATGCTCCAAAATATTGCTTTTCAGTTCGAAATTCGAATCATAAATGCATGTATAAAAGTCATTCTGTAGCGTAACAAAATCCTCTAAATATAGATCCAATGCAGGTAGATTATTGCTCTTGCTTGAATTGATTTCCTTGCTAACGGGCACAATGTTCCAATTGTAGTCATGGACGGTATAAGACCAGGGGACAAAATGATCAAGTGTAAAACTCTCAGTCAATTGTTCTTTGGAGTAAATGCACTTCATTCCATTGCTGTGCTTCAAGTAAAAATCCCAGCTTTTAATATTCAATACCAAATTTCGCTTTTCCGGTTTGAACAACTTGGCAGATATTCCTAAAACATTTGGATTATTCTTCTGAACAAAATTGACAAGCTTCCAATAAATAAACCCTTTGATCAAACCGATATTGTGCACCAGGTAATCTTTCCATGGCTTATTGATGACAATCTTATCACCTTCAAAATAATAGGGTACCAAATTTGGATTTTGCTTCGAATAATTTGCAGAAAAATTAATAATCAATGGATTAATCTTATGATCAACCATGCCCGCCAATTCATTTTTGAAAAATGGCCTGATAAACCTGTAAGGAACCCAGCGGGCTAATTTATTGATTTCCACCTTTATTTGCTTTCTGGTAATTTCATCTGCCTTTTCATTGATCTGCTGAAAAACCGGAGCATTAGAATTCTCCAAATCAACGATTGAGTTAATGGAATCGGCAATATTTTTAAAATTATCCTGTGAACCAAATGACAGTTTAAAGAAATTTAAAGGATACCACACAGATTCAATCATTTTCTCACACAATTCGTCTATCCTTATCTCATTTGTATCCCTTGTTTGTAAGGTATCAAGAATCGCCAGAAACCAATAATATTTGTAAGAGTTGGTGGTATCATTAAATACTGATGATAGTATCCCAACAGGAATTTCATTGTTCGGAGGCAAGTCATTCATATTATGAAATTTGACACTTTTTGGCTTTCATTGTTATCATGTTAACGAAGCCTTTTTAATATGTTTAGGATTTTATCTGTTTGAAATTGCAAACAGCATAAATTTAAACAATTATTACTAAAAATACACCGGTTCAGATTTGCTCTAGCGGAATCAAAATTGGAGATTTGTATCTATACGAAAATTAGCAGGAACGAAAATATCCTTACTTAAAACCCAAACTTCTTCCGATGATAACCCAACGATTCAATGGATGGAAAGTGGCAATTATTGGAAGGAACTCCATGCTTCTCTGTGTATCTCTCCCGAAGAATCGTGACAGGTTGTGCAATTTTTTAACGCTTTGAATAAGATCTTTTTCCCAAAACTTTGGACAATCCCTCCACATCCAGATGAAACAGACTGAAAACCCATCCGACAACAGCCCTCAATTTCCACACTGGTTCTGCTATTCCGTAGCCGGAAATTGCCTTGACATAGTCCTTCCGGGCGGAAGAATATTCTTTTCTAATCAGCTTGTATCTTCCCGAACGGGCAAAGGCAATAACCATCCTGCCTGCATAATAGCGATCGATCTCCTTCACATCCACAGTTAAGCTGGCAGCAGCAGGATGGCTCTTCAAAAATTGTTTTGCCATCTTGTAAAAACCTTCGGTCATTACTGCAGGATAGGTCTTTGTAACCTGGGTTGCATAGTTGCGCCAGTCGCCAAGCGTTTCAGGGATAAAAATAAACCGGCCGGCTACAGCCAGTTCATAAAGCGTGGGGAGGTCTACCAATGGCAAATTGAACACCTGTTTAAAACCACCAATCTGCAGCAATGCCTCCTTTTTGATCAGAATGGTTAATGCCGGAATGCAATTGCGGTATAGAAAGATGTTCATGATCGAACCGGCGGGATCATTGTTGTAGAAACCGGCATCAACAGCATCCAGATCGGGCGCCGTATAATAAACCAAACTCTTGTCCGCGTTGACGCACCTGGCCATGCTCCAGCAAAGTACCGCATTTGGATCCTTTTGCATTTCAGCAACCTGTATTTCCAGCTTTTGAGGGGCCCAGCAATCATCTCCTTCCAAAATAGCGATATAGTTGCCGTCGGCCATTCCCAACGCTTTGTTGTAGGTTTCAGAGAGTCTGAAAATCCCAATATTTTGCTGGTTAACCACTTTGATCCGACTATCAATATCCTGGTGAGCAGCAGCAATTTCTGCGGTACGGTCAGTACTACCATCGTTGAGAATGATCATCTCCCACTCCGAATAACTTTGCTTCAGGACTGAATCAATGCAATCAGCCAGGTATTTTTCGTGGTTGTAGGTGGGGGTGATTATCGAAACAAGTGGTCTCTTTTCCATGACAGAAACTATCTGATTATTTTAAGAAGTTGTTTAAATTTCTTACACAGAGAATTTATTACTCCATAATTAAACTAAAAATGGCTTTGAAATTCTCGCTTTAGTTAAAATACGCTTGAGGAAACAACGAGTTACACAGAGAGAAAAATCGCAAGCGATTTTCCAACTCTGTGTAACTCCGGGGTTTCTCTCATGAAAACACCCAATTGCAGAAATTTTTATAAACCCGATATTTTAGATTAATAGACAATTATTCTCTGTGTAATATTTTTAAACAGTCTTTTAGCTTCTTCAAAAAATTATCTGCAGCCTGGTTGAGATCCGCTGAAATCCTGAAAAAATAGATGGGCAGCAAAAACAGAATGGTAAACACGCCGCTACGGATGATCAGGTCAGGTATGTAATGAAATAGGACCGGGATCTCATGTGCGACAAAATAAGCCATTGCACCAATCACAATCACGGTCACAAAACGCAGATTGTAAGGTTGAAAGTCGTATTTGAAGTAGAGGAACAGATACCGCAGCAGATTCAGTACCCCCAGTGATGCGGCGCTACTGACAGCAGCCCCGGTCAGGCCATAACGCGGAATTAAAAACAGGTTCAGCGAAACAAGCAGAATGACAAGGATCAAAAGCAGGTACGACTGCACTTTGTAGTATTTCGAAGTCCCCATCAGCGAACTATTGGCTCCGGTTGCCATATCCATCAGACATCCAAATCCGATGAAAAATATGACCCATTTACCGGCAAGGTATTCCGGTCTCAAAATTTGCATGATGTTGTCGATGTTGAGCCAAACGCCAAGAAAAAGATAGGATCCAATGATAAAAAGCGTGAGACAACTCTTTTCGTATATGTCGCGAAGGGTTTTCCGGTCATCACTCTTCCAGGCTTCGGCCGCAGCCACATTGGCAATTTTGTAAATCGAACGGGCCGGCAAACTGACCACTATCCCGAAAAAGAAGCAAATGGCATAGATCCCGGCGGCATCCAAACCAAGCATTTTGTTGACCATTATCAGATCAACATTCTGAATCATAATAACTGAGAACCCATTCAAAATACTGAACAAAGAGACCGCACCAATCGAGCGCAACAGGTTTTTGTCCAGAAATGAAAGCTCAAATTTCAAATTGAACTGTCCTTCCCTGATCAGTGTGTATAAAATATAAAGGGTAGGCACTGAAATGGCAGCTATGTAGGTCAGGACAAATTGGTGAAAGGTGAGAAGATTGAAATAATAAAGTGCGATCATCAGAATGATGAGAACACGCTGAAACACCTCCCTAAGATAGGTTCCGTGTACACTGTTCATCAGAGCCGAATAGTAAATATCGAGGATCGAGAAGAAAAGCTGAAAGAAGACCAAAACTACCAGATAGTTGATGTATCCAACCATCAGGCTCGACTTCTCCATACTCATTTCGACCAGCAAAGGCTTAAATATCAGCAACAAAACAGTGGACAACATAAAACCAACCATTCCAACTGACAAGGCCAGTGGAAGAAAACCGTGGTGTTTTTTGTCCTCTGTTTTGAAAAAGGGGAACAACCGGATGGTGGCTCCATTGATCCCAAGCGTACCAAATTGTGCGATCAAAGTTGAATAGGTTACAATGACCTTCAGCAATCCAACCTCAGAAGTCGAATAGATCCGCGGAAGGAGAATGGCTGTGGTGATAAACCCCAACAGTACACCCAAATAGACATAGATGGTACCTTTAACGGATTGTTTGACAATGATTCCCAACAGGATAGAATTTTCAAATAAGGACAAAAGTAGGAAAAACCATTGTATAAAAAAATGTACTTTTACGACCGAATATCAACATTGTAGCCATGGATAACGTACTTTTCAAAAAAGCTCTTCCGCACCTTACGGCCGTTTTACTCTTTTTGATTCTTCCGGCAATTTACTTCTCCCCACAACTCGAAGGGAAGAAACTGAATCAGCACGATACCAATACGGCTACAGGAATGGCCAAGGAGATTACCGATTACAACAAAAGCCATTCTGATCTGGCTTTGTGGACCAATTCAATGTTTGGCGGAATGCCTGCCTACCTGATTGGCCTTCCCACCTATTCGGCCATATCCCCCATCTATCAACTTACGACCCTGTTTGATTGGCGACCCATCAGCTTCGTCTTTCTTTATCTGATAGGATTCTACCTTGCCTTGCTCCTCTTTGGACTAAACCCCTGGATCAGTTTGATTGGGGCCGTCGCCTTCGGATTCTCCTCATACGATTTCATCATCATTGCGGCTGGCCACAATACCAAGGCCGTGGCGATAGGATACATGGCGCCCATGATCGGAGCCTTGTACCATGCCTGGAAGAAAAATCTCTGGATTGGAAGCGCTTTCTTTGCGCTCTTTTTGGCGCTTCAGATCTATGCCAACCACCTTCAGATCACCTATTACACCATGCTTACCATCCTGATTTTTGGCATGGCTGAGCTATACTTCGCTTTTAAGGAAAAAGCAGTATCTGACTTCCTGAAAAGAAGCGGTATCATTGCCTTGTTCGCCCTGGTGGCTATCGCTACCAACGCTGAAAGGCTTTGGACCACTTACGAATATGGAAAATTCTCGATAAGAGGCGCCTCCGAATTGACTGCGGATAAAGGAAACCAAACATCGGGACTCGACAAGGATTACGCCACAGGCTGGAGCTATGGCGTCGACGAGACATTGACCCTGCTGATTCCAAACTTTAAAGGTGGAGCCTCCATGATCAATTTCGGGGAAAATTCTGTAACTGCAGATCTCTTAAGATCCAACAATGTACCTAATGCGAACGCCATTGTCAAACAGCTTCCAGGCTACTGGGGAACACAGCCAGGTACTTCTGGGCCTGTCTATGTCGGGGCAATTGTGCTGTTTCTATTTGTCCTGTCACTGTTTCTGACCAAAGGCGCAGTGAGAACATGGATCATTGCCGCAACAATTTTTTCCATTCTGTTATCGTGGGGACGGAATTTCATGCCGCTTACCAATTTTTTCCTCGACTACTTCCCTGGATACAACAAATTCAGAACGGTCTCGATGATCCTTGTCATCGCCGGCTTCACGATCCCACTATTGGCCTCAATAGGCCTCAATAAAATTTTCTCTGAGGAAATTGACAAGGCCGTTTGGAAAAAGGCCATGATATGGAGTGTCGCCCTGACAGCCGGAATCTCCCTGGTGTTCTTTCTCATACCTGGATTATCGGGTTCATTTGTATCGGCCAGTGATTCTCAGATGCCAGAATGGATACAAAAGGGGCTGGTATCCGATCGTTCATCCTTTCTCAGGTCGGATGCACTTCGGTCTGCCGCACTGATTCTGGCTGTTGCACTCATTTTATGGGTTCATGTGGCAAAGAAAATTCAGCGCAAATACGCTTTGCTGATCATCGGAACACTCATTTTGGTGGATATGTGGGGCGTGAACAAAAGATACCTCAACGACAACAATTTCGTCCAGGAGCAAAATGCCAGAAACCCCTATCCTGCCACCAAAGCCGACAAGGAAATTCTTAAAGATAAAACTGAATACAGGGTTCTAAATCTTTCAACCGATCCTTTCAATGAGGCAAGCACCTCTTATTATCACCAATCTATCGGTGGATACCATGGTGCAAAAATGAGAAGGTACCAGGAGCTGATTAATTTACAAATTGATGGTGAAATCCGTCAGTTGGGGACAAAACTCAACGCATTGAAATCTGAAAGTGGCGTAGACTCGCTCTTTATCGGATTAAATGCCTTGAACATGCTGAATACAAAGTACATGGTATTCAATCCGGAAGCGGCACCAATCACAAATTCAAAAGCCCTCGGAAATGCCTGGATTGTAAATGGTTATCAATTGGTTGACAATGCGGATCAGGAAATTGCTGCTTTGGGGAAAGCAGACCTGAGAAAAACCGTTGTGGTAGACAAGAAATTTCAATCTTTACTGGGCAATGTTTCTGCGGGAAATGGCGCCACCTCAAAACTTTCTCTCACCAGTTATTCACCAAACAAATTGGTATACAGTTATTCCGGAAAAGGGAATGAGATTGCTGTCTTCTCTGAAATCTACTATCCGAAAGGATGGAATGCCTACATCGGCGATAAACTAGTCCCCTATTTTCAAGCCAATTATGTTCTGAGAGCAATGGTACTGCAGGAAGGAGCTTACGACATCACATTTAAATTTGAACCTTTGTCTTACCGGTTGGGTAAGCAGGTTTCGATGGTTTCTTCTCTACTTTTACTCTTTTTTATTGGTTTTGTGCTCTTTAAAAATATACCTTTGAAAAAAAGCGCTAAATAGAAGAACCGATGGGAAATGGAGGTGAAAATGTTCCAAATTCCCTATTGGTAATTTTTGATGTGGTCCAAACATTTCTCGCATGGCAAAAGAAAAATTCAAATTGAGAAAATCACTTTTTAGTTCCTATTTCAGCACCACACTTAGCATATCATTGGTGCTATTCCTTTTCGGATTGCTTGGTATTTTACTGATAAATACCAAAAGACTATCTGATTATGTCATGGAAAATGTTGGCGTGACACTGATCCTGAAAGAAAATACGAGAGAGGTGGATGTATTGAAACTACAGAAAACGCTTGAGGCAACCTCTTTCATTAAATCGACCCGTTTTGTCGACAAAGAGTCCGCAGCACAGGAACTAAAAAAAGATCTGGGTGAAGACTTTGTCGATTTTCTGGGTTACAATCCGTTGCTCAGCTCAATGGATGTGAAGCTTCATGCCAACTACGCCAATCCTGATAGCCTGGCACTTTTGGAGGCCCAATTCATTAAGTATCCTGAAGTTCAGGAGGTATATTACCAGCGGAACCTTGTCAAACAGCTTCATTCTAATGTCAAAAAACTTAGTCTGATCATTTTGGTGCTCAGTATTTTGATGTTTACCATCTTCATAGCCCTGATCAATAATACCATTCGTCTTTCCATCTATTCGAAGAGATATCTGATCAATTCGATGCAGTTGGTAGGTGCCACCAGGTCATTTATCAGGTTCCCGTTTATTGCAAAGAGCATATTGCATGGAATTTATGGCGCCTTTATTGCCTGCTTTATTTTGTTGATGATCTTCTTTTCTTATCAGTCGGAATTAAAGGATCTTATTGATTTTCAGAATTCTATATCACTAGCTTTACTAGTTTTCGGAATATTTATTTTTGGGATTTTCATGACTGCCTTGTCTACTTATTTTGCAGTGAATAAATTTTTGCGAATGAAGTTTGATCAGCTCTATTATTGAACTATCTTTGCGGGTTAATAACTAATTCATTGTTAAATGGTCAAGAATAGTGGACAGAATGATCCGGTAGGCTTCGCCCTTGGTAAGGAGAATCTGAAATTGATGCTGATCGGACTCGGCATCATCATCCTGGGATTTGCGCTGATGACCGGTGGTAAAAGCGACGACCCAAACGTTTTCAACAAAGAGATCATCTTCAGCTTCAGAAGGATTACGCTTGCTCCTCTGGTAGTCATGTTCGGGTTTCTCTTTGAGATTTATGCCATCATGAAAAAACCCAAATCTGAAAATCATAAGAAATCTTAACCTGATTGGTTTTATTTCAAACGATTTTAATTCCTGCAAACTACTGCAGCTCTATTTTTAAAGTTACCCGTTCATTTAATGAGATATAAGGAGTCAAAAGATTTTGATTTCATTCGGGGCGAGATCCTGGTTTTAAACAAACCGCTCGATTGGACCTCTTTTGATTTGGTAAACAAGGTTCGGATCATGCTCTGCCGGCTGATGAAGATCAAAAAATTAAAACTTGGTCATGCCGGAACGTTAGATCCTAAAGCTACCGGGGTGATGGTACTTTGTTCGGGTAAATTAACGAAGCAAATCGATGAAATTCAGGCCGATGAAAAAGAGTACATCGCTCTGCTTAAAGTAGGAGCAACGACACCTTCCTTCGATCTTGAAACAGAAGAAGACGGACAATTTGCAACGGCTCACATCACTCGTGAAACATTAGAAAACATTCTTCCATCCTTTGTTGGTGCTATTGAACAGGTACCGCCTGCCTACTCAGCAATAAAAGTGGATGGTAAAAGGGCCTATAAACTTGCAAGAAAAGGAAAAGAGGTTGAACTAAAATCGAAGATGCTTGTTGTCAGGGAGATTGAACTTTTGCGGTTTGAGATGCCGGAAATAGAATTGAGAATTGTATGCAGCAAAGGGACCTACATCCGTGCACTTGCCAGGGATATTGGCAATGCTCTTAACAGTGGAGCCTATTTGATAGGATTAATACGTACCCGGATAGGAGAATATTCAATTGATCAAAGTTTAGATCTGACAGAGTTAGCAGATATGCTTTCTGCCCATTTTAATACCAGTAATAATACAAATATATAAATCGAATAAATGTCATCAACAATGAAGCTTTCGAAATTTAAGTACAATTTACCTGATGAATTGATCTCCCTTCATCCATCGAAGAATAGGGACGAATCCAGGTTACTTGTTTTAAACCGTCAAACCGGCGACATTGAACACAAAATTTTCAAGGATGTTATTGACTATTTTAACGACAAAGACGTTATGGTTTTCAATAATACCAAGGTTTTCCCTGCCCGTCTATACGGAAATAAGGAAAAAACAGGTGCACAAATCGAAGTATTCCTTTTAAGGGAATTGAACCGCGAACTAAGGCTGTGGGATGTACTTGTCGATCCTGCCAGAAAAATCAGAATTGGCAACAAGCTTTACTTTGGTGATGATGATCTTTTGGTTGCTGAAGTTATTGACAATACAACCTCAAGAGGCAGGACTCTTCGTTTCCTCTTCGATGGTACTTACGATGAATTCAAGGATACACTGTTCAAACTTGGAGAAACTCCTCTGCCAAAAATCATTAACCGTCCTGTAGAAGAGGATGATGCTGCCCGCTATCAGACTGTTTTTGCCAAACACGAAGGTGCAGTGGCAGCGCCGACAGCAGGCCTTCATTTCAGTCGGGAACTTTTGAAACGTTTGGAAATCAAAGGTATAGATTTTGCTGAAATTACCCTGCATGTTGGTTTGGGAAATTTCAGAAGCGTGGATGTCGAAGATCTTACCAAGCACAAAATGGATTCCGAACAGATCTGGATCAGAGATGAGGCAGTCAATATTGTCAATTCTGCCAAGGAAGAAAGGCATCGTGTTTGTGCGGTTGGAACCACTGTGATGCGGACTTTGGAAACTTCCGTCTCCACCAACGGCATGTTGAAACCTTTTGAGGGATGGACCAACAAGTTCATCTTCCCTCCTTATGATTTCAGTGTTGCTGACAGCATGATCTCCAATTTTCACCTTCCACTCTCAACGCTCCTGATGATGGTGAGTGCTTTTGCCGGATACGATAACCTGATGAATGCTTACAAAGAGGCGATCAAAGAGAAGTATCATTTCGGAGCTTACGGAGATGCGATGCTGATAATCTGACAATAACAGATAAAAACAAGAAAGCCGGTTGAATAATCAACCGGCTTTCTTGTTTTTATCTGTTATTATTTCTTTACCCTTTCAGAATAAGAACGGTCTCGTGTATCAACTTTGATGACATCACCCTGGTTGATAAAGAGCGGAACCATGATGGTCGCTCCCGACTCAACTGTCACTGCCTTTAAAGCGGTAGAGGAAGCCGTGTTGCCACGTTCGCTTGGTTCTGCATAGGTTATCTCCAATTCGATGAATGGTGGCAAATCGACCGTTAATGGCGTTTCCGTTTCTGTATGGTAAGTGATCTCGACAGTCATCCCCTCTTTCATCAAATCTGCATTCTCAACCATAACGGCTTCAATGTTCACTTGTTCGAACGTTTCTGCATTCATGAAATTGTAACCTGTCTCATCCTGATACAGGTATTGGTAGGGTCTTCTCTCAACCCGCACAGTGGTAATTTTTGTGCCTCCGGAGAAAGTGTTATCGATCACCTTTCCGGTTTTCATATTTTTTAGTTTTGTACGAACAAACGCTGGGCCTTTGCCAGGTTTGACATGCTGAAAACTTACAATCTGAAATATCTGATCATTGAATTCGATACACAGGCCATTACGAAAATCTGCTAAACTTGCCATTATTCTCTTTTTTTGAACGTTAAAAAACTATCTTTAAAATTTTTGCAAAAATAGTTAAATCCAACCAAACCAGAAAATTATTAGCAATGTCGGGTTTTATCACAGTTTTCTCGCTGTCCAACACCCATTGGGTTCTGATAGCCATGTGTGCCATCCTGATCGGGATGTCAAAAACCGGGGTTCCCGGAGTTTCTATGATCGTGGTTCCTATCATGGCAATGATCTTTGGAGGGAAAGCCTCTACCGGTGTATTGCTGCCAATCCTGATCACGGCAGATATCTTTGCCGTTATTTATTACCATCGTCATGCTGCATGGAATCCGCTTCTTAAAGCACTTCCATGGGCGTTGGCCGGATTAATCCTTGCCCTTTGGATTGGGGCCTGGATCAACGATCATCAATTCAAACATCTCATAGCGGCTTCTGTACTCCTTTCCCTGGTACTAATGGTTTGGAACGACTCAAAAAATAAAAAAATTGATCTCCCGGATTATGCCTGGTTTGCCGCTCTATTTGGAATACTTGGAGGATTCGCGACCATGATCGGCAATGTAGCAGGCCCAGTCTTTGCCATTTATCTTCTCGCGTTGCGTCTACCAAAGAAGAATTATATCGGTACTACAGCCTGGTTTTTCGCGATTGTTAATATGACAAAACTCCCTCTGCAATATTTTGTCTGGGACAACATTCACCAGGAAGCGCTTCTAATTGATCTGGCAGTGATTCCTTTTGTCATGCTGGGAGCCTACCTTGGTGTGAAACTAGTACATACCATTGCAGATCAGTATTATAGATGGCTCGTTGTTGTCATAACATTCATCTCTGCTTTGCTGATTTTTCTCTAAAAATTGTGAGAGATAACAATTCTCGAGAATCACTCAAGTGATTTGAATGGTCTAATGATCTGTTAAATTAATAAAAATATAATGTAACGATGACTCTGATTGTTTAACTTTACGCATTGATTTGATTAACATTACTAAGAGTAGAGGCAATTATACTTCATACAACGCTATTAACTATGAATATTACTAAAAATTCAATACCCAATTTTCTGGGTTTGCTTTTTTCAATCTTGATTCTGTCCTCCTGTTCAGAATCACCGAATACGATTGATAAAAATCAGTGTATGATTCTGACGGTCGAGAGAGGAAAAATCATCAATCCTGTTAAAACATCCGGAGTTGTTGAACCCGAGAGTGAAGTATTGATCCGGTGCAACTATCCAAGCACTATCAAAAAAATTATCAAGGAACCTGGAAGCGGTGTTCAGGCAGGAGATCTCATATTGGTACTGGACGACCAGCAGATTAAATCGGATATCGAAAATATCCAGGATCAATTGTCAATCAAGAAAAATAGCCTTGAAAAAAACAATTTGGCTGAAAGCTCAACCAAAATCGATCTAAAATACAATGAGGACGTTAAAAAGCTGAATATTACCTCTTTAAAATCTCAACTCTCAGATGAAGAGCAACTTGTGGAAGTTGGAGGTATCTCACCGGCCAAAATTGAAAAGACCAAACAGGAAATAGCCCTTGCAGAAAAAGAACTACTTACCCTAAAAGAAAAAAACAGTATCAGGATCAAGCAGTTAAGAGCAGAAGAAGAGGGTCTGCTTCTGGGGATTGAAATTCAGGAAAAGGATTTAAAAGATAAATTCATGGGATTGGAGCAGACGAATGTGAGATCCCAATCTTCAGGTATCGTACTGGCCATTGGAGGTAAGACTGGCGAAAAAGTAAGCAAGGATCAGGTATTGGTGAGAATTTCTGATCTATCATCATTCAAAATATCCGGATCCATTGAAGAAAAGATGGCTGATTTTGTAAAAACCGGTACGCCTATCTACGCGGTCTTTGAGGATACAACATTATACGGTCATATCGGGATCGTCTCGCCAGTTGTTGAAAATGGCAAAATTCAATTCAATGTCCACCTCGAAGAAAGATCACATCCTAAGCTAATTCCACATCAAAACATAGAATTGTGGGTTGCCAAAAATTTCAAAGAGAATGCGTTAAGAATCAAGAATATCCCTCAATTTGAAAAGGAAAATCCCGAATTCCTGTACGTTTATAGTGACGGAAAAGCAATAAAGCATAGAATTTCTACAGGATACAGAAGTCCGAACTACATTGAAATTTCTGACGGGGTCAAAGAAGGCGACCAGATTATTGTACCATTGGCAGGATACAATCAATTAAAAAGTATCAGTGAAATATCTGTTAAATAATGATTTATGGGTAAGAAGGTGAAAATTATATTCAGTATTGCTTTTCTACTGTTGTCATTAAATTACACGATTTTTGCTCAGGAAGGAAAAAGTAACAAAGACTCAGTTAAAATGGGCCTAAGTTTAAAAAACATCGTTGATTTGGCTATTTCTCAATCCTCTTCTCTTAAATATGCTCAAAATCAACATGTAAGCTTTTATTGGCGCTACAGAAATTTTACAAAGCAATTTCTGCCAAACCTTATTCTAAATGGGACACTGCCTAACTACGCGCAATCAACAGTACCCGTAACCCAACCCGATGGAAGCATCGAATTCAAGCAGGTATCTAATCTATCTATTGCCTCTTATCTGTCATTGAATCAGTATATTCCGCTTACGGGGACACAAATCTATGCTTCCACTTCCTTCGCCAGGGTTCAGGATTATAACAAGAATAGTGTACTATACTCGGGTAGCCCCTTTTCAATCGGGTTTAATCAGCCAATCTTTGCCTATAACTGGATGAAATGGACGAAAAAGACAGAGCCAATGATATACGACGAATCGCAGAAAAATTTCATTGAGACCATTGAGAATATCGCTTACACAGCTACATCCTATTTTTTCAATTATTTGAGAATCCAAACGAACTACAACCTTGCCAAAAGTTCTTTTGACAACAGTTCGGATAACTTAAAAATTGCACAGGTAAAAAAGAAACTTGGGCAAATTTCTGAAAATGACTTTTCCCGCATCCAACTTTCAGTTTTAAACGCCGAAAAATCAATGAGTTCTGCAAAAATGGATTTAAAAAATGCAGACTTTTCCTTGAAATCTTACATTGGTTTGGACCAAAAAGTAAATATTGAGCTTCAAATGCCTCTGTTAATCACACTTTTCGATATTGATCCCCAAAAAGCGCTGAAAGAAGCTCGTGAAAATCGTTCAGAGCAGGTGTATTACCTACGCAGACTCATCTCTGCAGAAAGTCAGCTTACCCAGGCAAAAAGAAGTAGCGGATTAACTGCTACACTTTCAGGAAATTATGGCTTATCTAACAGCGCCGAAACCTTTCCGGGAATTTACAATCAGCCTTTGAATCAGCGGATGCTGCAGCTAACTTTCAGCGTTCCGATTTTGGATTGGGGAAAAGCTGCATCTTCGGTAAAAATGGCAGAATCCAACCGCGACCTGGTTAGTTTCGATGTCAAACAAGCCTTTGAAGATTTTGACAGAAGTGTCATTGTACAGGTTGAACAGTTCAGTTTAATGAAGGACCAGCTCAAAACAGCTGAGGAAGCAGACAAAGTTGCGGCCAATGGATACATCATTGCCTTGAAGAAATTTCAGAACGGAGAAATTACCATAACAGACATGAACATAGCTTCGTCGGAAAGAGTAACCGGTAAGTTGGATTATATTAATTCTTTGGCTACCTATTGGTTGGCTTATTACCGTCTTAGGATCCTTACGCTATATGATTTTGAACTTAACCAAAAGATCAACTACGAAAATCCGATGCTTTCCGGGGAAATCAATACGATTAAACCGCAGAAAAAATGAACCTTCTGATATCATCTAGCCATGATCCCTATTGGAATCTTGCTACGGAAGAGTACTTGCTTAAGAATAGTTCAGAAGATTTTCTATTCTTTTATATAAACAATCCCTGTGTGGTGGTTGGAAAACATCAGATCGCTCAAAAAGAGGTCAATGCTCCCTTCATTTTGGCAAATAACATATTAGTAGCCAGGAGATTATCCGGCGGAGGAGCCGTTTACCATGATAAGGGAAATCTAAACTTCAGTTACATCCAATCCGTAGCAATTTCTGAAAGCATCTCCTACAAAATCATCACAGAATCTATTTTCAATTTTTTGAAGCAACTCGTTCCTGAATTGTCATTATCTATAAGAAATGATTTTTTGTTGAAAGGAAAAAAAATTTCTGGCAGTGCCATGCATGTGTACAAAGATAGGGTACTAGCTCATGGCACCTTACTGATTGATTGCAACTTAAGAAATCTTGCTCTATCTTTAAAGGCAAATCCGGATCGCTATTCTGACAGATCTATCGCTTCAAAAAGATCTTCAGTAATGAACCTTTCAGAAGTATCAGCAAAAATAAATATTGATTACATTCTTGCCAATCTCCCTAATTTCACTGGCGAGGTAAATAAAAAAATTAACGCCTCAAATTTACCCGAATCAGCAATTACTCCGATTCTGGATTTGGTCAAAACCAAATATTCTACTGAAGAGTGGATTTTCGGCTATTCGCCCAAATACGTTTATCAGCATCGTGTCAGCTTTAACAATTCTGAAATTTCATACAGACTCGAAGTTGTAAAAGGAATTATTGAAGAAGTCTCAATTGAATCAGAAAACTTAATAGCAGAAAATATCTTATTGAAAATTAAATTGTTACAGGGTCAAAAACACAACATATATTCATTACAGGACAAATTAACCTCTAAAAAATCACCAATTTTTAATCGCAATTTATATGCCTCTCTTTTCTGACGCTTCATTTTTAGCATAATAATCCAGAACCTTCGTTGCTTTGTCCTTTCCCACCACCCTTTCCAGTTCTGCTAACTCAGCAGTATGTATATTAACAACTGATTTAAAGTGGATTAACAATTTTTCAATCGTTTTACTACCTACTCCAGGAATAGCTGAAAGTGCTGAAGTAGTAAAATTCTCCGATCTTTTTAACCGATGGAAAGTAATTCCGAACCGATGCGCTTCATCCCTCAAATGCTGTAAAACTTTTAACGTCTCCGATTTCTTATCGAGGTAAATAGGAATGGGGTCATTTGGAAAATAGAGCTCTTCCAATCTCTTTGCTATACCTATTAACGACACTTTTTGTTCTATTCCTAATTTTGAAAGAACGGAGAAGGCAGAAGAAAGTTGTCCTTTCCCCCCATCAATGACTATTAAATCAGGTAGTTGATTACCCTCAGCCAATTGTCTGCTATACCGGCGTTCTACAACCTCTTCCATTGAGGCAAAATCATTCGGTCCTTCAACAGATTTGATATTAAAATGCCTGTATTGAGATTTTAACGGTTGTCCATCCTTGAATATGACACAAGAAGAGACTGGAAAATCTCCGCAAATATTAGAATTGTCGAAACATTCAATCATCCGGGGAAGAACACTCATCTTTAGATCCTTCTGCATCCTTTCAAGGACCCTTTGCTTTTTGAGAACAGGAGATTTGGCAGATTCATTCTTTGCCCTTTCAAGCATAAATAACCGACCATTTCTTTCGCACAATTCAAGTATTTTCTTCTTCTCTCCTATCTGGGGAACGGTAATCTTCAAGTTAGAAAATTCAACATCAATTAAAAATGGAAGAATAATTTCAGTAGAGACTGAATTACATATTTTACGTATTTCTACGATACAAAACGACAATAATTCATCCTTTGATTCATTCAACTTCTTCTTAACCTCTAATAGATAAGATGTTACTATAGATCCATTTACAATTCGGAAATAATTTACAACGGCATTTTTATCATCTTCATGGAATGAGAAGACATCCATATTGGTCATTGATGCACTGCAAACCAATGACTTACTTCTATAATTATCAAGAACCTGAATTTTTGATTTGTATTCGTTGGCGCGCTCAAAATCATACTTTTCGGCTGCGGCTTGCATGACACCTTTCAAATAATTATAAACTGGCGCAATCATTCCACTTAAAATGGCTTTCGCATTTTGTATATCCATGTCATAATTACGCTTCGAATAAAGCAACTCACATGGAGCCTTGCAATTTCCAATTTGAAATTCAAGACACTTTTTAAATTTCTTGCCAGAAATATTCGCTTCCGACAAAGACAAATTGCAATTCCTAATCTGGAACAATTGCTTGATTACCTCAAGAATGGTCCTGGCCATATATACTGAGGTATAGGGTCCATAATATGTGGATCCGTCAATTATTTTTTTGCGGGTATAAAAAATTCGTGGGAATGGTTCATTCTTAATGCATATCCAGGGAAAAGTTTTATCGTCTTTTAACAGAATATTGTATTTCGGTTGGTATTGTTTAATCAGATTATTTTCAAGCAACAGTGCATCCTCCTCACTATCTACAACAATATGTCTGATTTTTTCAATCTGCCTGACCAAAACTTCTGTTTTCCTGTTATCATATGTTTTTAGGAAATAGGAAGAAACTCGCTTTTTTAAATTCTTTGCCTTGCCTACATAAATGATTTTATCGTCCTTATCAAAAAACTGGTAAACTCCTGGATTAGAAGGCAGTTTTTTAACTTCAGCAAAATGCGATATGTGGTTGTCTCGATACACCTAAATGATTAATAATGGATTAACGACCAAACCTCAATATCTTTAGCAATCCGCTTTCTCCCACCTAAAAAATCCAATTCCACGAAAAAATTTGCATAAATTTTAGCTACACCAAATTTCCTCACCAAGTCAACTGCTGCATTTACCGTTCCTCCTGTAGCAAGCAAATCATCATGAATTAGAACAATATCATCCTTATCCAGCGCATCCGTGTGGATTTCCAATGAATCTGAACCGTATTCAAGATCATACGACTGAACAAAAGTCTCAGATGGTAATTTCCCAGGTTTTCGAATTGGCACAAAACCAGCATGCAACTCACCTGCCAAAATACTTCCTAGAATAAAACCTCGCGACTCGATCCCAACTACTTTTGTAATCCCGCACTCTTGATAATTGTTTCTTATCTCAGAAACTATGAATTTAAAAATTCCTTTATCTTTAAAAGCAGTAGAAACATCCTTGAATTGGATTCCTTCTTTTGGAAAATTTGGTACATTTCTTATTGAGTTCTTTACATCCTCTATTCCAATACTTATTCTATTCATTTTTACTTTATATTAAAAGACTTCAGATTTTTTGGTCAATTAGGCAATGTCTACTGATTGTGGTATTTTTAAATAACTTTTACCCAATATAAATGATTTGTTCCACGTGGAACATTAACGACCCAATAATATAAGCAATACATTTATATCATTTGGAGAAATACCAGGAATCCTATGAGCCTGACCAATTGTTTTAGGATTAATTTTCGACAACTTTTCCCTGGCCTCCGTTGATAAAGACAAAATACTCTGATAGTCAAAGCGATTCTCAATCTTAATGTTTTCTAATCTTGACAATTTCTCTGCCGCCGATTTTTCCCTATTAATGTAGCCAGCGTATTTGATTCTTATCTCAACTGATTCAATGACATCATTGATTAGCAAATCAGGGATTTCACCCATCTCACTTTTACTTTCAGGGAATCTCTCAAAGAAATCTTTTAATGAAATTTGGGGTCGACTAATGATGTTATACAATTTTGCTTTTTGCTTTATTGGAGCAGAAGAATTTTCAACCAAAAATTCATTAATAAACTCAGGTTTTACAGAAATAGTTTTCAATTGATCAAGCATCCTCTCAACAAATAATAATTTCTCTTTAAACAACTTATAAAAAGACTCGGGTAATAAACCAATACTATAACCCAATGCGGATAAGCGCTCATCAGCATTATCCTGTCTCAGAATCAACCTATGTTCAGCTCTGCTGGTAAACATTCTATAAGGCTCATCTACTCCTTTTGTTACCAGATCATCAATCAATACACCAATGTAAGCTTGATCTCTGGAAAGAACAATAGGCTGCAATTTGGACAATTTTCTGTGAGAATTGATACCTGCAATCAAACCTTGAGCACCAGCTTCCTCGTATCCTGTAGTTCCATTAATCTGTCCAGCCAAAAATAATCCGTCAACCAACTTAGATTCCAACGAATGATTTAACTGTGAAGGATCGAAAAAATCATACTCAATAGCATATCCTGGCCTGATTATTTTTGCATGCTCAAGACCAGGGATAAATTTCAAAGCTTGTTCTTGAACTTCAAAAGGCAAGGAAGTAGAAAATCCATTCAAATAATATTCAATAGAATCCACACCTTCAGGTTCCAAATACAATTGATGAGAACTTTTCTCTGAAAATATTATCAATTTAGTCTCGATACTTGGACAATATCTGGGTCCTAAACTCTTTATCGTGCCATCAAACATAGGGGATAATTTGAATCCCTTTTCCAATTCTTTATGAACGATTTCATTGGTGTAAGTTATATGACAATTTATAGGTGCCAATTTCTCATAAGAATGGTAATAAAAACTAAACTGATTACCCACTTCTCCTTCTTGCTCTTCTAACCGACTAAAATCAATTGTCCGCTTATCAATACGAGGAGGAGTACCTGTCTTCATTCTTCCAACCTGCAATCCACACCCCTTCAATTGTTCGGAAATTCCAAAAGAGGCGGGTTCAGAAATTCTCCCTCCTCCCAATTGAGTTTGTCCAAAATGCATCAATCCATTAAGAAAAGTACCATTTGTCAAAATAACAGATTCAGAAAAAAATTCAATACCAACGTCTGTCCTAACCCCTTTGGCACTACCCTCTTTCAAAATCAATTCTATAGCAGTACCCTGCCAAAAACTGACATTTTCATTGGATTGAAGTTCAATTCTCCAATTCTCTGAGAATTTCATTTTATCGCACTGGGCCCTTGGACTCCACATAGCCGGTCCTTTAGAACGGTTAAGCATTCTAAACTGAAGTGAGCTCAAATCGGTGATTTTTCCCATTATACCACCAAGCGCATCAATTTCACGAACGATTTGACCTTTTGCTATTCCTCCTACAGCAGGATTGCAACTCATTTGAGCAACCCTATTAATATCCATCGTTATGAGCAATACTTTAGAACCCAATTTTGCAGCTGCACTTGCAGCCTCGCAACCTGCATGACCAGCACCCACCACAATTACATCAAAAAATCTGTTCCCTCTCATTCAGGTAAAAAAAATTAGTGGTATTGAAGATCAACCAAAGAATTAAATTTAGACACTAAGTCTGATTCTTTTTTTCTCATCACAATTACTTCTTCAGACTTTTTATCATTGTATTCCAACAAATGCAGCAAACCGTGTGAAACGACTCGCACCAATTCATCCATATAAAATTGATCAAAAGTAATTGAATTATTCAACACCCTTTCGGTACTAATGTATATATCTCCGCTTACAACTCTATTAGTAGTGTAATCAAAAGTAATCACATCAGTAAAAAAATCATGACTCAAAAATTTCACATTGATATCATAAAGATACTCATCACTACAAAAAATATAATTGATCTCACCAAGTTTACATTTATTGATTCTTACCTCGCCCTTCAAAACCTTTTGTAATGCAATATAATTCACTTCAGGCAAAGCCACATCTTCATGATAAAAACAAATACTCATCTCAATAACGTTTACAAAAAAAATTAAAACATCAAATTCTTTGCCAGATAATCGGCAAGCAAAAGGTCTGAATTTTTAGAAAATATCATATCTCCAATGAAATCAAAGTGACCTAATCCTTTCATTCTATTAATAGATTCACAAAAATGACTATAAATCTTACTATCAAAACTTATTTTTACATAATTATTTGAAATTCCATGGAAGGTTCTCAATTTCAATATTACATATTCATTATACTTATCAATATCACTAAGTGTTTCAATATCAACATCAATAATACCTTTTTCTAAATTACGAATGTATTTTTTAATATTCAAGCTATTCCATTGTCTTGAATGTAAATTATAACTGTGTGCTGATACCCCTACACCTAAATAGGGTATTTGGTTCCAATAAGCTAAATTATGTCGTGATACAAAACTATCTTTTGCATAATTACTCACCTCATACTGTATGTAACCTGCAGTAATCAATGCATTATTAATTAACCAATACTGTCTTACAAAATCATTTTCATCATTCTCCACGACTTCTCCACTCCTAATCTTCCAAAATAGTTTAGAATTTTTTGATATAGTTAAACTATAAGCTGAAAAATGCTTTATATCATAGGTTAGTAACAGTTCCAGGGATGAAACCAAAGATTTATCAGAAATTGTAGGCACCGAATAAATCAAATCAACTGAAACATTTTGAATAGAAGATGAGCCTAATACATTTAATGAATTCAATATTAATGATTTAGAATGTTGTCTGTTGAATTTTCTTAAAACCTCGTCATCCAAAAATTGTACACCTAAACTAATTCTATTAATTCCTACTGATGCAACTCGAACCAAATAATCAAAATTGATATTTTCTGGATTGCATTCCAGTGTAATCTCTGCATCTGATTTCACCGTAAACCTCAATCTAATCTCTTCCAATATTTTAAAAATTTGAACAAATGATAATAAAGATGGAGTACCTCCGCCAAAATATATTGTATTAATCTCTTTATCAGATAAATAACTCTCTCTTAATGCTATTTCATGTACAATAGCATTAACATAATCTTCTATAAGATACAACTGATTTCCGGAATAGAAATCACAATAATGACACTTTTCATTACAAAAAGGTATATGGACATACAATCCGGACATATAAATCTAAAAAATTAAAAAATAGGAATTTTGTTAATACGTATCAAATGACGACCATATTCAAAATCGGTGTGAAGAAAAATATGAATTATCTCCAAAGCCTCCCCAATCGAAATAAAACGGGCAGGAAGTGAGCATACATTGGCATTGTTATGTGATCTGGCAAGCTCAGCAACCTGGCTGTTCCAACAAATAGCCGATCTAATACCCTGATGTTTATTTACAGTCATATTTATGCCATTTCCGGATCCACAACAAACAATTCCAGCCATATTCAAATCTTTTTCGACCGCAAAAGCCAATGGGTGAGCAAAATCAGGATAATCGCAACTTTTATCAGAAAAACAACCAAAATCTATTGTTTCGTAATTATTTTCTTTAAGATACTTAATTATTGCAGTTTTCAATGCAAAACCAGCATGATCAGAAGCTAATGCTATTTTCAACATGATATTGAGTTAAATAATTGTACTTTCATAAACATATATTGTTAATAACTGTTAATAAAACTTGTGAGTTATTCAAAAAAAAACAGTTTAAACAAATATTTACCAAAAAAGAGAGAAGAAATACCTATTTTTAAAAGAAAAATAAATAACAATTAAACTTTAAATAGTAATATAAATAAACAACCCCAACTTAATATTTAAAATTAACATCGTGTTAATAAAATTATATTTAGCAGTTTTGCAATTATTTATAAAGTTAATAAACATTCAGCATCTTTTTAAAAGATGTAAATTATCAAAAACTTAAATAATTATAAACAATATTATTTAAAAGTATTTAAATTATACTATTGACTTGTTCATAGAATGAAATCCCTGTTTCATTCCATCATTTTAATAGTTTCTAAAAATAAATTTTTTATAAGTTACTGATGATGCCTACTAACATAAATATACAAAAGCTTAGAGTGCTTCTGGTTGAAGATAATGCTTTGAATCAGAAGTTAATGAATATAAATTTATCAAAATTGAATTGCATCGTTACCATTGCCAATAATGGTTTGGAAGGGTATAATATTTTTAAAGTTCAAAATTTTGATGTGATATTGATGGATTTAATGATGCCGGTTATGGACGGTTTTGAATCATCAATGGAAATTAGAAAACTAGAGAACGATGAAAAGGAGAGAGGTTATACGCCTATTATTGCTTTTACTGCAAATACTTTAAACAATGATTTTCAAAAGTGCGTTGAAAATGGTATGGATTATCTCATGGAGAAGCCATTTAACGCTTTCAAATTTAAAGAGATCATAGAATCATTAGGAAAACATTTATAACTGATGGGAGAATTTGTTGATTTAAGAGATCTCAGTGGTGGTGATGCTGAAAGAGAGTTAGATAATCAGTTAAGACCGTTAAAGTTTGCTGATTTTGCCGGTCAATCCAAAATAACAGATAATATACAAGTTTTTGTCCAGGCTGCGATCATGCGGGGTGAATCGCTGGATCACGTATTGTTGCATGGTCCACCAGGATTAGGTAAGACAACTTTGTCAAATATCATAGCAAATGAACTTGGGGTTAAATTAAAATTGACATCCGGACCTGTGTTGGATAAGCCTGGTGATTTGGCGGGTCTTCTTACTAATCTTGAAAAAAATGATGTTCTTTTTATTGATGAGATTCATCGTTTGAGTCCAGTTGTTGAAGAATATCTTTATTCTGCAATGGAGGATTTTCGCATTGATATATTGATAGATAAAGGTCCAAGCGCGAGATCAATTCAGCTTGAATTAAATCCATTCACATTAATAGGAGCGACAACAAGAAGTGGATTGTTAACCCGGCCTTTGCGTGCCAGATTTGGCATTACTTGCCACCTTGAATATTATGACATTGATATATTAACAGGTATAGTTAAACGATCTGCCAGAATACTTGATGTTAAAATTGAAAATGATGCAGCTTACGAAATTGCGAGAAGGAGCAGAGGAACCCCAAGAATTGTCAACTCATTGTTACGAAGGGTACGGGATTTTGCCATGGTGAAAGGAAATGGAATCATTGATATTGAGATCACAAAGTATTCGCTGGAAGCGTTAAATATTGACAGATTTGGTTTGGATGAAATGGATAATAAAATATTGTCTACCATTATTGATAAATTCAAAGGCGGTCCGGTTGGAATTTCTACCATAGCGACAGCTGTAGGGGAGGATTCAGGAACCATTGAAGAGGTATATGAACCATTCTTAATTAAAGAAGGCTTTATCAAACGAACTCCACGTGGAAGAGAGGTTACTGATTTAGCCTATAGTCATTTAGGAAAAATTTCTAATGAAAATAATTCGATGACCTTGTTCTAATTGGAACTTTTGATCAATTTTATTTCGAATATTTTTGGCCAAAACTTACCTGTAACATAAATTTTATCTGTAAAGGGATTCCAGGCTATTCCATTCAATACATCAATTGGTTCTCTCTGACTTTGCATAATTGTTCCTGATAACCCGCTTAAATTGATCTCACCCTTTACTTTTCCGCTCTCAGGATCGATGATGATGATTGTATCGGTTTGCCAAATATTAGCCCAAATTTCACCTTTAATATATTCCAGTTCATTTACATTGGGTACAATATTATATTCATTACATATCTGAATTCTTTTCTCTTCCTTATAGGTCTCAGGATGAATGTAATAAATATTTTCAGTACCGTCACTCATGATCAGAGAATGACCGTCATTGGTTAAACCCCACCCTTCGTTTGATTTATAATTCCAGGTATTCAATAATTTGAAGGTATTTAAGTCATAAACGAAACCAATTTTGTTTTTGTAGGTTAGTTGATAAATTTTATTATTTAGAATGGTGATTCCTTCACCAAAATATTTATTTTCAAGCTTATATTCTTTTAGTACTTTACTGGTTTTAATATCAAGCTGATAGATTGATGAGGTTCCTTCCTGTCCGGTTCCCTCGTATAACTGGTTATTTTTGAATTCAAGACCTTGCGTAAAATGAGAAGTATTGTGGGGATACTCTGCTACAATCTG
This sequence comes from Bacteroidia bacterium, assembly GCA_026391315.1. GTDB lineage: Bacteria > Bacteroidota > Bacteroidia > Bacteroidales > Prolixibacteraceae > CAINVV01. The sequence goes on from JAPLDT010000072.1 coordinate 43,200, forward strand.
ATAGGAATATTTTATTGGTTTGGTGTCTGAAGTAACCAGTATTTCATCATAATTATCTCCTGATACTCCATCGGATTTCAATGCGGACACTTTAACAATATGTTTACCAACACCAAAATTTCTTGTTTTATAAATAAATGAATTTGTTAAATTTTTTGAAGTTTGGACCAACTTTCCATCTATTAAAATCTCAATTTTTTCAAGGGTACCCTCCTTCAATTTTGTTTGCAGGTTTAATTGAATCTCCTCACCTAATTTGAAATTTTTCTTTTTTGGTTGCACCTGTATGGCTGTTACCGGGCGTCTGGAATGGCTGTTTGACTGGGCACAATTCATGAAACTTGTCACAACAAAAAGAGATGTAATAATATGGAGTGTCAGACGGTTCATGACGATAAAATTAATTAATTGAAATTTTTATCAAAAATAGAATCTTATTTTGTAATGGTTGCAAGGAATGTTAATGTACCAAAAACAAATTCAGTAGTTCTGAGTGTGAAATAACAATCCCTACATATCGGGACCAACCGAAAATGATTATGTGGGTATTAGCTTCGCTGATCTTCGATTCCATTTGGCCATTAAAAAACAAAACATAAACAAATGAAATTCGAAGTTTTTAAATCTCAATTGCTATTCTCAGTTATCTTTGTGTTTGAATATTAAATATTTTTTGACTTGAGTGCACTTAAAAAATTAGCTGGAGAGACCATGATTTATGGTGTGCCAAGCATCGTTGGCCGATTCCTTACTTTGTTGCTAACACCTATTTACACCTATACCTTCCCTGCCAGTGAGTATGGAATACTAGGTAATTTGTTGGCTTATGTTGCCTTTTTTCAGGTACTTCTCACCTATGGAATGGAAACTTCTTACTTTCGGTTTGCCAGTAAGAGCGACAAACCGAATGAAGTATTTGGCACTTCTATGGTAGCACTTTCTGTTACCTCTCTCCTATTTGTGTTACTCATCACTATTTTCTCAAGGGAAATTTCAGGATGGGCCGGTTATCCTGAGCAACATCTCTATATTGTCTGGATGGGTATTACTGTTGCTTTGGACGCTGTTACAGCTATTCCTTTTGCTAGGTTGCGCTTGCAACAGAGACCAATCAAGTTTGCTTTCTTTAAGATCATAAATATTGGTATTAATATCCTGCTAAATCTTTTTTGGATTTTACTTTGTCCAAGAATTCTTTCACACAACCCCGATTCATTTGTTCAATATTTGTACAGTCCGAAGATTGGTATCGGATATGCCTTTTTGTCTTACTTGATCGCTTCTGTCATCACCTTGCTGCTCTTCTTGCCTGATTTGGGGATTAAAAAAATGGTATTTAAAACAGAAATGCTCAGAACCATGTTGAATTATGGATGGCCGATTCTGGTAGTAGGATTGGCGGGCATGGTTACATTGAATATTGACAAAATATTGATTCCGCAACTCATACAAAATGGACAGGATCCGATGTATGTACTAGGGGTTTATGCAGCATGTGGAAAACTGGCTATTTTAATGACACTATTTATACAAGCATTCAGATTCTCATTTGAACCATTCTTGTTTTCACATTATAAAAATGAATCCTCTAAAAGCGTTTATAGCTTGATTATGAACTATTTTGTAATTTTTGGACTGCTCATCTTTCTTGGAGTCATTTTTTATATTGACATACTGAAATATTTCATCGGACCGTCAAATGCAGGTTACCACGAAGCTCTAAAGATCGTACCATGGATGTTAATGGGTAATCTCTTCATGGGCATTTTCTATACCCAGTCTTTGTGGTACAAATTGACTGATCAAACAAAATATGGAGCCATATTTTCTGTCATAGGTGGCATTATCACATTGGCTATCAATATTATATTTATTCCTAAAATTGGCTATATGGCATCTGCCCTTGGATTCTTTTTCTCATCGCTGATCATTACCTTTATCAGTTATTACTATGGACAGAAATATTTTCCTGTCCAGTACGACCTAAAAAAAATAGGATCCTATTTTTTGTTAGCTATGATTTTGTATACCATTGAAATAAATATAAACCTTCATGGCACCTTCCTCTCTTACATTTTGAAAACTCTGCTATTTTCAATCTTCCTTCTCTTCATCTGGCGCAATGAAAAATCAGATTTGAAGAGATTGCTGCCAAAGCAGTTAAATGGAGATAGAAGAGGTTGATTAGTTTCTTATCTTAGCCGATTAATTGTTCATGGAAAATCGATTCATTTCAGTATTGGGATTAAGTAGAAAATTAATAATTAACTATCTATATTTCAATGTGTTTTGGATGGTTGTATTTAATCAGGAAAATTCGGGATGAAAGTAAAAATTGTCAACAAATCACAAAATAGTTTACCTCTATACAGTACCACACAATCTGCCGGGATGGATCTTCGTGCAGATTTGACAGAGCCATTGGTTCTTAGGCCGTTGGAAAGGATGCTGATACCCACCGGACTTTATATTCAATTACCCGACGGATATGAAGCACAGGTCAGACCCAGAAGTGGTTTGGCCATCAACAAGGGTGTAACGGTACTCAATTCTCCAGGGACTATTGATGCCGACTACAGGGGTGAGATTAAGATTATCCTGATCAATTTGTCTCAGGAGGATTTCATCATTAACAATGGTGAAAGAATTGCCCAAATGATCATTTCATCCTACAAACAAGCGGAATGGGATCAGGTAGAAATTCTGGATGAAAGTGAGCGGGGTGAAGGTGGATTTGGTCATACCGGAAAGCATTAAGGAATGCTCAACACAATTGAAATGATTAGAAAAAACTATATATTTTGGGTAACCCTACCTCTCTTCGTTCTTGTATTCTCATGCAAGAGCCCTCAGCAAACCGTAAAAATGGTCGTGCCAGACGAGGAGAGTAAGTCCCTTTCCCTTTTGACTGACGATCAGAAACAGCAATTCCAATATCTGTTTGTAGAAGGTATCAAGCAGCGAACCATTGGTAATGCGGAAGAGGCAATTAAGATATTTTCCCGATGTCTTGAAATGGATCCCTCCTCCTCCTCTTCCCTGTATGAAATTGCAAATATTCACATTTTAAGGAGTGATTTTCAGAGTGCCATGATGATGCTTGAGAGAGCTTCTTCCTTGAATCCTAAGAATCAATATTATCTGATTTTGCTGGCTAAAATCTTTCAGCAGAATAAATTGTACGAGAAGGCAGCTGAAACTTTTGGTACTTTATCTGCGCTTTCGCCTGATAATACTGATTACCCAATTTTTCGCGCGGAGATGTTCGGCATGGCCGGAAAAATGGATGATGCACTTGCCTGTTATGACGAATTGGAGAAAAAGTGGGGCATTACCGAGCAGGTTTCTTTGGGTAAACAAGGCTTATTTTTAAAGCAGGGGAAAAAACAGGAGGCCTACCTTGAGATAGAAAAACTGGTAACCAAATTTCAGGGTGATACAAAATATTATGGTTTACTGGCTGATATGTATTTGGCTGATAGCTTGATGGATAAATCTTTGGAGAATTACAACAAAGTACTACAATACAGGCCGAATGATGGTTTTGTCCATTTTTCGCTTTCAAATTACTACAAAGTAGCAGGAAACTATGCCAAATCATTTGAGCATTTGAAGATAGGTTTTGAGAATACTGGTCTGGAATTGGATGCTAAAATACAAATGTACATGTTGCTTTCCCAATCAGAAGATCATCATTTGACAGAGCAACAGCAGCTTGAACTCATAAATATTCTGATTGATAAACATGTCGATGATGAGCGACCACGGGCGCTGCTTGCAGAATTTTACCTTGCCAAAAAGCAAAGCAAAGAAGCGCGTGAACAATTGAGACTGGTATTAGAAATAAACAAGGGAAATTATGCCTATTGGGAAAGGTTACTGTTTATTGACAATGATTTAACCGATTGGAAGTCTCTTAGTCAGGATAGTAAGGCCGCCATCAAATATTTCCCTGAACAACCTGTTTTGTACATATTGGATGCCGTGTCCATGTTACAGTTGGGAAATTACCAGGATATATTTGCCGTTCTTGATTCGGCAGAAGCCAATGCAACCAACAACAATCAGGTACTTTCGCAAATATATACATACCGGGCAGAGGCTTATTATAAGCAAAAGAAATACAACGAAGCCTATACTTGGTTTGACAAGGTTGTAAAAATTGATCCTCAGAATTACCTGGCCATGAACAATTATGCCTACTATTTATCCCTGAGGTCGATAAAGTTGGATGTGGCAGAGAAACTGAGCAGTGCAGTGGTTCAGAGCAATCCCAATAATGCCACTTATCTGGATACTTATGCCTGGGTATTGTTCAAAAAGAAGGATTATCAGTTGGCCAAATTTTATATGGAATCTGCTCTTTCCAACAGTACAGAGGAGAATCCTGTGTTGGTTGAGCATTATGGGGACATACTGTTTTTTCTGAACGAGAAGGAAAAGGCAGTGCAACAATGGAAAAAATCATTGAAAATGGGAAATCCGTCCAAGGTGCTGCCTGAGAAAATAAAAACAGTAACTTTCTTTGAATCTGTTGAAGATTAAAAAATGAAGATAAAAGCTATAATTTTTTGTTGTTTGTGGATTCTCCTTATCCTTGGATCAGGATGTAAGCACACAGAAAAGATTGTTATTGAAAAAAAGGTCAAGGCGGTCAGCGTCAGACGTGTTGTACGTATGGTGACTGAAAATGAGCTCAAATACAACACCTTGTCTGTCAAAAAAGTTAGCCTGACAATTGACAACAATGGCAAGGTAAATTCAGTCAGGGGATTTTATAGGATAAAGCGGGACAGTATTATACAGGTTTCTGCCCAGACATTGATCATCCCTATAGGCAAACTGGAACTTGGCACGGATTCCTTCAAGGTTGTCAATCATTTAGTCAAACAAGTGATGAAAGGAACGATTCAAAAGATTGCAGAAACGATAGGTTATGATATTGATTTTCAGACGATACAATCGATTTTAAGTAACCACATGCAATCTTTGAAACAGGAGTTCAAGGAGAATCAGTTCCGGGATTATGTGTTGGTCGTTGAGAACAATATGTATAAGATTTCTTCGATCAGGGAGCGAAGGTTCAGGAAATTTGCTGCCAACGAAGTGAAACTGGAACGATTTAAGCAACGAAAAGATGAACAGCATTTGGTCAAACAGGATATTTTCGTGGATCCAGATATTTTTGTTGTTAGGAAAGAGATTTACCATGATATTGATACTGATCGGATTATAACCTTAGAATTTTCAGAATTTAAGGCTATTGGTACAAAGTGGTTTCCAGGGATGATACATTTATCCGTATCCGGGAAAGAAAAATTGGATATTCAAGTGGAATTGTCAAAGGTATCGATTGACGATGAAAAGGATTTTGGTTTCTCTATACCTTCCAAATACAAGCGGGAAGAGTTGAAAATGAAATGAATTTAGCACCTCTTTGAAGTGATGAAATACCCATGAGAATATTTTAGAACCAACCGAAAATGAATAGGTGGGTATTCCATGCGACCTTAAAAGACAAATATATACGCATGAATGAAGGTTTAAAAAAAAGCATTATAGGAATCTTTTTACTGGTACTGTTTTTTTCGTCCTACGGACAATCGATCAATGAATTGCGAAAGCAAAAGGAAAAGACGAGTCAGGAAATTGAATACATCAACAATTTATTAAAGGAGACTGATCAGAATACCAAAACTTCAATCAGTCGGTTGACTATGTTGGAGAAGAAGATCAAACTACAGGAAAGTTTGATTGCCAATATCAGCAATGAATTGACCTATCTGGATTCGACCATCATCAGAAGTTCACAAAATCTTGATTCCCTCAATGCAGATCTGACTTTGATTAAAAACCGTTATGCCAATATGCTCAGATATGCCAGAAGAAATCAGGATATGAACAATCAGTTTTTGTTCTTGCTTTCAGCGGAGGATTTTAACCAGGCATACAAGCGTTTTACCTATTTAAAACAGTATGCCGACTACCGGAAGACACAGGTGAAGGAAATAACGGAATTGCAGGCAAAATTGGCGAATCTGGTGGAGGAGTTGAACAACAAAAAATTGGATAAGAAGCAGTTGCTCTCTTCAAAGATCAGTCTGTCGGATAAATATGAAAGACAGAAGGCTGACCAAAAGGAGTATTATGTTCTTCTGCAAAAAAAGGAGAAAGATTTAAGGAAAAAGTTGGAGAATCAGCAAAAGATAGCTGCAAAGCTCGAGTTGGAAATTGAAAGAAGTATTGCTGAGGAGGCAAGGAAAATCGCAGCAAAATCGGCCACCAAGAGCTCTAAAACTCCGGGAGTTAAAGCTTCCCCTGAGAGAAAAAATCTTTCTGATGACTTTTCAATGAACAAAGGCAAGTTGCCCTGGCCTTTGTCAAAGGGACTGATTACCGATCACTTTGGAGAGCATCCGGATCCAGTTTTGAAACATGTGATCAGAAGGAACTCCGGAATAGATATAACTACCCAGTCGGGGACAAAGGCACGCGCCGTATTCAAAGGTGAGGTTACGAAGGTATTGCCCAATATTGGCGGGAATATGGCCATAATAATCAGGCATGGCAGTTATCTCACGGTCTATTCGAATCTTGCAAGCGTGTCGGTTCAGGTCGGCCAGACTGTTGATACAAAACAGGACATAGGAACGATTTACACTGACAAGGAGGATGACAACAAAACCGTGTTAAAGTTCCAGCTTTGGTACGAAAATAGCAAGCAGGATCCGGAGAATTGGATCAGCAGGTAAAGATCAGTATTTCGACAGATTGGCCACTTTGGTCAAAGCCGGAAGGTTGATAATCCTTATTTTACGACCTTGAAGATCAATAAGTTTATCCTGCTTAAATTCCGATAGCAATCGTATAATTGACTCAGTAGCAGTTCCGACCATGTTGGCAAGTTCTTCCCTGGTAAGGGAAATCTGCAGAGTTTTTTCTGAGTCAAGATCAAACTCCTGTTTCAGAAGCAGCAGAACTTCAGCTAGCCGTTCCCTTACAGTTTTCTGGGCAATATCTGTGATGTAATCGTTGGCTTCCTTCAATTCTGCACAAACTATCTTTAGCATAGCCAGCGAAAATTTCCAATTTCTTTCGATAAGACTTAGCAGTGTCTTGTAAGGAATATGGCACAAAGTGGCCTCCTCAATGGTCTTGGCTGAAGTACAGGCAGATTCCTGACTTAACAAGGATCGGTAGGCAATGATATCTCCCTTTTTCGCGAAGCGGATAATCTGTTCTTTCCCATCGTTTCCGGTCTTGTATATCTTTACAATCCCTCTGGTGATGCAATAAAATCCCGTTAGGCGACTTCCCTCCTTGTAGAGAATATTCCCCTTTTTGTAGGAGGAACATACCATTTCGTTGTTAAGACTTTTCATCTCGTCTTCTGTCAGCGACTGAAAAAAACGAAAACCGGTAAGAGTGACGTCTTCTGTTAAAGTATTGTTGTTCTTGATCATATAAAATAATTAAGACAGTTATTTCAGAGTCTAAATATACAATTTTAGCTTGTATCTACCTATCTGCTGTTTCGAAACAAAAATTCTACCCCTACGTAGAATGAATAAAAATAAAATTGATATGAAATTTTTAATTTTAAAAAACAAACGAACCGAAGGACGATCGGAATTTGGATCCAAGATTCTTCTCAGTATGGTTCTTCTGGTATTCTCCTATTCCGCTTTTTCCAAGGAATACAAAATCAATTCCACATCCAGTACCCTGGAATGGGAAGCAAAAAAGGTTACCGGTCAACACCATGGGATCATCTCTTTCGCAGAGGGAACCCTATCTGTCGAACATAAAAAGATCACCGGTGGGAAAGTTGCTGTTGATATGAACACGATTGTTGATACTGATTTGACTGATGCCGGATACAATCAAAAATTGATCGGCCATTTGAAATCTGATGATTTTTTTGGCGTTGCCAAATTTCCTCAATCCTTTTTGGAAGTGAAGAATGTTGCCCCCAAGTCTGGGAATGTCTATCACTTTACAGCAGATTTAACCATCAAAGGAATTACCTCACCGGTAGAATTTGATGCTGAAGTGAATGATGCATCCGGTCAAATATCTGCCACCGGAACCATGGTGGTAAACCGCACAAAGTATGGCATTAAATATGGATCAGGAAGTTTCTTCCAGGGTCTGGGCGACAAAATGATCTACGATGATTTTACATTAAAGTTTAAGCTGATAGCTGCTACTAAATAGGTATTTTTTTTTCTGGTTTTTGCGTAGGGGGTGGGCCAATAGGTTCATCCCCTTTTTTTGGGCTCGTAGTTCAGGTTGGAAGGTAGGTATTTCTCGATAAACGCGGGAGACACCTCTTTGCGACGTGCATAATCATCGACCTGATCTTTGCCGACTTTTTCAATGCCAAAATACCTTGATTCGGGGTGGGCAAAATAGACCCCGCAAACAGAGGCATTAGGATACATGGAATAGTGCTCGGTGAGCGAAATTCCGCATTGTTCGGTGGCTTGCAACAGATTGAATATGGTCTCTTTTTCGGAGTGTTCAGGACAGGCAGGATAGCCCGGAGCCGGACGAATGCCCTGGTATTTGGAAGCGATCAACTCTTCAGGAGTCAAAGATTCATATTTGTTATAACCCCAAACATCTGTCCTTACCAATTGGTGTAATTTTTCCGCAAAAGCTTCGGCTAGCCTGTCGGAAAGAGCCTCCAGCATGATGGCTTTGTAATCGTTGTTCTCCTTTTTGTATTGTGCAACCAGTTCGGCAACACCAATTCCGGCTGTAACGGCAAAAGCACCGCAATAATCAGGAATTCCGGTCTCTTTCGGAGCGATGAAATCACTCAGACAAAGCAGATTGGTTGCACCCGGTTTTTTCTCCTGCTGACGCAACTGACGGAACGTTCCGATCAGCTCAGACCTGGTGTCATCTGTGTACAACTCGGTATCATCCATCACGCTGTTGGCGGGCCAAATACCTACTACCCCATTGGCACGGATCATCTTTTTTGCGATGATCTCATCCAGAAACTGATTGGCCTCCTTGAAGAGCTGACGAGCGGCTTCCCCTTTGTCGGGATCACTAAGGATGGCCGGATATTTTCCCCTGAATTCCCATACCAGAAAGAAAAAGGTCCAGTCGATGTATTTTCGGAGCTCCTCCAGCGGGTAATCATTGAAATATTTAGTGCCAATTACGTTGGGTTTTGAGATAGGATATTTAGCGAAATCGGGATGAAATTTTCTCTCCCTGGCCTCTTGCAGCGACCAGTATTCTTTTGGTTTTTTGGCGCTGTGAACCTGCCTTAACACCGCATACTCATCCAATGTTGATTTTAGAAATTCGGGAGATCCTGACAGCAATTCTGCCACTACCTGAACGGACCTGGAGGCATCTTTGACATAGAGAGTGGTATTGCTGTATTCGGGAGCAATTTTGACAGCCGTATGGATTTTAGAGGTGGTAGCCCCACCGATCAGCAAGGGTAGTTTTATGCCTCTCTTTTCCATCTCTTTTGCCACATAAACCATCTCTTCGAGCGATGGAGTGATCAACCCGCTTAATCCGATGATATCGACCTTTTCATTTTTAGCAGTATCCAGAATGGTTTCGCAAGGCACCATTACTCCGAGGTCAATAACTTCGTAATTGTTACAGGCGAGTACCACGCCGACGATATTTTTGCCGATGTCGTGAACATCGCCTTTTACAGTGGCTAGCAGAATCTTTTTTTGAATGACCACTTTGTTGGGCTGCAATTTCTTCTCTTCCTCGATGTATGGTTGAAGCCAGGCCACAGCTTTTTTCATAACCCGGGCCGATTTGATCACTTGGGGGAGGAACATTTTCCCCGATCCGAAAAGGTCGCCAACTTTGTTCATTCCATCCATCAGTGGTCCTTCGATGATATTCAGCGGGGAATCGAATTGAGGAAGCAGGTCGGCTACATCGCTTTCAATGAAGTCTGTGATCCCTTTCACCATGGCATGTTCGATCCTTTCGGCCAGAGGAAGTTCCCTCCAGGCTTCTACCTTTTCCTGTTTTTCATCCGCTACTTTAATTTTCTCTGAAAATTCAAGCAAACGCTCTGTCGCGTCAGGTCGTCTATTTTGAACGAGATCTTCAACAAGTTCAAGTAAGTCAGCCGGAATTTCGTCGTAGATCTGCAACATTCCGGGATTAACGATTCCCATGTCCAGACCTGCTTTGATGGCATGAAACAGGAAGACCGAATGGATGGCTTCCCGTAAGATGTTGTTTCCCCGGAAGGAGAAGGAGACATTTGATATCCCGCCGCTTACTTTTGCGTAAGGCAAATGCTCTTTGATCCAGGTGGTTGTCCTGAAAAAGTCGATCGCATAGTTGTTGTGTTCTTCCAAACCTGTTCCAATCGTGAGAATATTCGGATCGAAGATGATGTCTTCGGCAGGGAAGTGAACTTTATCCACCAGAAGGTGATAAGCCCTTTCACAAATTTCAATTCTCTTTTCGTAGGTGGTGGCCTGTCCACCTTCGTCGAAGGCCATCACCACCACTGCGGCGCCGTAATTTCTGATCTTGCGGGCATAATTGAGGAACTGCTCCTCTCCCTCTTTGAGACTGATAGAATTGACGATTGACTTACCCTGGATACATTGTAATCCCGCCTCAATCACCTCCCATTTTGATGAGTCAATCATGATTGGCAATCTCGAAATATCCGGTTCCGAAGCGATCAGGTTGAGGAACCTGACCATCTCCTTTTTGGCATCCAGCATGGCATCGTCAAGGTTAATGTCGATGACCTGTGCTCCACCTTCGACCATTTCCCTGGCTACTGAGAGGGCCTCATCGTATTTCCCATCGCGGATCAGCCTTGCAAATTTGATCGATCCTGCTACGTTGCATCGTTCTCCGATGTTGATGAAATTGGAGAGTTTGTCGATGGTGAGCGGCTCCAATCCGCTCAGTCGGGTTACTTTTTCGGGTTGAGCTTTGCGGTGAGGCTTTGCTGTGGCAGCAAGTTTTGCCAATTCCCTGATGTGCTCTGGTGTTGTGCCGCAACAGCCTCCTATAATATTGACTGTCAGATTATTTGTGAATTCAGCGACCTGAAGGCCCATCATTTCGGGTGTTTCATCGTATTCACCAAACTGGTTGGGTAATCCTGCATTTGGATGAACACTTATCAAAAATGGGGCTTTCCTGCTAAGTTCTTCCAGGTATGGACGAATATCTTTTGCGCCAAATGAGCAATTCAGGCCAATTGTAAGCAGATCGATGTGGGAGACTGAGTTGAGAAAAGCCTCGATAGTCTGGCCAGAAAGTGTACGTCCGCTCTTGTCGGTGATGGTTCCCGAAACCATGACAGGCAACTTGATACCCTTCTCTTCAAGGACCTCGTTGATGGCCACCAATGCAACCTTACAATTTAGGGTATCGAAGATGGTTTCGACCAACAACAGATCGATGCCGCCTTCCAGCAATCCTTCAATCTGTTCACGATAGGACTCTTTTAAATTTTGAAACGAAATGGCCCTGAAGCCTGGATCGTTCACATCAGGCGACATGGAGCATGTTTTGTTGGTAGGACCGATCGATCCTGCCACATAGCGTGGTTTTTCGGGCGTAGAAAATTTCGTTGCTGCCTCAACGGCAATTCTTGCCGCTTCCCTGTTAATTTCGCGGACAAACGCTTCGGTTCCATAGTCGCTTTGCGAGATGGATGTGGCATTGAAAGTATTGGTTTCCAGAATATCGGCGCCGGCATTCAGAAAGGCTTCGTGTATTTCAGTAATTGCTTGTGGCCGGGTAAGTGAGAGCAGATCGTTGTTACCTTTAAGGGAGGAGTTCCAGTCTTTGAAACGTTCGCCCCTGAAGTCTTCTTCAGAAAATTTGTACCGCTGGATCATTGTTCCCATGGCACCGTCAAGGACAAGAATCCTTGATTCCAATAGGGAGCGTATATCGGGTTTTATCATGATTTTGAAGTCAGGTTATTAATGATTTCACGGGCTATCAGCACTCCATTGACGGAGGCTTGCATCAGTCCGCGTGTAATTCCGGCGCCGTCGCCGCCAAAAAAGAGATTCCTGACGGAGGCACTTTGGAAACTCTTGTCAACTTTGACGATGTTGGAATAGAATTTCACTTCGACGCCATAAAGCAGCGTTTCGTCGCTCGCCAATCCCGGACTTACTTTGTCGAGGGATTTGATCATTTCGATGATATCAAAAAGGATACGATGCGGCAATACCAGGCTCAAATCACCTGGCACGGCGTCTTTGAGGGTTGGTACGATGTTGTTGCGGTAAAGCCTGTCGGAGGTTGTACGCCGGCCCCTGACCAGGTCGCCAAACCGCTGAACCATTATTTTATTCCTGGTAAGCATATTGGCCAACCTGGCGATATGCTTTCCGTATTCGATGGGCGCGTTGAAGGGCTCGGTGAATTTTTGGGAGACCAGCAGGGCAAAGTTGGTATTCTCGCTTTTCAGATCTTTGTAACTGTGACCATTGACCACTGCAAGGTTGTTGTCGTAGTATTCGGATGATACGAATCCACCCGGATTGGAGCAGAAAGTACGAACCTTGTCATCAAAAGTACGGGTGTAATGGATCAGTTTTGCTTCGTAGAAATTTTCGTTGATCTCCTGCATCACCTCATTCCGGCACTCCACCCTGACACCGATGTCAACAATACCAACTTCCGTTGGAATGGCCTGTTTGGCACATTGTTTCATAAGCCAGTCGGAGCCGTCTCTTCCTACTGCCACCACTACATGTTCTCCAAAATAGCTTTTTACTGCGGATTTTACTCCTAAAATCTGCTGATTCTCTATCATAAATTCAGTCACCGGGGAGTTAAACCGAACCTTTACTCCATTGTTTTTCAGATGTACGTAAAGTGAGCGATAAAGTTCCTGCGTTTTCTCAGTACCCAGATGTCTGACCGGACACTGCACCAGTTTGAGATTGGCTTCGATTGCTTTTCTTCCGATCTCCCTCATCGCCGGGGTTTCGATGAGTCCATGAATTCCTGTATCCGCACCAAATTTCAGGTAGATGTCGTCGGTATACCGGATCATCTCCCTGGTGGTTGCGATTCCGATGTAATCGGGCAAAGTTCCGCCAACTTCGGGTGAAAGCGATAGTTTTCCGTCTGAAAATGCTCCTGCTCCAGCCCATCCTGTGGTAATGGAACAAGGTTTGCAATTTATGCAAATATCTCCGTTGGTATTTTTTGGACAATTTCGTTTGTAGATGTCCCTTCCTTTTTCGAGCATCAAAATGGAAAGACCTGGCTTTTCCTTTATTAATTCGTAAGCGGTGAAAATACCGGCAGGTCCTGCCCCAACTATGATTACGTCGTATTTATTATCCATTTCCTTGCAATGTGTTTGCCTCAAACCAACCGGAGTTTATTAAAAATCAAAATTTTCAATCCTTTGGTTGGGAAAGCCAGCAAAGTTAAGAATTTTATCATGAATATGTTGAATCTTGCGACTGCACAGGCGGTTAAATGCTGAGTATTCAGCATTTGCAAGTACCAGCAATTGCGTACATACAGAAGAATGAGTATTATATTCACATATCTGTCGTAGAGTGGAATTCCGGGAATAATGGCAGGACCGATAGGTTATTTTTTTGCACGACTTAATGAGAATGAAATCATGAGCACCAACTCCCGGGGTCGTATGTAATAATGGCTCTCTGTAATTGAAATGTCGCCATAAAAATAATCAACTACTTGCTGGGAGTTAAAAAGGTTATTGCACCTTAATCTGTATTCAATCCTGCTATTGGCAGGTTTATAGGTATAACCAAAATTGGCGAACAATCCATTGTTGCCAATTTTAAACTGTTGGCCATAGTTATAATATTCAAGGTTAACCCCAAACCAATAGATCGGCGAAGGATAATAATATAATTCCAGTTTGTGCACCTGACCCAATATGGTAGTGTTCGACTGCTGGTTCCATTGATTGGTGCGGGATAGTTTCACATTGTAATCTATTCCAATATTCTTGATGCCATTAATTCCAAAAGTTGGCTGAATGATCCAGGTCTGATTATGATTCCAACCCAGTGTATGGTCCAATAAATATTGGTATCGGGTATCTGTATATTGGCATTTCAGGGAAAGGCTAATATTTTGATTCGATGAAACATAGCTGTTGGATAAAGTAAAACTATTCGAAATGAGCCGGTTATTTAATTTTACAGCATCCAAAAAGAATATTCCATTACCGGTGTAAACATTTCGGTTGATCAAGTTTTGCATGTTTTGATTATGTGACCAGGAAGCTACAGAGAAAAAACCATCCACAGGGTTTTTGTATTCCAGATTCAGGCCTCCCGAAAAGGACTGATTCTCATTGAGTTTGTCTGAATATCTTTGCATCAGGTGATAATCTTTTACAATATAGCCCTGTGCCAGTTGAATGGCATCCCCAAGCCGGGAGTTGTATCCGATTGAACCGTCAACCGACCAGAATTTGAGAAAATCATAGTCAAACCAGAATCTGGGACTGAAAAGAAATTGTTTGGTTGGTTCAATTGATTTGTGCTTAAGATCATCCATTCGGTAAGAAATAGCCCTGAAAGGCAAAGCCGCACCAAATCGCATGTTCTCTTTTTTATAACTAATCCGCTCGGTCAGGTAGAATTCCAGGTTATTCCATTTGTAATCATTTCTTAAACTATCCGTTTCCAGATTGACCTGGTCTTTTTGAATCAAAGTGCGGTAATGCTGTGTATCAAAATTTAATCCAGGCTCGGTGTCGAATGACCAGTTCTTGTGTGTAAGGGTAAAACGCAGAAATTGTTTACCGGAGAACTTATTCATCCTATATTGTTGCACCGTCTCAAAATAGTTACTGCCGTTGTTGAGAAAGTTTGTAAATACTCCTGGCCTTAGAGATAGCTGTTGAGGCGAGTCATTGAAATTGAGTGATGAATAAATCCTGAAAAAATGATTTCCTACCGGGAGTAGTAAATCGAAGGTGTTGGAGCCGGTGGTACCCGGAGTTTCTGCATTTTCCTTCATAATTGCAGGATTTTCAATAGACCCTGTTTCTTTATCCCAGTAACGGTTTACCAAAAGTTGTTCTTTCAGATATCTTTTCAGGACATTTTGAGTCAGGGTAAAACCTGTATTTAAACTGGTGTTGTAATAGCGGTTCGCGATCCGCTCGTTCAACACATAATCGCTGTTTGACAAATGATAAATACTTCTCACCTCCCCGTTTTCTTTTTGGTCATCATGATAAAAAGATGCAATAACTTTAAGCTCGGTCAGATCATTAATCTTTATCAGATGATTGAACGACATTAAATTGGCATTGTTATTCAAATACCGCTTACGGTCGATCTGAGGGGAAGAAATGCCCTCAATCCCGACCAGATTGGTTTTCCTGTTTCCCAATTCTTCTATTTGGCCTCCCGTGAATTGCAAAGGTTGGTTCTGCGCGTTCAAATCCTCACCTGTGTTGTTCGATTGCAGGGAGGCAATTGTTTGTTGGTTTTTCGAGAACAACATGGGCGTGGCATTCAGATAGTGCAACAGGAATGGAAGCCCTGCCCCAACCTGCATCGTG
The DNA here is from genome assembly GCA_026391315.1 of Bacteroidia bacterium. Classification (GTDB taxonomy): domain Bacteria; phylum Bacteroidota; class Bacteroidia; order Bacteroidales; family Prolixibacteraceae; genus CAINVV01. The sequence continues at coordinate 58,759 of JAPLDT010000072.1, forward strand.
CCTGTCATTGTAATATTTTTCTTGAGCTTGAGATTGATCGAAGTGTTGTTCGAAAATACCTTGGATTCGAGAATTTTGATGGGCTGGTGATTTTCGAGCACTTCAACTGCCCCAACATCCCTGTAGGGCAGATTTTTATTAGCAATGGCATACCTTCCTTCGAGCAGGTCCAACCCTTCTATGTAGTATTTCTGGATCGGTTTGCCCTGGTATGAAACCTGCCCTTCCGAGGAAACTTCGAATCCTGGCATATTTCTGATCACGTCCCCAATGGACTGATCTTTTACATGTGCGAATTTCCCCACCAGGTAGGTAATCGTATCTTTCTTCCCGGTAATGGCACGTGCATTTACGTTGACTTCCCTTATTTCGTGGACAGACGGAGGCAAAACAAAATAAAACGCCTGGCTATGGTTGGCGATATGAATAGTTGTGTCGCGGTGAGTTAATGACCTTACGGAAACTCCCAGAGAATCTTCCTTTGAGATAAATTCAAGCCTGAAAGCCCCTTTCTCATCGGTTATGGAATAGGATAGGATGCGATTGGCATTATTTTTCTGATGGATTAAAACACTAAGTCCGGAAACCCCGGTTTTGTCCGTGGATACTACCCGCCCATTCACAATCGTTTGGGCTTTGCCAAATATCGTTGTGAATAACGCGATTAATATTAGAATATATTTCAACTGGTATTGACTTAGAATTTTTCAATAAAATTATTCTTGATCTTCAACCCTTTCATTGCCCTTGCCTTGTCTTCTTCGTTACTAAAAATAACCGTTCCGCCGCCTTGCAGTGTGCCTAACAGGCTGATCAATTTATTCTTCATCATTTTATTGTATTCCTTTGGGGTGATATCGACATAATCCATCTTCGAGATGAAGATGGGTTGAAAGTACTTAACATGTTTCAGGGAAGTTAGTGTGAAACAATGCTCATTTTTAGTGTCGCAGATCTTCAAAATCAATCCCGGCAGGCCGTTAAATTTGTAAGGGCCCTCACTGACAGGAATTTGCGGTGCGTACCACGCTGTGTAATTTCTTCCGCCATAAGTTGTATAGGCCTTTTGGCAGTTAAATCCTAAAATGACAGAATCCTGCTGGTTATCTAGCTCCCAAATCATCTTCATCGGTTGTTCCAACTTATAGAAGATGTGGTCACCATAGGCGGTAAAAAACATCGACCCC
>JAPLDT010000087.1 GCA_026391315.1 Bacteroidia bacterium
AATTAGTAGATTTCTCATATTACTTTTCTGTATTATAAACATCAAATTGACTTATGCCGGCACTTCTTGATTTCACTCTTATTTTATCCGTGAGAATTTTATCGAAAGGTTTCGCCCAAATTTTACCATAAGTCATTTCATCTGTTAATAATTGTCAGTTCTAAAGGGCAATATAGGGAGTCCATTGGTATCAAATAGATTGGGCACTTCATTGTTACTGAAACAATATCTAACCGCAATCGGAGAAGATACTTTGGGAGAAGTAAGAACTATACTTCCCTCTTTTGTTAAAGCTGCTTTTGCCGGATAAAACATACTATCCTTACCCGCTAAATTAAAACTAATGACTTCTTTGTCCTTACTGCTTAGTTTTCCATATGATTTGAACTTCAGGATGACTTCATCCTTATGAATAGACATAGATGCAAAACGGGGATGATAAGGTTTTATTCCTCCTATGTGGTATTGCTCATACAATGCCAGATCAGCCAGCCGATAACCCACATTCGATTTATTTTTAGGGTGAATATTATTTATGTCATTTACTAAGTCACCTACTGATATCATGCCGGTTTTTGGCAGTGTAAGTGTGGCTTCTTGTTGCTCTCTAAGGTAGGCCGAGTTGAATCTTCCGTATCCTTGAAACGGTGCAATCTGAACAAAATAGAAGGGAAATATGCTCCCGAAAAGTTTGCGCCAACTCCCAATCATCGCTTTAAGTGCACGGCTATAGTTCGATGAAGTATAGTTTAAGACATTAGTTTCGCCTTGGTACCAAATTACTCCGGCAATAGGATATTGGACAAGTGGATTTATCATGGCATTGAATAACAAAGAGGCTGCCTGAGGTCCCCATGGAAAAGCCATTATTTGGTTATTATCCCGTTGAAGAATTGTGTCGTTTTCGTAAGCTTGCAAGGGCATCCAGGTTTGTATTGATGTGCCACCCCAATAAGCGCCGATCAAGCCAACAGGAATTTTTAGCCGCTCTGATAATTTATGTCCAAAGAAATACCCAACAGCGCTGAATAAAGGTATTGTTTCGGGTGAACATACCTTCCACTCTCCTTCACAGTTACTTTTTAAGTATTTTTCGTAATCTTTTTTTACTTCAAAAAAACGTATTTCATTATTATCTGAAGTTTCAATTACGTTATCGCCATCGGTGCGTACAGATTTTAAGTTCAGCTCCATATTTGATTGACCTGAACACAGCCATACTTCTCCCATCAGGATATCTTCAATTGTAATGTTGTCTGTTCCACTAATGATTTGTATCGAGTATGTTTTACTGCTTGCTTTGGGCGTGTGGATTTTAACTTCCCAACTACAATCTGCTCCAATTATGGTACTTAGGGTATCCAACGAATTCCAGCTACAAATAATTTTTACTTGATATGTCGGACAACCCCAGCCCCATAATTTCACTTCTGAAGATTGTTGCATCACTGCATGATTACTCAAAATAGAGGGTAATCGCAACGGCATCATTGCACTGGCTTTAAAAGCGATAAATATTAAAATCAGACAGATTATTTTTTTCATGGGAATTTAATTTTTGGATTTTTTATTTATATCAGGAACGATTGATTTTATTGCTTTTTTTACATTAATATATCTATTCAGATCTCTAAGCGCGATAACCTTATACTGATGATCGTAAAGGTATTTTAGGTATTCCCTGAACAGCTCGGGAGGAGTATTTACCCAAGGATGCTCAACATCCGGAACACCGTGAATAGTCAAGACGACAACCAACCCATTTCGTGCTTCATCAAAGGCCTCCATGATCTGCGTTTTGTTACCGGCTGTCATCGCCCAGCTTGGCACCAAAAGAGGATGATCAATCAGTGGATCATAACCCCTGTTTCCTCCTTTACGGGCAAACTTATACCCTTTCTCTGCCAGAATATCTATTACGGAACGGCTCAGGTCATAGGCTGGATAAGCAAAGGAAGTTGGCTTTGCAATGTCAAGCGAATCACATTTATCTTCAATATAGTCAAGCTCTTCAATGAATTGCTCCCTGGTAAGACGGCTAACTGCAGGATGTGTCCGGGTATGATTGGCCACTTCAAATCCCATTTTATCCAGTTCTTTGATCTGTCGCCAATTCATATATTTCGAACTATCCTTAAAATTCGGTGGCATCTCACAAACAAAAAAAGTAGCGCCAAAACCATATTTCTTTAACAGTGGGGCCACAACAGAATATTGGCTTGCGGTGGCATCATCGAAGGTGAACACCACCAGCTTATCAGGAATATGTTTTTTCAATAATCTTGAATAACATGAAAAAGAGACTGAAAGCGTTAACAGGAGAACTAATATTTTCTTCATTGGTTATAATAGTTTGTTAAATTCTAATATAGATTTTACACTCACTTTACGCGTTTTGCTAAATCTGCGATCAAAATTGTAATTATTCTACCAATTTGTTTTCCATCTCTGTACGTAATTACACGGAATGTGTCTGCATCCTTTGGAATCGCTAGCTTTTCTTCTTTCTTATACAATGGACTATAATGGTCGGGGTAGGTATTATCGAATGTATAATAGATTTCCAGCCCTTCAATTTCGGTACTTAATTGTATCAATAAATTCCCTTTTTCATCTTTTGAAGGTATGATGATTGCATCATAAAAACTTCGGGCATAATTGATATCCGCCTTGGATAGCCGTTGCAAATGTTCTTCGGTGCGACGAATAAAGTCGGTCCAGTTCCTGCTTTGTTTGGGACTCCATAATACTTCTGCCAGGGCAAATGAACGAGGCCACAACATATACTCTGCCTGACGGAATGTAGGGACACTTTCCGTCCATAGGTTTCCTTGTCCTCCCAGGATAAATGATGAATCTACCCCCACAGGTACAGGTTCAAAAGCATAAACAGTATTCAAGCGCAACATGCTGTAAGCCGGTGGCTCAATAGCCGGATCGCCCTGATATAAATCAAGATAGGCAAAACCGTTAGGGCTCATCACCACATGGTGGTTTGCTTTAGCAGCAGCTATGCCTCCTTTCATTCCACGCCAGCTCATTACAGAAGCGTTGGGTGCCAAACCACCTTCCAAAATTTCATCCCAGCCCATCAATTTCTTCCCCTTTTCCTTCAACATCTTCTCCAGACGTTTAATAAAGTAACTCTGTAATTCATTCACATCCTTCAATCCATTATCTTTCATTCGTTTCTGGCAATCTTCACATTTTTTCCAAAAGCCTTTATAACACTCGTCCCCTCCAATATGAATGTATTCAAAAGGGAATAATTCGGCCACCTCGGTAAAGACAATATTCAAAAACTCATAAGTAGATTCTTTCCCGGCACAAAGTGAATTATCATCAATACCATAAAACTGACAACCTGGATTTACGTTATATTTTAATCCTGATGAAGACAAATAAGGATAAGCAGCAATAGCGGATAAACTGTGTCCGGGTACATCTATTTCTGGTAAGATATTGATATAATATTTCGCGGCATATTTAATAAGGTCTTTAATTTCTTCCTGCGTGTAAAAACCGCCATAAGTAGCTTCTTCTCCTTCTTGCGGGCACTCTCTTTCCCACCATAATCCTGTACGGGGCACCCTCCATGCCCCTATCTTAGTGAGTTCGGGGTAACTTTTTATTTCTAACCTCCAGCCTTGATCGTCAGTTAAATGTAGCTGCAGGAGGTTAAACTTATAAGTTGCCATTTGGTCGATAAGGTGCTTTACTTCATCAATAGTAAAAAAATGTCTGCTGACATCAAGCAGTAATCCACGCCAGGCGAAACGAGGTTCATCCTCGATTAAAAGAGAGGGAACTTTTCTATCACCATTTATTGGAATAAGTTGAAACAAACTTTGAACCCCCAAGAACAAGCCATGAGAAGTGTTAGCTTTAATGCTTATTTCTTTTGAAGAAACACTTAAAGCATACCCTTCCTTTGCCGTGTTTATTTTTGGATCAAGTATTAAATTGATTGATTTTGCATTTGACTTTGTTCCATTCCGACTTTTAACATGCAATTGCAATTTATTGAAGGATTTTATAGTAGCAGAAGTGTAATTGGCAAGAGACTTTAATTGCTGATCATTAAAATATATTGAAGTCTTTTCGTTTAAAACGAAAAATCCTTTTTTCATTTCAACCTTTTGTGGTTGGGGAATGATGTTAATGCTTTGTGCCGCCAGAAGTACATAAAGGCATGACAAAAACATTGTTGTTGACATTTTTTTATAGTTCATAAATAATACTAAGTTTTTATATAAGTAAACGAAAATATGTTAAAAATCATTAAGGATCAACTATTTCAAGAGCCCATGTAAACTCGAAAAGAACCTGTCAGAAGGATTATCTGACAGGTTCTTAGCAAGTCACTAATTTGTAAGAGACGAATTATTGTATAGTAGGATCAAAATCACCATTATCCCAACCTTTATTTTGCTTCAAATTATTGCTTTGTTTTATATAATTAGGATTTATTGGCGCAAAGTAAAAAGCATCCGGTATATTAATCGTAGCTCCACTTTGATCCAGGAGCTCTTCTTTAAAGCTTGTAGAAGCCTTAATGACATCATCAAAATTTAACCCGGTACTATTATTATTATAAAATAATGCATTCAGCCTTGCTGTAACAGCACCCATATCACCATAATTGGTAATTCCGGTGATTCCTGTCAATGCTAAGCCACTCGCATTAAAATATGGCCCCATCGCATGAAAACTACCATAATTATTAAACACGGAATACATTCTTCTGCGCCGTAAGTCCCAAAAACGTTTTCCTTCGTATGAAAACTCAATCTGACGTTCTTTCATAATTGCATTAAGCGTAGATTGGTAATCAGTCCCTACCGCAGAAGTTAAACCAAAACGATTATCAGTTCCAGGCAAAATATGTGCCCTGTTTCTGATTCCACTAATAAGTGCAGTAGCTTCAGATCTATGAGCGTCGATTTCGTTTGCACATTCTGCCAAATCTAATACTATTTCGGCATAACGTATTATAGGCCAATCCCATGCTTGCTGTGGAAATGTTATAGATGTAAACGTAGTGTCGATGCCTTTTCTACAAAAGAACCCGGTCAGATTACCAGCCGGAGAAAGATAGCCCTGCAATGGAAGCCCAGGGAATAGCCACTGAAAACGATTCTGGGCATCTGCAAAGCTATAAGGGGCTCCATTATAAACGACAGTGCAATAAAAACGAGGGTCTCTGTTCTTCCAAAATAGAGTTGGGTCGTATCCTGAGCCTGGAGCTCCAATTTCCTTTCCATTACTCATCGGATATGCTTGTACTAATTCCCAGGTGGGTTCAGCATCTCCCCATCTATTCGCACTAAAAATCAAAGGACGTTGTCCTTTAGTAAAATATCCCATAGTTTTAGAAGGATTACTATATTGCGCGAATAAAACCTTTTCTTTACTTGCACCTGCTTTATCATACCACATTTGTTCGTTTACCTTTAAAGAATTACTGGTGTAAAGGCCATAACCTTCTGCATCCGCCTCTGTTTTTGCCGCAGCACAAGCTGTATAAGCATCATTCCAATATTGCGTATTCGCTGTTTTACAAAATAAAGGACTTGCCTTTAGTAGTAAAACTTGTGCTTCTACAGCCATGGCTGCCGCTTTAGTAATACGACCCGATAAATATCCAGCAGTTCCATAAGGGGGTAACAAGGCAATCGATGAATCTAACTGCTGTTTTATGAAATCGAAACATTCCAGAGTAGTGTTTCTGGGTATCATCAAGCTGTTGAGGGGAGCTGTAGGAGATAAAACTCCCTTAACAATTGGTACTCCACCAAATACCTTTACCATTTTATAGTACACATACGCTCGAAAAAAATAAGCTTGCCCTTTAAGGTAGTTCAATTGCTGAGGAATAATTGATGGAACAGATGTGCCTATATTTGCAAAAAATGTATTAATTGTACGAACAGCTGCATAATCCCAGTTTCTATAACCGGGAAACGTGTCGGAACTTGAATTCATACCTCTAAAAAAACCACTTAAGAAATTATTTTCAGCTGTTATAGGACCCTCTTCTGAATAAGTTAAATAGCGATCACTCCAATAAGGTAAATAATTATACATCTGATTCACATAATCACTGACAAAGTCAGGATTAGACCACATTTGCTGTGGTGTAATTGCTCCCACCCGAGGCACCTCGTTAAGCATTTTATCACAAGATGTTACACTGATAAGTAAGCCTACAAGTAAAGACAATAGGGATAAATGTTTCTTTATATTTTTCATTGTTTCTTTATTTTTTAGAACTAAAAAGTAACCTGGAGACCCGCTGTAAAAGATCTTAAGATTGGAGATAACGTGTAGTTGCCTCCAAGATCCGGGTCAAATCCAGGAGGAAGTTTGTCTAATGAAAACAGATTCTCTCCGGTTAAATAAAATCTGGCTGAAGAGATTTGTAACCCATGAAGCAAAGCAGCAGGTAGGGAATAACTTAATTGAGCCGTTTTCAAACGGAGATATGCTCCGCTTCTCATCCAAAAAGTAGATGGGACTTCATAATCTTTACTGCTAGCCCAATCATTAAAAACCGGACTTGGCAGTTTAGCATTGGGTGTAGCAGGTGTCCAAACATCGTTCCACATGGTAAGATTGTCTATTGAATTCCAACTTCTTCTTGCCCAACTGTCCAGCATAACATCATATTTAGCTTTACCTGCAAACAATAGGTTCAATTCCAAACCTTTCCATTCGACCCCTAAATTAATTCCATAATTAATTCTTGGGATACCATTAAGCGATATTCGCTGTTGGTCATTATTGTCAATCTTTCCATCCGGAGTATCTGTACCTAATGGGCCTCTTATGTCCTTAAACAACAGCATACCTAGTTGTGGCTTTTTCCCATAAATAGTAAAATTGGCCCCGTGTTCAGCCGTAATTTTATCCAAATCCGCCTGCGTCCTGATAATGCCCTCAGATACTAAACCATACATTACACCTGAAATCGGATAACCTATTTGATTCTGATAATCCCGGACATTTAAAGCTTGATCCTTTAACGTGAACTTGTTATTTGCGTAAGCCCAATTAGCTCCAATATGGTATTTTACTTCACCGATGCTTCCTTGATGTCCAAGCGTAATCTCAAGACCATGGGCAGTGGCTTGCCCATAATTAACTGCAGGTAAGATGGCCCCAACCATGCTCGGAAGGCTTGCTATTCTTGAATCCAATATATCGTAAGTTTTTTTATGCCAGTAATCTATATTTAAACTAAGTAAACCCTCACGAATATCTGCGTCAAGCCCAGCATCGATGTTTCTGTTTTTCTCCCAGGTGATAAGCGGATTAATCGTTCCGCCCAAGGATATCCCGTTTTGAGGGTTGTAACCAAGCACTACCCCTGGGTTGGCGTTGTAAGTATAGTTTTGTTGCCATTGCCAGGGGGCAGTATTATTGGAACCAGTTGTACCATAAGAACCCCTCAATTTCAAAAGATCTACGTATTTAGTATAGGGCTCAAAGAAAGATTCTTTGCTGATGTTCCAACCTGCCGAAACAGCAGGGAAATAACCCCATTGATGCCCGGGTGCAAAAATATAAGAGGCATCTGCCCTATATGTTATACCCAATAAATACCGCATATCATAATTATAATCCAATCTTCCGAAATAGGATTGTTGAGCATTTAACATATTCTGAGAACCACTTAAGAAGCGTTTATTTGGATCTGAAGCCCCTTGCCCTCCGTCTATTTCTGAATAGTTCAGGTTTGGATACCCGGCTACGCTCGCATTTAAAAACTGCCCGGAGCTCCCAATTTGCTCATAAGCAGCTAAACCCTCCACATTATGCAAACCAAATGACCTTTTGTAAGTAATCATTTCATTTATTTGGTATGATGTTGATTTGCTCCAATTATCTTTGAGTAGCTCAGAGTTTCCTCCCATCCCCCCAATCTGGGCTTCATCCCTATGTGCCCCATTTATCCCTCGTGAAGTATCAACAACATCAGTCATAATATGATTATATGTCCCTGTCGTTTTAAAATAATAAAGATCAAGAGGAGTATAGGCAAAGAACCTATAATAAGAATTATTACTGGAAAATGATACCAAACTTTTCACGGCTAAACCTTTCACTCCCGGAATTTCATAATTTAATGAAAAGATAGGATTAATAAAAGAATTAACAGGTTTCTCGAAACCATTTGCACCACTTAAAACGGATGCAAAATTAGTTTGTCCATTAGATGTATATTTCCCATTAATTACCAAAGGAAAATATGGTTGAGTGAAAAGTGCGTTATCCCACCATTGCATCTGAGTGTTATCCCCCTGAAAGTATGCCCAAATAGGTTGACTCCTTTTATTCCATGTTCCATTCAGCTCAAAATGAAAATTTAATCCATTGGCAATTCTCCCGTCTAATTTTGCCAATAATGTATATTTATCAAAGGAAGATGCAAATGCTCCTTGTTGTTTTACGTAACTACCAGATAAATAATAACTTATATCCTCATTGCCTCCACTTATCGATAAGTTATGGTTTTCGTTCCATGGGTTCTTCCATAAATAATTAAATGGAGGATAAGTATGTGTTTTAAAATATTCCAATTCATCGGGGGCAAAAAAGTTTGGGTCTGTTTGTGGGTTCCTCCCGGCAGCAGTAAAAAATTTATTGGTATAATTGGCGCTCTCATAAGCATTCATCAGATGCGGAAGTGTTGTTGGTGAACTTGTAGTATAGGATCCTGCGTAAGAAATGGCTGCTTTGTGCGCACCTCCATTTTTGGTAGTAATTAACACGACACCATTTCCTGCCATCATACCGTAAATGGAGGCGGAAGCAGCATCTTTTAATATGCTAATGTTGTCAATATCTGCCGGATTTAGCGCATCAAACGCAATCTGATCCCTAAGAATACCATCAATAACAAAGAGTGGAGTAGAAGTTCCTTTCCATGATGCAACCTCTCGAATTTTAATAATGGCACTGGCGCCGGGTGTTTGTGGGCTCAGTGTAACATCCAATCCTGCAACTGTTCCTTGTAGAGAAGTAGATGCCGCGGCTGCAGGCCTATCCGTAAAAACCGTAGACTTTATTGTGCCAACAGCCCCGGTTAAATTTTCTCTCTTTTGAGTTCCATAGCCAATCACTACAACATCTTCAATCCCTTCGGTTTTTTCTTCCATAGTGATATTAAGATTGGTTTTACCAGCAATTTCAACCTCCTGGCTTTTCATCCCAACAAATGAAAACACTAGTGTTTTGGCATCGGTAGGCACAGATAATCTGAATTTTCCATCGATATCAGTAATTATACCGATTGTTGTGCCTTTCACAACTACGCTCACTCCAGGTAAAGTAAACCCTTTGCTATCTTTTACGGTTCCGGAGATTTCTTTTTTTTGCTCACCTTTTGTTTCGGATTTTAACAAAGAAGGTAATTCTTTCATTTTATCCGTTAAAATCACTATCTGACGATCCATAATCCGGTATCCCAGATCGGTTCCTTTAAGGGCCTGATCCAATATCTGATCGACAGTGGCATTTTCAACATCTATGTTTGAGTGAAGGTTGAGGTCAACCTGATCATCTTTATAAAAGATAATAAACTCACTCTTCTTTTGTATCTCATCGAAGATTTGTTGAATTGTCGCATTCTCCAAATGCAGCGTTAGTCTCGTATTTTGGGAATACAAAGATTTAGCAAAAGTGCTGCCAATCGTAAGGAGGAGAATGAATACTGTTATTTTCATTACCATAAAAATCTTCTTGAAAACTTCCTTTTGAAGGAAATTAGTCGTCCAAGTGTCACTTTTTTTCATACATTTGTTCATCTTTTGGTTTATAAATATCGCTGTCAGGCGATGTAAATTAAAATTTGAAGCTTGCGGATGGTTGCAACATCTGCAAGCTTTTTTTACATTTTCATAAGTTTCTAATTTTCAATAGGCGTCTTATTTTGGGTTAATAAATATTTTTTCATGATCGGTTGTATAGGAGAGCGAAGTCGTTTCATTGATAACAGACAACACCTCTTCCGGTGAGTTTTTCAGGTCAAGATATCCGGAAAAGGTTTGATTCTTTAGACGTTCATCCGTAATGACCATTTCAATATTGTAATAACGGCTTAATTTTTTCAGGATATCATTTAGTTTTTCACTGTTGAGTGTCAAATATCCTTCACGCCACGACAAATATTTTTGCGGGTTCACCTTTTGCTGGGAAATGGTTTTTTGCTTACGGTCGTATACAGCCATAGTTCCCGGCGTGATATCCAGTTTTTCTTTAGACAAAATGGAAGCGCTATAAACGAGCTCAATTTTTCCCTCTTCCAATACGGTACTTGAATTTTGATCATCTGAATAAGCGTTTACATTGAAAACGGTCCCTAAAACTTTGATATCAAAATCCTTAGTGCTAACAACAAATGGTTTGTCCTTCATATGTGTAACATCAAATACAGCCTCCCCGTCAATGTAAACTTCACGTTTGTTCTCGGCAAACATGGCCGGATAAATCAGTTTTGACCCTGAGTTTAACCAGACTTTTGTCCCTTCCGACAAAGTAATTTGTGATCTTTTTCCGTTGGGAACAATTACGGTATTATAAACTGCTTTCGTTTCGTTCACCGTCTGAGCGATTTTTTGTTCCGAATCGATCAGTATATTCTCACCTTTGGCATCATACTTTATCTGGGATACTTTCTTATCAATTAGCACTTCTTCTCCATTGCGGAGAATAATTCGCGTACTGTTCCCGGCTTTAATATTATCAAGGGTTTGCGCAAATTGAACAATCTCTGTTGATGAATTGGCCCGGAAATAACCAATCGAAGTTAAAATAGCTGCTGTTAATAGGGTAGCAGCAACAGACCACCTTACCATTAGTCTTCTAATGGTAAGCTTTCGGATTGAAAATTTAATTTGATTTTTAGTCTGTTCTTTCTCAGAATGAGTTAGCTCTCCACTGGAATTGCGAAGAAAAGAATAAATATCCCGAACAATCCGGGTCTCATTTTCCTCAACTTTCCCGCCTTTCTCATTTTGCAATAAAAGTTCATCAGAAAAATTTTCCGCTGCTAACACCTCTTCAGCACGAATTTTAGATTTTTTTTCCATTGTCTTGTCTAGTTATAGTTAGAAAGCAGAAAAAGCCCAAAACATAGATGAAGAAATTAATATTTTTTAAGAATATTTCTTATTGGCTTAATTTAAAGGGCCCTACGAATAAGAGGAATGAGAAAGAAAAATCAATAATTGGATGGAGCTGCCTTTGACATCAATGCTTTTTCGAAGCTGCTTTAATGCAAGGTAAATGATGGAGCGGGTCGACTCAACGGAGATGCCCATGATTTCTGCGATTTCAAAATAGGTATGGTCATGTTCAAATTTGAGAGAAAGCCCTTCGCGCTGCCGGTCTGTGAGTTTTTTCATAGCAGCATTCAATGCCTTATATTCTTCTGCTTTGGTTTCAGTGGCAATAAGGTAATCTTCATGAGAAAAAACCGGCATCTCCTTGGCGGTATAACTTCTTTCGTTCCTGACAAATGGGATTACTCTTGCCCGTTCCTTGTGAATGATCCTACGAAGAGACCGGAACAGGTAAAACTGGACATTGTTGGTTTCAGAAAGCTTTATCCGGTATTTATACAAGTCAAGAAAAAGATCATGGATACAATCTTTTACAAAATCCTTATCCTTTGAAAAATGGATTCCATATTTATACAGTTTATCCGCATACTGATCGTAAAGAAGGTAAAATGCATGCTCACTTCCCTCCTTAAATTGCCTCCAGAGATGATCGTTCTCCATGTTATTCTTGCAGAACAAATGGTTTTGTTCCGGTAGTTAAAATTATAGTTCGTTTCAGCACTTCAAAACTAATACAAAATTGGAATGAATGTAGAAAAACATGGCACATGAAATAGTTTGGTGCAATTTGCAGGAAAAGTTGCCTTCCTGCAACATATGATGCAATCGGTTTTGACTCTTCAACCCCTTCGACCCTACAGCATGCTCAGGGATCGGTAAGTTTTATGTTGATCTTTGGGTTATTGCTTTTATCTTTGTGCTAAATTCTAAACTATGTTGGATACGCTATTGCAGCGCCGTACCATCCGGAAATACAAGGGAACGGATATCCCGGACGAGCAGCTGAACAAGATTCTTGAAGCCGGGTGCCGTGCTTCCACTACAGGCAACATGCAGGTTTACAGTATCATTGTTAACCGGGATGAAAAAATGAAGGAACTGTTGTCGGGATGTCATTTCAACCAGCCAATGGTGAAGAATGCGCCTGTTGTACTAACCTTTTGCGCCGATTTCAACCGCTTTAATTTGTGGTGCCAACTCAACCATGCCGATCCCGGTTACGACAATTTTCTCTCCTTTTTCACTGCCGCCATCGATGCGCTGCTGGTGGCCCAAAATGTTTGCGTAGCCGCAGAAAGTGAAGGTCTTGGTATTTGCTATCTTGGCACGACCACCTATCTTGCCGGAAAAATTATTGACATCCTGCATCTTCCGAAAGGTGTTGTTCCGGTAACGACCTTGACCATGGGATGGCCTGATGAGGATCCTGCCTTAGCTGATCGTTTGCCAATGGAAGCAGTCGTTCACAAAGAGACTTACCAGGAATATTCTTCTGATGATATTGCCAGGCTATATACCATGAAGGAGCAACTGTCAGAGAATAGAAAATTTGTAGAAGAGAACAATAAACAGTCACTTGCACAGGTGTTTACAGATGTCCGTTACAAAAAGTCGGACAATGTTTTGTTTTCCAATATGCTGTTGGAAGTGTTGAGTCAACAGGGATTTATGAACCAGCCATCATGAGGTGCAGTAAAATTCAATTTACCATAGCTCCCGGCTACGAAATTCTGGAAGGCTGGGTCAAAGCTCTTCCTGAACGGTTTAACCAGGATGGAACCACCATTTTCAAGGACCGGAATGAGGTAAAGGTTTTTCATGAACAAGGTTATGAATTGAATGTCAAAGCCTTTAAATTACCCAACCTGATAAACCGGTACGTTTATGTTTATCTGAGGGGCTCGAAGGCCGCTAGATCATTTCGGAATGCACTCAGATTTTTGGATTATGGGGCATCGACGCCTATGCCTGTTGCGTGGGTGGAGTGTCTTGAAGGAGGGAAGCTGCGGGAGAGTTATTACGTTTCGTTGAATTACAAAACCGATTTTGACCTGAGAGCCGTGCTGAACCACCAGGTGGCTGACAGCAAAAATATTTTGGCACAATGGGTTCGTTTTACGTGGTCGAGGCTTCACAAAAACGAAATTTACCACCTCGATTACTCCCCTGGTAATACATTGATACAGAAAGTTGACGGGAATTATCAATTTGCAGTCGTCGATCTTAACCGCATGAAATTTCTACCAGTTGGATTTAAAATGGGAATTCGAAATTTTCGCCAATTGGATACCGACGAAGAAAATCTTCGCCTGATCGCTTCCGAATATGCAGCTCTTTGTGGTGAATCTGCCGAAAAGGCCACCGCCCTTTTAATAGGCTATGATCGAAGCAACAAAAACTATCGCTGGCGGAAAGGCACTTTCAAAGCTTGGTTCCGAGGCCAGAGTAAGGATAAAGGATAAAGTAAAAAGGATAAAGTAAAAAGGATAAAGGATAAAGGATAAAGTAAAAAGGATAAAGGATAAAGTATAAAAGGATAAAGTATAAAGGATAAAGTATAAAAGGATAAAGGATAAAGTATAAAAGGATAAAGGATAAAGGATAAAGTAAAAAGGATAAAGTAGGATTTGTGAGGGGATGAACCTTTGTGCAATAAAGTAAGAACGCTGCCATCAAGATCGCAGCGTTCTTACTTTATCCTTTTTACTTTATCCTTTATCCTTGTTCTCTGTTTTCGGCTTCAAAACATTCAGCATCACGAGTCTTTTGTAGAGATCTGTTGCCTTGATCAGTTCCATGCAGCTAGGTGTTGGGTAGATACATGGTTTCCCGCCAAAGACGGAGCAGGGGCGACAAGTTAGAATGCCATCTGGTGATTGAATATGGTACTCATCCGGCTGACCCAAGGCCGAAAATCCAAAAGCGGGATGTGTACCTCCCCAAATGGAAATGGTTCTCACTCCGGAAAGTGAAGCAAGGTGCATGTTGGATGAGTCCATGGCAATCATCAGGTCCAGCATGCGAATCATGGCGATCTCCTCAGACAGGGTAAATTTTCCGGCTACGAGATGGACATTTTCACAGTGCTGTTCGAGTTGCTTCAAAAGTTTGATCTCTTTTTCACCTCCGCCAAATAGGAAAAATACTGCTTTGTGATTTTTGTTGATCAGGGTGATCAATTCTTTAAAATTGTTGAGCCCCCATATTTTGGGTGCAGTGTTGGCGAATGGTGAAAGTCCGATCTTCAGGTATCCTTTTTCAGGAATTTTTCCCAAAAGATAGCTTCGGGCACTTTGAAAAGCTTCGGTTGAATAATCAATGTAGGGCGCTTTCCCTATCTCTGATTGGATGCCAGCTGCGATAAAAGTGTCGGCATATCGTTGGGTCGAATGCTTTAAAACTTTGATTTTCTTTGTTTTGATTATCTCGTTTTTCTCTTTCCTTCCTTTGTCAATCGAAAAAACCGGTGTGCCGTTCAGTTTGAAGAGAAAGGAAACGACCTTGGTTCGAAGGACATCATGAAGGTCAACGATCTTATCAAAAGGTCCGAGCATTTTTAGATCCTGGTAAAGGCGATAGAGTCCAAACAGACCTTTGTGTTTGTTGTCAAGTTTGGGAAAATAGAGTTTCAGTCGGGGAATACCAAAGAAGAATGGAGCGAAAAATGGTCTGGTTACCAGCGTAATATGCAAGTCGCTGTTGGATTCGAGCACATTTCGAATGACGGGCACGGTGAGCGCTACGTCGCCCATGGCGGAGAGTCGGAAAACAAGGATTTTCTTCATTTACAAGTGCCTAAAGTACTTAAAGTGCCTAAAGTTGGGAGTTCCAAGTATGCCAAGTACTTTAAATACTTTAGGCACTTTAAGTACTTTAGGCACTTATTATTTGTACTCCTCATAGCTTTTCTCTTCGAAAAGTTTGGAGCCGGTAACTTCGTTTATTTTACGCTTCACATCCGATCGGTCATCGTTGATAAAGTAGACTGACCGGGCGGTTTGAATGAAATCATCGCCAAAATCTTTGGCTCTTTCAAGATCACGGATATGGTCTTCAATGACCCACAATTTCGAGTTTATTTCATACAATTGGCGGTAAAGCGGATGGCTCTTCTCCATGATGGTGCTCATGGCATGATTCACCACCTCGTATTCGTTCCTGATGTTGGCAAGCTTTGCAGGGTCGGTTATCTTTGACAGTTTGATTTCGATAATGGTGAGTTTATCGGCAATCTCTCCGTTGGATACTTCTAACTTCATATCTGATTTTTTCGCAAAAGTAGCAATTTAATCTTTTTGCAGGCGGGGTTACTGAATTCTGAATACATCCCGAGCCGATCCCTGTGCGGTAGGCATGATCAGCACATCATCGATATTGACATGGGCTGGTCTGGTAATCAGAAAAAGGATGGTCTCTGCCACATCAGCAGGTGAAAGTGGTATAAGTCCATTGTAGACACTTTTGGCACGAGCAACATCTCCTTTAAAACGTACATGAGAAAATTCAGTATCAACCATTCCGGGTGCAACAGTACCCACTTTGATGCTAAATGGCAGAAGCTCGATGCGCATGGCATGAGAGATGGCCTGTACGGCGTGTTTCGTGCCACAATAGACGCCTCCCATCGGATAAGCCTCCTTCCCGGCCAGCGAGGAGATGTTGATAATATGACCTGATTTCCGTTGTTTCATCCAGGGCGTTACGGTTCTGGTAACATAGAGCAACCCCTTGACATTGGTATCAATCATTCTTTCCCAGTCTTCAATTTCACCATTGTCGACCGTATCCATCCCGACTGCCAGTCCGGCATTGTTAATCAGCACATCGATGGCCTTCCAGTTTTCCGTCAGGGATTCCAGCGAACTTTGAACCTGCTCCGGTTTAGTAACATCGAAACAGAGAAGAAGACATTTCGCCTTGTATTTGGAGGCTAATTCACGCTCCAGCTCCACCAGGCGTTTGTTTCTCCTGCCGGTGAGTATCAGGTCGAAACCGTTCGCAGCCAGTAGATGCGATGATGCAGCGCCGATCCCTGATGTCGCTCCGGTAATAAGTGCAATTTTTGACATAATCAATCCATTTTGAGAAAGCTAAAATAGGAAAAAGGAATTGTAATTTTGGGAAATATTTCTAAAAACATTCATTCGTAGATTCAAGTCACAAATGCAACACATGGCAATTACAATGAATCAATTATCTTTGCCATAAAAACATAGCGGTCATGAGCGAAAACAGTCCAAAGACTTTTACCATTGATCAGATTCCTGAACCGGAAGATATCCAGAGTGTCATCTATTCGATGCTTGCCATCCCGCATCTCTCGCCGGTCAATATTTTCAATGAATTTGCTGCTCCGGATCTTGATCCGTCGCAAATGAGCATCGACAACACCGACGATTCGGGGATTTTCCAGATTGATGAGGAGGATCAGTTTTATTCCCTTACCATCTATGCGGATCACCGCCGGTTGGCAGTTGATCCCTTTGCTGCTGCCCAGATTCTGGTTGCAAAGGCGGTTAGAAGGTTGGTTTGCTATGGCGCCGTTCCTGTTTCCATCAGTAGTTTCATGAACCATGTCGAATTTGCTAATCCGATCGCCCAGGAGATGGTGATGGCGGCACGACTCGGTCTTGATGCCGCCGCCAAGAGTTTCAACCTGAAATTTTCGCAGCGAAAACTGCATTACGATTATTCGGGAGATGAAGGATTTGTCCCGCCGACCCTCATCATCAGTCTTTTTGGGAAATTGAAGACACGCGAACAACTGTTGTTGCCAAAATTCAGAAAAAAGGGAGACAACCTGCTTATGGTGGGTCGTTCCTACAACGATATCAACGCCTCAGAATACCTTGATTTCTACCATGAGGTCAAAGATTGGCCGCTGATGAAATTTAGTCTTTCGACCGAAGGTCGTCTGACAGAAGCGATGAAAGAGGTAATAAAAAATGATCTTGTTATTTCCGCGACTCCTGTTGGTATTGGCGGTCTCTTTTTCACGCTGTTGCGGAATGCGCTTCCCAACGACCTTGGATTCGATATCACCACCGACGGGGAAATACGTACGGATGCCTTCCTGTTTGGGGAGTCAATGGGACGATATGTTGTTTCTGTATCCAAAGAGAAGGAGGATGAGTTTGTGGATTATCTTTTCGACAGGAAGATCCCGGTCATGACTTTGGGCCATGTGACGAAAGGCGAAATTCGAATCGATGACCAATCCATGGGTTTTGTCGACAAAGGATTGGTAAGTGAAATGATAGATGATCTTGATGAGTGAAATAAAGCCCTACCGGGATTCATCCGCCGGGAAAAAGGAGCAGATAGCGACGATGTTCGATCGGATTGCTCCCAAATACGATTTCCTTAACCATACCCTTTCCTTTGGGATTGATAAATTGTGGAGGAGGAAAGCCATTCGGCTGATCTCTTCAGATTCTCCAGAGACCATCCTGGATGTAGCAACGGGGACAGGCGATTTTGCGATCGCAGCGCTGAAGACGGGAGCAAAAAAGATTACCGGAATCGATATCTCGAAAGAGATGATCGCCTTCGGTGTGGAAAAGATAAAGGCCTTGGGCCTGGAGGACAAAATAGAGCTGCTGGCAGGTGACTCGGAAGCCATCCAATTCCCTGATAAAAGCTTTGATGCAGCGACAGTGGCTTTTGGTGTAAGAAATTTCGAGAACCTTGGCCGTGGATTGGATGAACTTTTCAGGGTACTAAAACAGGGTGGAACGCTTTGTGTACTTGAATTTTCAAAACCGCGTAATGCCTTGGTTAAATTTGGATACAAGTTTTACTCAAACAGCCTGGTGCCATGGATTGGCAGGTTGGTTTCGGGCGATAGGTCTGCCTATACCTATTTACCCGAATCGGTTGAGGGATTTCCTGACGGAGTAAAATTCATTACTTTTATGGGCCAATCGGGCTTCGTTCAGATTCGCGAATACCGGCTGACATTTGGTATCGCAACGATTTATATTGGTAAAAAGGGGAAAGGATAAAGGATAAAGGATAAAGTAAAAAGGATAAAGTAAAAAGGATAAAGTAAAAAGGATAAAGTAAAAAGGATAAAGTAAAAAGGATAAAGTAAAAAGGATAAAGTAAAAAGGATAAAGTAAAAAGGATAAAGGGAAATGGGCAAAGGATAAGTCTTTTCTTGCCACAAAGACACCAAGACGCAAAGGTTCACAAAGAGTTATGGTGTTGATATTTAATCCTTTGTGAGCCTTGGTGATTTAGTGCCTTAGTGGCCTTCTTTATTTTTTTGCTTTTCGGAGCGGACTTTAGGATAAAGGATAATTGTTGGGCATATAGATGATAATAGAGAAAAGTGTAAAATGAGAAATAGGGGAAAATTAATTTTGTATGCATTGTTGCTTCTGCTTTCAGGAGTAGGGTCTCCCTTATCGGCACAACTGACGAGGGATGAAAATCTTTCCCGTTTCGATGATCGTCCGCTCCATTTTGGCTTTTATCTGGGCGCCAACACCATGGATTTCAGGATGGGCCATTACACCAACGTTTTGGATAATCCGGTTTTTAATGCCAATCCTGATTTGAAATCTTTGGGTGAAGTATATTACAATGGCATTCATTCTTTCAGAGTGGAGACTTACCCGTTGAAGCCCGGATTTTCTGTTGGAGGAGTCGTTAATATGCGGGTCAACAGGGTGATTGATTTTCGTTGTACGCCCGGTATGTCACTGGGATCCAGACAGGTGAAATTCACCGAAAACATCAATCAATACATCATTGATCCGAAGATTGGAGCGCAGTTGTACCCAGGCCTTACCACCGACCGCTATCTTTCTATTCCATCAGCCTACATAGACTTCCCGGTAGGGTTCAGGTACAAAGGATTCAGAAGCGGGAATCTGCGGCCCTACATTTATGGTGGAGCAGCTTACCGGCGCGACCTTGAAAGCAAACGGATCTCTGAAAGTGTCGTTCACCTGAACAGAAACGGCTATTATGCTGAGGTGGCATTCGGATTGGATACCTACTTCCC
Organism: Bacteroidia bacterium; assembly: GCA_026391315.1. Classification (GTDB taxonomy): domain Bacteria; phylum Bacteroidota; class Bacteroidia; order Bacteroidales; family Prolixibacteraceae; genus CAINVV01. The sequence continues at coordinate 19,138 of JAPLDT010000087.1, forward strand.
CTATTTCAGGTTTACTGGTGAATTTAAATTTTCCTACGGTTTAAATAACATGATCAGGCATGATGCCGATATTACATCAACTACTCCGTTGCCCTATTATGGCTATGTGTTGGAAAAATTGAATTCCAATATTTTCTCACTGATATTCTATTTTGAATAGATCTCCATTGAAAAAAGAACTCAATCTGGCCGTTACACCTGTAGAAGCGGGAGAACCTGATAAATTGAAAAGTGTTGTTTCGGGGGCACTGAAACTTGAAAAAGAACGGATTGTTCAGATCGTGGTTGTTCGTCAGTCGATTGATGCACGGAATGCCAGAATCAAAATCAATCTCTCCCTGGAGGTCTACATCGACGAAAAGCCTGAAAAAATTTCGAAGCCTCACTTTGATTATCCTTTTGTAGGCAACAAGAAGCCCGTCGTGATTGTTGGGGCTGGTCCGGCAGGATTGTTTGCCGCTCTTCACCTCATTGAGCTGGGCTTTCGTCCTATCCTGCTGGAGCGCGGAAAGCAGGTGAGCGAACGGAAGAAAGACATCGCAGCCATTCACGGTGAACACCTGATCAACCCCGACTCAAACTACGGGTATGGCGAAGGTGGAGCAGGAACTTTTTCCGACGGAAAGCTATATACCCGATCAAAAAAACGTGGAGATGTCAGAAAAATCCTGGAGGTATTAAACTTTCACGGGGCACAGGATGAGATCCTGGTGGAAGCGCATCCCCACATCGGAACCAATGTTTTGCCAAAGGTGATTGGTTCAATCCGGGAAACCATCGAACGGTGCGGCGGCTCCTATCATTTTAATTCGAGGGTAACGGATTTGATGCTCGACAACGATCGGATCAAGGGGGTCGTTCTTCAAAACGGGGATAGGGTGGAAGGAGTTGCGGTCATATTGGCCACCGGACACTCGGCCCGCGACATATATTACCTGCTGCAAAAGAGCCAAATTGAACTTGAGGCAAAAAGTTTTGCTGTGGGCGTAAGAATTGAGCATCCGCAGGAGTTGATTGACAAGATCCAATACCATGGAACCAGCAGGGGCAAATACTTGCCTCCCGCTGCCTATACGATGGTCGAACAGGTTGGCGACAGGGGTGTCTACTCCTTCTGCATGTGCCCTGGCGGAATGGTTGTGCCTGCAGCGACTTCACCTGGCGAGTTGGTCGTCAACGGCATGTCTCCCTCGCACAGGGGAGGAAAATTTGCCAATTCAGGCATGGTGACAGAGATCAGGGCGGAGGATATTCCCAAAGAGTTTCACAAATTTGGTCTTTTTGCCGGACTCGAATTCCAGCAGGCCATCGAAAGGGCTTGTTTTCGCGAAGCTGGAGAAAGTCAGTTGGCGCCTGCCCAAAGAATGGCGGATTTTACCTCCGGCAAACGAAGTTCTTCGCTGCCTGAGACCTCTTACAGACCCGGCATTACTCCATCCTTTATGGGCGATTGGCTGCCCGGTTTTGTCACATCCCGGCTACGCGAGGGCCTGAAAAAAATGGGCAGTAAAAGCAACGGATACCTCACCAATGAAGCCATTGTCATGGGTGCAGAAACCCGAACCTCCTCTCCTTTGCGCATACCAAGGTCGGACGAGACGCTGGAGCAGTTGCAGATCAAAGGTTTATTCCCTTGCGGGGAAGGCGCAGGTTATGCAGGCGGCATCGTCTCTTCGGCTGTGGATGGGGAGAGGGTTGCGGAGATGATTGGGCAGCTGTATAGATGAAACGGGGAAGAGGGACAGCGAGACTAGGGGACTAGGAGACGGGGAGAGTTCAACTCCTTGCAGGCGAGTAGAAACAACGAAACGGAGAAACAACGAAACGGAGAGACGGGGAGAGTGCAACTCCGGGGTTTAGCCGCGTAGTGGCGACATCTTGGTAGCCAGGGGTGGAGCGCAGCGGAACCCCTGGTAAATGAATCACCCGCCAACCACCGTCCGCGGTAGAATCCTGAAAATAGAGATTGGACCGTTTCGGACGGAAGGAGCGAAAGGCTGAAAAGAAAGAACGGAAACATTTAAAATCAAACCACCGTTGAAAAATAACGGCTATTTCATCGCCTGGCCAAACGATCAGGAATTGAGCGCAGACACGCTCTATTACAGCTGATTCATTTTCGATACTGTTCTACTATTTCTAATAAGGCTTTAGGATCTTGCCGATTATCCCAAAATGCGGTAATTATCAACTTATCCTTTGTTAACTTATAATAAATACTGAAATGCCCCATTGCAGATTCTCTTGTACCGGCGTAGCTTGTTGATTTGAATGATTCCGGATGGCCTAAAATAATTTGTATTTGGCTTGCAGTAACTTTAATTAATTTTTCAGCATAATTTGAAGAGTCATTATGCTTTGTCCAATATCTTAAAACCTCTCTTCTTTGTCCGGCGGCTGTTTCAGTCCAAACTACAGTCCTTTTAGCCATTGTAAATCGTCTTTGTCTAATTGGTCATGAGAAATTAACTTTCCATATTTAATGTCGTTGTCACTTAATTGGAGCATTAAAACTTGTTCCTCGGTTAATTGCACGGTATCCTGACCAACCGAACTGGAATTAACCAATTGATAAAGTGCTGAGAGATAATCTTTATTAGAAATTGTCAAAAGTTTGTCGATGATATCATTCCTTAACATGTCTGTTGTGCTCATCTGTATAAAGTTTTATCAAATATGGCAATTCTCTGCCTTTCTGCAAAATTGGGAGTAGTTATTTTCTGCTAATGTTTGAAACGCATACAAAAAACAACGGCTATTTTATCGCCTGGCCAAACGATCAGGAATTGAGCGCAGACACGCTCTATTACAGCTGATTTATTTGTAGAAGTTTAGACTTCATCGGCCAAAATGTACGGGGCACGGATTAAAAAATCTGCGCCAGCGGGGGAATTGGCTTAATAAGCCATTAGTAGTTTTAAAAACTTCCGACTTGTTTTTTTATTTTTCCCTCACATCTTTCAATTCTTTTATCCCAGTCACCTCTCCAACCTTCGGACTTTGCTTTATTGCATATTTCGATAACTTCTTGGTACTGCATTTCTTTCTCCCTTATTATTGCCAATTGTTCGTAACCAGTATGGCGTGGCATGAACCCATCATGAGAGTCTACTTTAAAGGCTTCTGAAACTTGTGCCCCGATCTTTATTTGTTGCTTGCAGCCCCAAATAGCTTTATCAAATGATTTTGGATTCTCCAAGCGATTTCTATAATTGATTTGTATAATATGGTGATAGAAAATATGAATATCAAAAATTGGTATTTCATCAGTAATATATTCTTCAGCCTTTTCTAAAATTTTGATGGCAAGCCTTCTATCCCTTTTGTTATCAAACCAACCTGCCAGGTATGATAAGAAATGAATAACGGAAGAGCTTGACGATTCAATATTCGCTTTAATCAATATATAACTACCAGACCCCATCGGAGTATAGGTTTCTTCTATATGATCCCTCTCGTTTTCATTAAATTCAGTAAGCCACCAATCAATTAAACCATGATATCCAATTAGTCCTTTTATTTTTGGTTTGCTTTTAATTTCCATAACTGCTGATTATATAAAAATCATACAAAATCTGAGGATACAAGTGAATGCCTCATTTCATGTTTCAATTAATTCCGCAAACAACGTACAGAAAACCCATTCTGCTCACCATAGCTGTTTCTGCTTACAACGAAGCACCGAAACCCGACTTGCGGGGGAGCTTGCTAAAGCGGTAGTAATATTAATCGTCATGCGAGCTTAATTGTTGGCACCAACTACAAAGTCCGCCGTTATCTTCAGCCGCAGACATCTCACACCAAGGAATCTCAATTCCGCATCTCTTACATTCATCATAGACATAATGACTAATCGCTTCTTTAAAAACATATTTTTGTTTGTCTGATAAAGATTCAAAGCCTTTGTCAATGACCAGTTTTGCAATTCCTTCTTCTTTTGAGTCGCTTAATCTATTAGTATCAATAAGCTCTCTTAAAAAAGCATTGAAGTCTTCTTCTGAATATCTACTTGAGTTCATATTTGTTCTTTAAATTGTTAAGGCTTATTCAATTCACCTTGCCGGGGTAGTTTGCTGTTAGCGGTATTTATTTATTTGTCTTACAGAATCAATTTCACTAAAAAATACACCAACTTGATAAGTATAAAGGTCTGAATATACTGCGTCCTTGGAAATTTTCGTTTCTGGACTAAAGTATGTTTGATTGACGATTATATATGTCTCAGTATCATTAAGTCGTCTATATTTTTTGCCAAAAATCAAATATTTTTTATCCTCCTTTAATGAGCTGGCAAGTTCCTCACTCATAAAAGTCTATTAACCCACATGGGCCGAAATATTTCTTTATCATTCTCTTCTAAATTATCTCCAATTTTGCAATCAACATTTATAAAGAAAACTTCCTCTGCAAATTTCACTACACATCTGCTGCCATCTTCTCGCTTACTAAGTATATCATAACCTGCTTTAGGAATCTTCCCATTAAGTTGCTTAAAAACGTTCTCCCCAAAGTCAAATGATACAATATAAGTGTACCCATCAACTATAACGGCACCAGATAATGTATAAAAATCAGGATCCAATTGACCAATATGTGTTATAGGTACCTCTGGGAAAATTAAACTTTCAAATGAATCAAATCCTAACCGTTTTAAATGTGATCCTAAGTCTTTTTTAACTTGCAAATTACAAAGTTCAAATACATTTTCAGGAGCTAAAATGCCCTTTAATGTATCCCAATATAATGGTAAAGCTTTAATTGGAAAATGTAGAACAGGTTTAATTTTTTCTATGTTATATAAAACGAAATCAATACCGTTACATAAAGCAAAAAACTTTACACGCACTTCACTATGTATTGCATATGAATAAGCTTGCTCAACATGCTTGGATTTTAATAATAACTCTGTCGGAGATTTAGCATCTAAAATCCAAGCAGGTTTATCATTAACCTGAAACAAATAATCCGGAATAATATAAATATCCTTTCTTTGAGAACCAATCGAAACAAAAGGATGTAATAGATTTTTGCTTCTTATTATCTGGTTTGGTTTGTTTGCATTATAGCCAAGACCTTTAATAATTGGCAAAATAATTTCTTCTCTGACAGAATCCTCCTTAAATTCAGGACTATCTAAGAGTTCAAAATCAAACCCCTCCAGAACATTATATAATTTTTTAGATTTCACTTATATTTCTTTTCATTTTTCTGTTTCTCAGTTGCACGGTAGTCCTTTAAGGTTGTTGCTATACATTGCTGTGTGCTTTGCATTTATTGAGTCACAAAATCTTCTATCTTAAATGTAAAAAGATATTCATTTGTTGTATCTTCAATCTTAATCGGCAATAAAACCTTTACAACCTTTCCAACATATAAGGATTTCACTGTGCTTAATTCTTCTGCTGTCCTTCCGAAATTAATAAATAAAGGATGTTCTTTCCAACCACCATATTCTCCACTTATAAAATATACGTTATCAGTTGGCATTATCAAATCATCAATTTTTGCTCCTTTTACAATAGTCGTAGTCGGCTGGGAGTTGTTTCTTTCAGTATATTTTACTCCAGAATGAAATACTTTTTGGCTTAAACCATTTACATTTACATAAACAGCTTCATCCCAAATTATTTTCATAGAATGGTCTGATTTATTGGTCAGACTAAAACTAAATTGGGTGCTTAATGGAAGCCAAACAATTTGTATTAAAGTGTCTTCATAACTATATTTAGTTACACCTTGATCCATAAAATTAACGACTTTTGTTTTGCCAAATTGCTCCTTAATGTTTTTTGGGCTCTCGACTTCTTCAAGTCCGACTTTATAAATCCCAGTGTATTTAAAAATACTAGTATAGCTCATGCAGCCTGTCAACATTGCAGCTAATACTATAAAAATTAAAAGATTTTTCATAATTATTATTTTTAAGTTACGGAAAGTTTTTCTTTGCCTTGCACCCGCTAATATGTATAATAAAACCATACATATCCAACTAACTGGGGCTGTATAGGTTCAGGTTCATATTGTTGGCAACAATAAAAGTAATAAAATAAATGCTTTGCCACTGTAATCGACGATAATTTTCATGTCATTCACATGGTTTAAAAAAGAAAACCCGCCCAACTCCATTACAAACAAGGCTTGGCGGGTTTGTCCATTTCAAAAAATCACGAACGATTTATACCGCCGGTTTTGTTGTAACAGCTTTTGGGGCGATCCGCCGTGCCAGCAGATCGGCGTAATACTTACGGGCGGTGTTCAGCAGGTTAAGCGTTGTAGTGAAAAGCGGCGTGTTAAGCGCTTTGGCCATGGCCAGCACATAGTCGCAAAATTCGCTGTACCGGATAGACATTTCACTTCGAATGCTTTTCAGGTCATACGTTTCGGTCGTGGCGACAGTCATCATCCGTCCGCTAAACAGGGTTTTAAAGGCCTCGTTGGCTGCAGATATCCGCGTTACGTAACGCTCCATCTTCAGAAGGCTGATTTTGGAGTTGTAATTAGGTCGGGCCAGTTCACTTACCAGTTTATCGATGCCAATAGTCTCTGCCTCGTAGTTTAAACTGGTCAGATTTTTAAACGTATCTAATAAAATACGCAAGCCCCGGCTGGCTTCCACTTCAGCTTCATCGTCAGAAACCGCATATAGTTTCAGCGCTTTTCCGAAAGCATCCAACGCTCTGTCGCGAATGCTGTCTGCCAACATGATTTTTTCGGTTTCTTCATTCTTGCGCACCTGGGCAAGTGCTTTCTCATACTTTTCAGCATAGCCGGTCAAATCCTGAACGTACGTAGTAAAGGGTACATCCGTCAGTAAAGCAGGATCGAGGGTCCGGAGATCATTCAGGTGGCGTTTCATTAACTGTCCACCTTCCATGTTGGTCAACATGGACACACGCAAAGGTTCAAGCGATGGTTTCATGGTGATTGTTTTTAGGTTTTTAAAAGGGAACAGATTAAAGTTATAATAAAATTTTCATTAATTACCTGAAAACTAGGATTATTTTCAGGTTTTGGCAGAAAATTGAAAGGTAGGGAGCTAGAATATGCCCCGGCTGATCAGAACCTGAACCGGTTCATGCTAATTGATCACTAAGATTGCCTTAACTGAAAATTAAGAGGGCAAATTACCGCTAAGATGGTCCAAACCGGAAACGATTGAGCCAAATTACCCATAGGATTGTCTAAACTGAAACCGATTGGGATAATTCTACCTCTAAGATTGTTTAAACCGATACCGGTCAGTGCAGATTTGGGTAATGGATGTTATAGAATTTGAAATTTATCCCTAATTTCTGTATCTTTATAAGAAACGCTGAAATAAAAATTTTCGAAGAGATATTTGGTCATGAGTAAACCACCACCAATAGCAACAAATGGTTTTACCATTATCAAAGAATTCATCCATGGTGGTCGAATTGAATTACATGCTGAGGTTGACATAAATAAGAACGACTATAAGGACCTAATATCTATTTCCAGAGAATTTGCTAAAATGGGCAAAGCTGTTCAGATATTGCCACGTTTACATTACAAGGATGAAAGGTATAACGAAATTTTCAGCAATTTAATCGGAACAAAATATGAAAAAAAATGCCCGGACTTAAACATCGATGGGTATTTTTATGAGTACGAAAATTTTACCTCTCCTTTTAAAAAAGGTAAAATTGGCAGAATGATTGGTCAGGGTACAAAACAATCATCCCGAATAATTATCAATAATAACAAAGGATGTTCGGATAGGTACATCAAAAGAAATATTTACGACCGGCTGAACATTGGCCAGGTTATAGATGAGGTATGGCTATATGAAAGAGGAAAAGTTCGGTTATTGACAAAAAACAAAGGGCAGTAAACTACCCTTTGCAGTGCGACGTGCCGTGGCACACGCTAAAAAGCCTAAACTTCTATGTTGCAAATATACAACAGTAAAAAACTAAAGTCAAGCAATTCTGAATATATTTTACAGCTTTATACTTTTAAACTCCTTCTAGGTTCATTCTTCTCCTGAATTCCGCACAAATGATGGCTGCTGAAACCGCCACATTCAATGATTCCAGCTCCCTGTGGCCAGCAGGATAGGAAGGGATGGATATTTTCTTGGTCAGATAACCTTCCAGTTCAGGAGAAATTCCTTTTCCTTCGCTCCCCAGCACGATCAGTGCCTGCGAAGAGAGCTCCGTTTTGTAAAGATTTTCCCCATCCATATAAGTCCCGTAAATAGCAATATTCTGTCCGACAGCCTCCTTCAGCAACTCAGTTAAATCCAGATAATGCACCCTCACGCGGGCAATGGCACCCATTGTCGATTGAATGCATTTCGGATTATAGTTGTCGACGCAATTTTCGGAACAGAATATCTGTCCGATGCCAAACCAATCAGCAAGCCGGATGATGGTGCCCAGATTTCCGGGATCCTGCAGGCCATCCAAAACCAGGTTGAGATCTTCAAAAGAGGGCAGTTCAACTTCCTGGTAAGTTGGAATCTCAAACAATGCCAGTATGGAAGAGGGGTTTTTGAACGCTGAAATTCGCTCCATCTCCTTCTCTGAAACTGGAATTGCTTCTGCTTTCAACCGTTTGGACTGAATGGAAGATAATCCCTCCTGAGTGCAGTAGATCTCCCTAAGATTCAAGGTAGTCCTTAGCAGGTCAAAAACCAGTTTTTCACCTTCAGCGACGAAGCAACCTGCCATTCCGCGCTCTTTTTTGCGTGCCAATCCACGGATAAAATCAATCTTTTGCCTGGAGATCATTCGCGTTTTCTATATTTAGTCCAAAAATAATCCATTTTTAATTAGCAGGGTTGATTATCTTTGTTTTAGTTTTTAACTGTTCGAAATTGAAGTGTATCCCTTTACATAAGCCTGTTTTAATATGGATTGTCCTGTTCTCCTTTTTGGTGGCAGGTTGTCAGATCAACAAGTATGTTCCTGACAAAGAATACCTCCTTTCGAAAGTTAAAATTGATCTTGACCAGAAAGATATTGACAAGACCATCCTAAAAAGCTATCAGAAACAGAAACCAAATACCCGAATCTTTGGTTTCTGGAGATTTCATCTTGGGTTGTACAACCTGTCATCCAAAAAAAAGGAGAATGACTGGCTCAAAAGAATCGGGGAAGCGCCGGTTATTTATGACCCCTTCCTGACACAAAAGACCAAACTGGAGTTTGAGCGTTTCATGCACAACAAGGGATACTACAATGCCGAGGTAAAAGATAGCGCAGTATTAAAGGGAAATCATAGCGCTGAGGTTCATTATTACATCACTGCCCATCAGCCTTACATCATTCAGCTATACCAAACGGATGTCAAAGATGATTCGTTGAGGACCCTGATGAAAAAGCCTGACAAAGAGAGCCTGATCAAGCCAAATTCACTCTTCGATTCGGATCTGCTTGGAAGTGAGAGCCAGAGATTGCTTAGAAAATTTCAAAACGAAGGGTTTTATAAATCAACGAAGAATATTTTGTACTACGAAGCGGATACTGCTAAAAACGAACATGGTGTAGATCTAAAACTTATCGTTGAAAGAGAGAATTCCGGGGATACCACTGACATTGATTCGAAAAAAAATCACGAAAAATATACTTTCAGAAATTTTTATTACCAGAATGAAACCGATATCCAGACGACCCTTTTTGCCGATGGGGCTTCTGAGGATACTATTAGAAAGGATACACTCCATATAGGGCATCATTATTTTATCTACAAAAAGAATATAAGGTTAAAGCCTGATCTGCTGATGAATGCCAATCATTTGGCCGATAGAAAGTTTTACAGTGCAGCATTGGTCGACAGAACCTACAATGAATTTTTTGCGTTGAGGCTATTTAAACTTGTCAATATCCGATTTGTTGAGACGGCTCAGAAGGACTCACTGGGATACCCCATGTTGGATTGTTACATTCAACTGACTCCCGGAATGTCCCAATCATACAGTGCCAGTATCGAAGGAACCAATTCGTTGGGAAATTTAGGTGTTGCAGGTAATTTGGGCTACCAGCACAAAAACTTGTTTCGGGGCGGGGAGATCTTCGACCTGCAGTTTCAGGCAGCTACCCAACGGCAAAGTTATGGAGTGGGAGACTCAGCAACCACCTTTAATTCGATGGAAACCGGTGTTGATGCCAAGATCACCATCCCGAAGTTCATTGCTCCTTTTCTGAAATCCAAGTTCTTCGAATATTCCACTCCGCAAACACTTTTTAATATCTCTTATAACTATCAAAAAAGGCCGGATTACACCCGGACAATTGCCCGATCAGCCTTTGGTTATCAATGGAAATCATCCGAATATGTTACAAAGCGGGTTAATTTGCTGGACATCAATTTGGTTAAAATGTTTGCGCTCGATTCGGCCTTTCTGAGCCGGATTGAGAATTTATACATCAAGAGTTCCTTCATCGATCATTCCATAACCGCTTTTAACTACTCCTATACCTACAGTACACAGACCCAGAAGAAATCCGGCTATGTAATGCTGAAATACAACATTGAGACGGCAGGAAACATGCTTTACCTGATCAACAAGTCATTGGCAAATACAAAAAATCTTTCTTTAGGAGGGACAATAAAACAATACCAAATCTTTAATACACCTTTTGCACAATACTTAAAATTTGATCTGGAGTTCAGAAAGGCCTGGATGGATGGATATTACAATTCTTTGGTCGTGAGGGCATTTGGCGGGGGGGCCTTCGCCTATGGAAATTCAGACCAGATCCCGTTTGAAAGAAAATTTTTCTCAGGCGGGGCCAATGGAATAAGGGCATGGCCCATACGAACACTTGGTCCGGGTTCCTACCAACAGAATCCCAATGAATTTCCAAACCAGTCGGGCGATATTAAGCTGGAAGCAAATGCCGAATACCGGTTTAAAATGGCCGGTCCACTGGAGGGAGCCCTTTTTGTTGATATGGGAAATATCTGGTCGATAAAAGACAACCGTCCCGGAACAGAATTCGACTTTGGCAGCTTCTCCAAGGAGATTGCGGTTGGATCGGGATTGGGTATCCGGTACGACTTTAGTTACGTCATCCTGCGGCTTGATTTGGCGTTTAAAATGCATGATCCATCGCGGATTGAAGGTGCCAGATGGATTGCCCCAAGTGATTATCTACGGAAAGGAAATGTAAACTTTGTATTTGGGATAGGTTATCCATTTTAATCACTCCTTACCATTCGTTTTTCTCACCAGAATTCGGTAACTTGTAGAAAGAAAATCCGGATTCACATGCATCTTCAGCAACTTCGCGAATTTTTCATCTTTACCAGGAAGGAGAGGAATGGGATATTGTTCCTGTTGTTCATCCTTCTTTGTGTGTTATGTCTGGATTTCGCACTACCTTACATCCTTCCCGAAAGGGAATACGATGTGACAGCCTGGAAAGAGGAGGCAGAGAAATATCAGGCGGCAGTTTCTCCAAAGGAAGAGCCAATGAAAGCTAGTTATGAAGGGGTGTTTGATCCCAATTTCCCCGTTTTTACAGAACTTAGTAGGGCAGGAGTTCCGGCAGGTCTTGCCTCCAACTGGATAAAATATACGCAAAAAGGGGGCAGGTTCAGGAAAAAGGAGGATGTCAGGAAGTTGTATGGAATGACCGATGATCTGTACCAAAAGTTGGGAGAGCATCTGATGATACCGGAAAAGGCGGAGGTGAAAAATTTCAAAACAAATCCTGGTAAGAATTTCAAAACGGGATGGTCCGGGATTGATAACAAAGACTCATCATCAACATCCCGGAAAAGCGTGAAGAAAAATCTCAGAATGATAGAAGTCAATCAGGCCGATTCTGTTCAGTTGGAAGCGCTTCCCGGTATAGGTCCGGTTCTGGCATCGAGAATCATTAAATACCGGAGGTTGCTTGGCGGGTTTTATGAGGTCGCACAACTAAAGGAGATTTACGGCATGTCGGATGAATTGTGGTCAAAGGCTTCTCCTCAATTTGTGGCTAATCCGGCTGCCATTAAGAAAATAGAGATTAATTTCCTATCACTGACAGAACTGGGAAAGCACCCTTATATCGGATTCAGGCAGGCCAAGAAAATCGTTCGAAGCAGGGATACCAAAGGAAAATTCAGAGGGAAGGAGGATCTGGAGGCGCTATTTTCGTCCGATTCATTGCAACATTTGCTGCCATATCTTGTGATTGGAGAAGGTCAGCCTTGATTTTTTTCAGATTTTTACGAAATTTATCGACAAATCTTGCAGGTGTTGAGGAATATTTCTAAATTTGCGACCCGAAAAGACAAAGAACAAAGTAAAAATTTTAACGTATGATTGTTATTCCTATCAAAGACGGTGAGAACATCGAAAGAGCATTGAAACG
>JAPLDT010000015.1 GCA_026391315.1 Bacteroidia bacterium
TATGCCGCAATTCTTAGTCGTGTATTGGATGTGGGGAGGGAATAAGGCAGGTGTATATTTTGGAACCCAGGTTGAAAAAAATCTGAATTTAACGACTTTGCAACAACTACTAGATAAATAATTTTAAAAAGCACAATGAAAAAACTGATTACTTTATTGACCTTGATTTGCCTTTCGTTTGGTATAGCATCGGCCCAATTTAGCCTTAAGAAAATTGCTAATAGCACCATAAATAAAGTCGAAAATAAGGTCGAAAACCGCGTTGACAGTCGCATTGACAAACAGGTTGATAAAGGCCTTGACAAAACAGAGGAAAGTATTGCTGGCAAATCAGGGAACTCTAAACCTGAAACTAAAAAACAGGACGGGACTTTGCCTCAGCAGCAAAAGCCTGCCCCGGTTTTGGAATGGGCCAAATACGATTTTGTACCGGGTACTGAAATTATTTTTGAAGACAACCAGGAAAACGAGCAAAATGGCGAATTCCCGTCGAAATGGGATTTAGCCGGCGGCGTTTTCGAAAATGCTGTTTTTGATGGGTTAAACGTAATTTACATTCGTGATCATTCCCTGGATGGAGGAATTATTCCGCTGATGAAAGATGCTTCAGCTGATTATCTTCCAGAACAATTTACAGTAGAGTTTGACTGTTATTTCCTTCCTGCCTTCAAAGACCAGCGTTATTGGTTCTCCTTTTATGCCAAAAAGAAGCAAACGAGTGTTATGAGCCAACTTACTGTTTATACCGGAGCAGTAAAATACGGAACAATTGCAGAAGAGAAATATCCCGGAGCAGACGGATACTCAGACAAACAAGGTAGATGGCGTCATGTAGCCATATCGTTCAACAAACGTGCCCTGAAAGTATATCTGGATGATGCAAGGGTGATCAACCTTCCCAATGTGGAGGGAAATCCCACAGGAATTACCCTTACCAGTGATGTGACCAAGCAGGGTGGTGCCTATCTGAAAAACATAAGGATAGCCAAAGGCGCCGTTCCACTATATGATAAATTCATCACAGACGGTAAGTTTGTCACCACCGGCATTAAATTCGATATCAACAAAGCCTCGATTAAGCCAGAATCGATGGGTACCATTAATTATGTGGTGAAAATGATGACTGACCATCCTGACTTGAAATTTTCGGTGGAAGGCCACACCGACAGTGATGGCGATGATGCTTTGAACATGAAACTTTCGGAAGCCCGCGCCAAAGCCATCCGCGACAAAATGGTTGAACTGGGAATCGACAGTAGCCGACTGACCAGCAAAGGATACGGCGAAAGCAAACCAATTGCCGGAAACGATACGCCTGAAGGCAAAGCACAAAATCGCAGGGTGGAGTTTGTGAAGTTCTGATCGGTTATAAATAAATCCATTGAACCTCCAAATCTCGCAACACATCGATTACTATTCAGGGTAATATCACCAATAAATAAAAATGGGAAAAATACTCAGTTTCTTATGTCTATTCCTCACTATAAATGCTTTTGCTCAAACTGAAGCTTTTGACATTGTTTCGTTTAAGCCACCGCAAAATTGGACACGAGCGGTAAATCAGGAAATGGTTTCTTTTACTACTTCGAAAGGGAACCTATTTTGCGTAGCCGGGATTTACAAGAGTCGTCCGATCAATGCGATTGCTGAAAGCGAATTTATCACAGAATGGAATGAATTGGTCAATCAACCTTATGGCCTAAAAATTACTCCAGTTATAAAACGTTCAGAACAAAATGGGTGGACTGTTTTTTCAGGATCGGCAGATGTTAAAACAACTCAAAGCGGCAATTTTATTGCTTCGTTGACTTCGTTTGCTGCTAAAGGGAAAATTATTTCAGCCATGATCAACAGCAATAGTGCTTTATACAAAGCGGAAGCAGATGCATTTCTTTCTTCGATCATCCCAATAAAACAGGAAGTTGCCGGAAATATAAAATTACCCTCCGCAGTTGTTGCCAAAACAGCAGAAGCAGTCATTTCTGGGAATGAAGTATCTGCTGCAGATCAGGGAATTGCCGGTGTGTGGGTAGGTTTCGAGAACGGAAAATTTGTTTTCGGCGTAACCTCGCATGACTATGTCAATAACAGGAACAATTACGGATCAATTTATAACGCAAGTGTCGCGGCCATTAAGTGGCGGGTTTTCTGGAATGATGGAAAATATTATGATGGGATGCCCAATAAAGGGCTGATTGACTTCGACAGAAATGACCCGGCGAATGATTATGCAGGCTATTATTCGATGGATAAAAATACCGCTACCGCCAAAATGGATCATTATTCATCTGCCCAGAGAATGTATGTGTTTTATCCGCCCAATAAACTGAAATTTATGGATAAATATGAATACGTTAAATGTCAGTCAGTTGATGGGTTAATCCTGAATGAAACCTACATTTCTGCTGATCCGATGTCAACAGCCTATTATAATTCAATTAAAGAACCGGTTCCCACGATTAGTTTTGCTTCAGACGGTCGTTTTACCGATGATAACTATATTGGCGATTACAGCAAAGATGCACAGCTGGCACCGGGAAGTGGCACTTACGAGATCCATAATTTTACGCTGATTTTAAAATATAGTGATGGAAGAATCGTACAACGCTCATTTGCCCCTTTTCTCAATGAAGCACCTTCAACCTGTAAGGTATTTTATATTGGTAGTCATGAAATAAAATTGAAGCTTTAAAAAAGATATTAAAATAATCACTAAAAATGAGTTTATGAGAAAGATGATCCTGATTTTATTGTGTAGTCTGTTTTGGATTCTGAATACTCCGGCACAAAATATGCCCAAAGCGCCATCTCAAAAAGAGATTGACGATGCGATGAAAGGGATGCAAAAAATATCGGATGGATTGACCCCCGAACAAAAGCAGATGATGGAAAAAATGGGGATCAAATTGCCTACAATGAATAATAAGCCAAAGATGTCTGCAGATCAAATGCAGAAAGCGATGGACATGGCAAATAGGGTTGTTCCCCCCAAAGACGATGCCAGGATCGCTTCAATTCCAAAATCACCCCTGACCAACGGTTCTTTGCCGGCTTATCTTACCGCAACTCACAATAGCGTACTGGCAGTGTTGAAACCGGAAGTGAAATTAAAAGGGGAAGAGGTGTATCAATTTATTAAAATCAAAGGAAAATCGGCAGTGGCAACGGGAAATTATGCAGCCGGATTCTGGATGATAGGCAAAATTGAACTGGCACTTTATGTGATGGGTAAAGCCTGTCTGGATGATCCATCGAACACTGATAACCGGAACAACTATGCGGCAATGTTGTCGATGTCAGGGGCAGAACAACTGGCGATTCCTCTGTTGAATAATTTGAACCAGCGTTTTCACAAAAACAGCACGATACTTAACAATCTTGGACAGGCATGGTTTGGCCTGGGAGATATTGATAAAGCCAATGCCTATTTAGACAGCACTATTCGTCTGTATCCGGGTCACTCGCAAGCAAATCGCACCAAAAGTGCAATTGAAGAGAGTAAAGGCAATAAAGATGCTGCGATTGCAGCGATGAAAAAATCTATCAATGAGGCCAATACGGAAGATAAACAAGATAAACTTTCTCAGCTTGGATATGAGTTTGATGAAAAAGATATCAAGCTTCCGTTTAAACCAAAACCAGATCCGTTGGGACTTGAAAAATTTATCACCCCAGGAATTCCAAAAACGGTAGAAGAATCTGCGGTATTTGAAAAAGAATGGAGACAATTCAAAGATGCCTGCGAGTTAAAAATAAATCAGTTAAATGCTCTGCATGCCCAAGCTGAAGTGAGAGCGAATGAAGCCACAAAAAAAAGACAGGAAAAATTTATGAATGCGAATAAAACAGGTGAAAAAGTCCAATTTGCTCCTGTTTTTGCACATTTGGCTACGCTAAAGTTTCATGCCATTTCAACCGATGCCGATGGAACCTATACCAGGAAAATTCGAAATCTGGTACAGCAACTGACAGATTACGGATCGAGTAAGGCTTCAATAACGAAGGATTACCGTGAAGCCATAGCTAAATTGAATAAGGAGGAGGCAAAACAAGACGGAGAAGGTAAAGCCAATGCGGATTTTTGTCCCCGGTTTGCTGCCTTGAATGATGCATATTTAAAATCATACAACACGGAATGGGAACAGATACACAACGAATTAATAACAGCTATCCGTCAGAAGTTTAATCAGGAAACTTATTACAAACAATATATTCAGTGGCCTGAAGATTTTGAAGTAACTAAACTGGTGACCCAAATCCTATGGTTAAGCACCTTACATGATACGTACTGCACATTTATCAGTTCCCCAATTTGCGGTCCTGAAAAAGAGGTAAAGAAAGTGAAAGGCGTGCTACCGGATTTTGATGATATTCATTGTGATTATCATTCGGAGCTGGCCACTCCCGTGGGTAAAATCAGTATGGATTGCAGCCGGTTGACAGCTGAATTGGATCTTGATGTGGTCAAACTGGGCATCAAGCAGGATATGAACAAGGAAGGGTTCAGAGATCAGTTTATGGGTTGTTCTGTTGAGGTAGGTGTAAGCCATAAAGTTGGTGAAGGAGAGGTGGGCCCTTTTACGGCAGAAGCGTCAATCAATGGTGGGGTGAAAGCTGAGTTTGACCGCAACGGATTAAAAGACATCACATTGAAAGCTTCTTTGGAAGCAAAGTCTGGAATGAATGTAGTTACAGACACCAGTGTAGGAGATGTCAATATCTCCACCAAAATAAGTCTTGAGGCGAAGGTAAGCCTGATCAGCGGAAAGGGTTCAGTTGAAGGAGGTGGTCCGTTAAGCAGGATGAATAAAATTGATTTTTAAAACCCCGAAATTTTGTCAAATGGCAAAACCTAAATTGTTAATAATGAAATTACAGTATCTCGCCGGAATAATATTCTTTCAGATTCTATCGCTTTCTTCTGTAGGGCAGGCTTGCGATGAAGCTGTACTTGCACAAAAGAAAACCAGTTGGAAATTTGAAGAAACCCGTGTGTCGCCAAAAAACAAGCATGTATTAAAGCAAAGGGAAATTGCACTGAAACTAAGGAAAATTATTGTAGATGCCTATCCGCAACCTATTGGATGTGAAGCCCGATGGAATGATTTTTACCATGATCAGGATACTTACGAAACTTATTATAACGGCGTATATTCCAGTACGGCCATGTTTTTTAAATTCGGCTGTGGGTACAATAAAAAGGAATATGTTGACGATGAAACCGGCACTACGGTAGACATTTCCGTGAACCACGAGAATCTCCTTGGCAAGGGTAGTGTGATGCTGAATGATACGGAATATGTGGCAAGGCGTGTGCCGATTGGTATGAAGGATGGCGCCTATTATTACCAGCTTGATCCTGATGGACTTTATTACAATACTACCGGTGGTAAATTTGATAAAGTATATCTTTTCACCCTTCCGGGAAAACAGCCCTATATTCCAATCAGCCGAAAAGAATTTTTGGAGATTGCTATTCAAAACTTCAAAAAAGTGCAGCAAAAAGTAGAACAATCGGCGAAAGCAATGAAAGATCTGAAATGGAGGGAGGGCTATCTTTCACGTGAGACTAAACGTAATACGGTATCGGGCAATGAACTTGAACGTTTGCTTAAAACCATGTCAGAAGCCGATCTGGCAAAACCCGCTATCATTGAAATGGGGCATGGCTCCGACTTAATGGATGAGAATTTACATTTTCCCGGTTTTTTTGATAAGGAAGATCCGAAAAAGAACCTGGGCTGTATATCTCGCGAAAACAAGGATTATTTCGATAAAAAATTGCGAATCACAACTGTTCAACTAATTACTGTACATGTTCAGGGACACAATGCATTTTCACCGGTGCTTGCAAATGTGATAAAGGAATGTGATCAGAAGATGGATTTTAAGGCAATTGGAGCACTGATTGGGAAGTAGGGGGTTAGCTGTAAAAGGGTAGCCACTTATAAGCAGAGTGAAATGTCAATAGTCGATTTTGATGTAAAGAACTAAAAGTTAGGGGTGCAATTTCTCTCCTTTTGCAAGCATATCAAGTATCACCTTCATCCGTTTTTCTTTTAGAACCTGGTTTTTAGCCGATTGAATTCTCCAGCAGAAGGAATATTTGTTTACTTTGTCCAAGGACTCAAAAAACGCGAGGCTCTCCGGCGCTTTCGCCAGTTCAAGCAGCAGTTCCTCAGGAACATTCATGTTACTGGGCGAATCGTAGGCACTGTCCCACCTGCCGTCAGTTTTGGCCTCTTCGATGACTTTCTGTCCGGCGGAATGCATTTTCCCATCCTTTTCTAATTTCGCTACCAGTCCGATGTTTCTTTTCGACCACATGCTGCGTGCCCTGCGTGGGGTAAACCGCTGAAGGTAGAAATTTTCATCACCCCTTTTCAGCTGACCGTCGATCCATCCAAAACATAGCGCTTCATCCAGGGCTTCGGCATATACTACCGTGGATGTGCCCGATCCCTTTTTGTAAAACTGCAGCCAGATTCCATTGGAGAGCGCATGATTCTGTTCGAGCCATTTTCTCCATTCTGATTGGGAGCTGAAGGCCAGAATGGGTTGCTCTATTTTCTCTGCCATGGTGGGTTCGATTTGATTGCATCTTTGTAAACCGGACAACTTTCTATATGTGCTCCAGGCAGATAACCGGCGCTCATCATGAATTCATTCACAATCTCTCCGCCCGTAAACCGGAATGTTTGCCTAAACAACTTTACCCATTCCTCTTTTGATCGGGGATGGTTCAGGTCCAGCCAATTTTTGAAAGAGCCAAATTCATTTTTCAACCGCAAAAGGATGTTCGCATTGTGAATGGCGGCGTCAATCTTCAGACGGTTGCGGACAATGCCAGCATCATCTAGCAAACGTTGCCTGTCAGCTTCCTGGTAAGCAGCCACTACCGGGATGTCGAATTGATGAAATGCGTTTTGAAAATTAGTTCTTTTATTGAGGATGGTTGTCCAACTTAAACCGGCCTGGAAGATTTCCAGGATGAGCAGTTCAAAAAGTTCATTGTCATCTTCGATCAGAAAGCCATATTTCTGGTCGTGGTAGATCCGGTGTACATTAGAGGGGTCATACTGCTCAACAGCTTCGCAGTACGATTTTGGCTTTTCCATATTATATGGTAAAAAAATTTGTTTTTAATCCCGAATTTGAGGATTGGAACTCACATGTTCTTTCCATGGTATGTCCAATCTGAGATCAGCGGAAACCCTGCTATTCCCTCACATCCCAAAGTGTTTGAAGCTTTCATAGACAAAAAATACCGGCCACACTATTGCTTTCAAAAAGCCGAGCACACCCATCCAGAAACCGATGGCGTGAGAGATAAAATAAATAGCTGCACCAATAAATCCCAATCCATACATTGCACCTGATTGTGCATTTCCTTGCATTTCTTTTTTCATCGTCTTAGTTCTTAGGTTGATACTCGATTGTAAAAGTAAAATTATATTTGGTTTGTGATTTTTCCCCTACGTGCGGATTGCTATTTTCGATGCCATTTAAAATCAGTGATTCATTATATGTCAATATTTTTCTGCCATTTGGACCAATTCGGTCAGGGTTCTCCAATTTCTGGTTGTTGCTTTGATTCCTAATTTGTTTTCCAAAAAGCCGTTAGTTAGTTTTGACTTGCTGTAACCTGCCGGACAATAGAGATAGATTGCACTTCCAAGAAGTCTGAATGCAACGGGCTGGAAATTGACATTTTTGATTTTATCGAACTTATCCGGATCCGGATTTTCCGATAAAAAAGTTACATGAAAGTATGCTGTCTCTTTTGGCATTTCCAGGATAAATGGGTTGTTGGCAGCAATCGTTCTCAATTCATTTTCCTCTTTTACGATAACAGGGACTTCCATGTTGAATTTTTCCAAAATTTTCTGTGTTATCCTGGATTCCAGCTCCTTTGGATTTGTTTTCTGATACATAAATACAACATTTCCGCTTTGGATGTAAGTTTGACTGCCGGCAAACCCCAAATCCGTGTACATCTGGCGTAAATGATCCATCTTTATTATCCGGTTTCCACCGACATTGATTCCTCTGAGAATTGAGATATAGGTTTCCATGTGAAATTTAACTGTTGCGAACCAGGTATTGGTTAACAACTTGTCTTAACTCACTGGCATTGATGGGCTTTGTCAGGTAGGCATCAAAAATCTCACCATACTTTTCTTTTTCTATTTCCAGGGCATATGCAGTTTGTGCAATGATAACCAGCCCGGGATGAAATTCCCTGATGAGTTTGGTTGCCGTAACCCCATCCATGACGGGCATTTTGATGTCCATGAGGATCAGGTCGATATCCGGATTGTTGCGGCAAATTTCGACAGCCTGGGTTCCCGATTTCGCCCGCAATAATTTGCATTCCATGTTTCTTATTAAAATTGATAGATAGATCATGGAATCCTCATCATCTTCGGCAATAAGAATCGTTTTCCTGAGGTTTTCCTGATCGACATAGTGTGCTATCGGTTCACTTGCCGCCGTTTCTATCACTGGTTTCTTAACTACAGGAAGCGTAAAATAGAAGCAAGATCCCACGCCCAACTCGGACTCAAGCCAGATCTCCCCACCCAGCATTTCAACATAAGCTTTTGAGATGGAGAGGCCGAGACCGGCACCTTCAAATCCCCTTGAGAGGCTTGAGTCGGCTTGCATAAAACGATCGAAAATAATTTTTTGCTTCTCCTTTGCAATGCCAATTCCGGTATCCCGGATAAAGAATTGATAATTATCCCCCTTCAATTCACAGCCAAAACTGATACTGCCGGTCCTGGTAAATTTGAGCGCATTTTTGATAAGGTTAGAGAGGATGGAGAAGAGTTTTTCCTGATCGGTAGAGACTATGGCGTCATAGGGAGCGATTTTGCTTTCGACGGTAAATTCTAAACCTTTCTGTCCGGCTTCTGTTTTGAAAAAGTTATAGAGGAAGTTGAGTTTTTCGTTGAGGTTGGTAAAGGCAAAGCTAAGCTCCATCAAACCTGATTCAACTTTGGAAATGTCAATCAGATCGTTGATAAGGCTCAACATCCTGGCGCCACTCTTTTCAATCAGGTTGATGTAGGTTTGCTGATCTTCTCCGGTAAGATTTGGCTCTCTTAAGAGTCCGGCAAACCCCAGGATCCCATTCATCGGTGTACGGATTTCATGGCTCATGTTCGCAAGAAAGGCTGTTTTTAGCTGGTTGCTCTGTTCGGCAAGTTCTTTGGACTTAATTAATTCCACATCTGTTTTTTTCCTTTCAGAGATATCCCGCGCAATGGAATGATAAATGTTCTTACCATTTTTTTGCTCAATATTGGTGCTTACCTCAACAGGAATTGTTCTTCCGTCTTTTGTAACATGCTCTGTTTCAAATATCAAATGCTTTTTTGTGAAAAGATCTTGCATAAGTGATGCCAGCATAGGTTTCATTCTTTCCGCATCGATGTCGTCGGAATTTTTTGTCAACAGTTCTTCCTGTGTGTAGCCTAGGCGTTGACAGGCAATTTTGTTAATCTTTACAAACCTGCCTGATTTCCCATCTTCATTAGATTCGGAAATAAAAACAGCATCATTGATACTGTCAAACAGCATCCGGTAAGTCTCTTCGCTTGCTTTTAATTCTTTTACAACCTGATTGTGTTCAAGAATATTTCTGTCGACGGAAATTTTTAAGGAATTATACGATTCCTGCAAGTTGTTTAACTCCTGTTTTATGTCTCGTTCCATTAGGTTCTAATAGATTTGAAAATGGACAGGCAACGTGCACTGCAATCCAAATCTAATTATAAATTTCCAACCATCAATAAATATTATATTGTTCAGTTATCTTTCTGTGAAATACCCACGCGAAAATTTTCACAACAACCGAAATGATTATATGGGTATTCCATCTGGCAACTGAAAAGTAAAATTATAAACAGATGAAATAATTATTTAAAGATTAATACCGATGTGTGAACGCATTTTTTCAGCTAACATAGCGATCTATCTGATCCATGGAGTTTAGATTTACAAACAGATTTGGGTATTTCTCCATCATCAGCCAAGTTTCGAGGTAATTGATATGGCAGGAATGGAGAATCTTGTGCAACGCAAGATTCCCATTAGCAACCGCTTCTTCGAATACAGTTCCCAAATCCCTGTGGTAGAGAGCTGCCAGGGGTTCCATATTTCCGTTGTGTATCGGGACAACAGCCTGATAATTTGAGGCAGCGTTGAGTAATTTTTCGATAAATTCCCCTTCCAGAAAGGGTAGATCACACGCAAGGACAATGTTCCAGGGAGTGGAGGAGTTCTTTAATACGGCAGCAAGTCCGGCGGCTGGACCCAAACCTGTCACTTCGTCGGGGATTAACTCGCATCCGAATGTTTGGTAGTCTGAGTTAGAGGAACCAATAACTATCCGGTCGGTAAAGGAGGAGAGCAGTTCAATACCATATTGAATCAGCGGTTTTCCCCTGAACTCAACCAATCCCTTCTCCTGTCCCATGCGGCTGCTTTTGCCTCCGGCAAGAAGAATACCTGTGATATCGGATCTGAACATGAAAGGTGAATTAATGATTAAAGATTAAAAATTACAGATGTCGAACAAACTTAGCTTTTTTCGACCGTTAGCGACTGGAATTTGGTATTTTTGTTAGTGGATCGTATAAAAATCAGTGTGATATTTTTGATCAAAGAGACGCAATATGGGTATTTTCAAACAACCATTGACCTATCGGGAGGCGTATGCCAAAGCTACCGATCTTTGCTGCAAGTCGGAAAAATGTGCGTTTGATCTGGAGCTGAAGTGTCGTGAATGGCAGTTAGCGGAAGAAGAGGGCTCGAAATTAATAGCCAGTTTGGTGAAGGATAAATTCATCGATCATCGGCGATATGCAACCAGTTTTGTCAACGACAAGTTCAGGTTCAACAAATGGGGGAAGATCAAATTGGCCTATGTCTTGCGGCAGAAGCAGGTTGAGGATAAATATATTCGCGAAGCTTTGTCAAATCTGCCGCAGGATGTTTACCTCAAAGTGTTGCTTGACCTGCTTTCCGCGAAAGCGAAAACAATCAGGGATACCAACGGCTATACCCGAAGGGGAAAGTTGCTTGCTTTTGCTCAAAGCAGAGGGTTTGAGATTGATATCGCGATCAAGATAATAGAGCGAATGTGAAAATTGGGAAATTGGGAAATTGGGAAATGTGAAAATTGAGCCTCTCTTACGCTAGCTCCTATTGATGTGCCTGATTTTAGCAGTTGATTGCTTATAACGTATTTTCTGTGTTCATCAAGCAATTCACATGCAGCAACAATCTTAAGTGCGAAACTGAATGACTTGTCAACGATAACATTATTTCTGTATTCACCTATCATATCTACAAGTTACCCCTTTTTCTCCACTTTAGCGAATTTACCCTCCCCCAATTTTCACATTTTCACATTTCCCAATTTCCACATTATTAATCCATATCTTTGTAGTCAGTATAAATATAAAATGCAACAGCAATGATTTTGAAGGAGCAACTCAAAGAGCTTGTTGAGCGCCGGGATGCGCTGAGGAGGTATCTTTGACATCGATACTAAACTAATCCGGGTAGAAGAGGAGGAGCTGAAAACCCAGGATCCGGATTTCTGGAGCCATCCCAAAGAGGCGGAAGCCCATATGCGCCTGATTCGTACCATGAAACAATGGACGGATAGTTTCATGATCGTTGATAATCTGGTGGAAGAGTTGCAGGTTATTTTCGAATTCAGTGAAGCCGGAGAGGCCACTGAAGATGAGGTGGAGATGCATTTTACCGAAGCCCGTACCGCCGTAGAAGATTTGGAAACCAGAAATATGCTCAGACGCGAGGAGGACCGGCTGGGTGCCGTTCTGAAAATCAATGCAGGAGCTGGAGGAACTGAATCGAACGACTGGGCCGACATGCTGATGCGCATGTACCTGCGCTGGGCCGAAAAACACAAATATACCGTCAGGGAAGCCAGTTTTGTGGCGGGTGAAGATGTCGGAGTCAAAAGCGTGACGATTGAAATAGAGGGCGATTTCGCCTACGGTTATCTCAAGAGCGAAAACGGCGTGCACCGCCTGGTGCGCATCTCTCCATTCAATGCGCAGGGGAAAAGGCAGACCTCTTTTACCTCAGTGTTTGTTTCACCGCTGGTGGATGATACCATAGAGATTGAGGTCAATCCGGGAGATATCTCCTGGGATACCTTCCGGTCGGGTGGGGCAGGCGGACAAAATGTCAACAAAGTAGAGACCGGAGTGCGGCTGAAACATGCTCCTTCCGGTATTATCATTGAGAATACAGAATCCCGTTCGCAGCTGCAGAACAAGGAGAATGCCATCCGGTTGCTGAAATCGCAGTTGTATGCCCAGGAGCTGCAGCGGCGTCTGGAGGCGCAAACCAAACTTGAAGCTACCAAAATGAAGATCGAGTGGGGCTCTCAGATTCGTTCGTATGTGATGCAGCCCTACAAACTGGTAAAAGATAACCGCACCGACTTCGAGACGTCCAATGTGCAGGCCGTGATGGATGGGGATATTGATGGATTTATTAAGGCCTATTTGATGGAGTTTTCGGAAAGTCAGAAGGAATAAAAATATTACACAGAAAAACCGCAATTGCGGTTTTTCTGTGTAATATTTTTATTCCTTCTGACTTTCCATGAAATTTTCGATAGATTTGCATGTACACAATCGATTGCACAGAAATCTTTCCACTAACAATTAATATGCAACTTATGGAAAACAACAACCAGGATTCGCGCAGGAGTTTTATTAAAAAATCTGCAGCAGCAACTGCACTACTATCTGTTCCAACGATTATTCCATCCAAGGTTTTTGGCGCTAATGACCGGGTTAATGCCGCCGTTTTGGGTGTGAACGGACGAGGCAAAAATCACATCCAAGGGTTGATGGAACAACCAAATGTTCAAATCACCACTTTTGTTGACCCTGATCTCAATGTAGCCAATGAGCGCGCTAAAGATTTTGAGGCCAAATACGGAAAAACAGTGAAGGTTGTTCAGGATATGCGCAAAGCATTCGAAGACAAGGATATTGATGTTGTTACCGTTGCCACACCCAACCACTGGCATACCCTTGCCACCATCTGGGCTTGTCAGGCAGGGAAAGATGTCTACGTAGAAAAGCCGGGATCGCACAATATATGGGAAGGCCGGAAAATGGTAGAAGCTGCCCACAAATACAACCGTGTTGTGCAGCATGGCGTTCAACTGCGCAGCTCGGTGGCGATCAATGAAGCTATTAAACTCTTGCGCGATGGATACATTGGCAATGTTTACATGGCCAGGGGACTCGTTTTCAGAAAAAGGGGCGATATTGGCAACAAACCCACCGAACCGGTACCGGCAGGATTGGACTACGACATCTGGACGGGTCCGGCCCCAAAACGTCCGTTTACGAGGAATATCGTGCATTACAACTGGCACTGGCATTGGGATTATGGCAATGGCGACGTCGGAAATCAGGGAATTCATGAAACTGACCTCTGCATGTGGGGATTGAATGTTGGTTTGCCAAATAAAATTACGGCCATGGGCGGTAAGTTTCTTTTCGATGACTGTAAAGAGACCCCCGAAGTGCTATCGTCTGTTTACCACTATCCGGATGAGAAGAAGATCATCCAGTTTGAGGTACGTCCCTGGTATACCAATTCAGAAGATGGTTCCTCGGTAGGCAATATCTTTTATGGCGACAAAGGTTACATGGTGATCAAAGGTTACGATACCTATGAAACCTTTCTTGGCGACAAAAAGGAACCAGGTATGAAGGGCAAAGCAGGTGGTGACCACTTCAAAAATTTCATCGAAGCTGTTAGGGCACATGATCCGAAGATGGTGAATGCCCCGGTTGAGAGCGCACATCTTTCATCAGCCCTGGCACACCTTGGAAACATCGCGTACCGTACAGGCAGGGTGCTGACATTTGATCCTAAAACAGAGAAATTTGTCAATGATCCTGAAGCCGACAAATACCTGAGCCGCAATTACAGGGCGCCGTTTATTGTTCCTGATAAGGTGTAATATGTTTAAAACCGTCAAGGTTTTTGGAAACCTTGACGGTTTTATGCAGGTAAGGGAGTACTTGGTGCTCCCTTTTTTAATGTCTGAAATTTATAGCGATAGGTAATATTTGGTTGTAACCTATTATATCCATGTTTTTTATATTTTTGATGTTAGGTATAGTACAAGCAATGAACGATTATGGATAGCCATTTTGAACCCGAAGCAGAAGAACGGATAAAAGCATTGGAAAGTCAGGTTTCCATGCTGCAGGAGAAAAACTATTTCCTTGAAAGCGAACTGAAAGCAATCGATGTAGAGCGGACCAAGTACCAGATGATTGCAGATTTTGCGCAGGACTGGGAGTTGTGGATCGATCCGAAAGCCAATTTTGTCTGGGTCTCACCTTCCAGCAACGATTTGACCGGTTACACTCCGGATGAATACTTCAAGAATCCCGGTTTGTTCTATGAGCTTATCTATAAGGAAGATGAACAGAAGGTTCGCCACTCTATCCACGATTCCATCAACTTTATGCAGATTGGTCAGTCAGTCGAATTCCGGATCCTCACCAAAACCAAGCAACTGCGTTGGTGTGAAATGAACAGTAAAGCAGTTTTTGATAAGAGAGGGCTCTACCTAGGGCAGCGTTGCTCGGTAAGGGATATCACCCGGTTAAAGAGCGCCCTTGGCCATATTCGCGAGATCACGGACACTCATATGCTGGAGATAAAGGCCAAACAGCGCTACAGGGACGAAATGGCAGGAAAGGACAGGGAGTTGGTCTCCTCTATGATCATGATCGCCCAGAAAAATGAGATTGTTTCTTATGTACGAAAGAACCTCTCCGTCATCAGGACCACTTTGCCGGTACCGATGCAGCAAAAAGTGACTGTCATGCTGGAGAAAATAGAGGCGCACCAGCGGTTGCAACTCTTTAATTGGGAGGATTTTAAATATCATTTCGAGAAGGTTCACCAAGGATTTTTCAGCAGGTTAAAGGAGCGTTTTCCAAAGCTAACAATCAAAGACCAACGATTGTGCGCCTATCTGCACCTTGGTTTATCGACCAAAGAACTGGCCGGAATACTCAATATCACCGCTGAAAGTGCTGAAATTGGCAGAATCCGGCTACGAAAAAAACTCGGATTGACCCGCACCCAAAACCTCAACACCTTTTTTCAGGAGGTGTAAGGATCAGAAAAGTAAATTTGTCAATTTATATGATAGGTTATAAAATGCATAATATAAATTAGATATAATATATTGATATGGTTTTTTAAAATATGTTAGGTTATTATTCATATCTATTTCCCCAACGTGTAAACAAATCCGCTTTCTTTGCCAGATAACTCTAAACTAAATCTATGAGTGGATCTGCTTACCGTAAACTGACCGATGAAGAGATTGGTCAGCTAATTGTCCAGGGATGTTATTGCGAAGACTGGAACCTGATTGAGGTAGTTCCCAACTTTCTTCCTGATAATGTTAGGTTCACAAAGTTCTCAGGCACCAACAAACTGGGAAGATTTGACGAAGAAATTACCCTTTTTGGCGGAGTCAGGATGAAGACCGGTATTGTACATGCCCACATCCACAACTGTGTGATTGACGACAATGCCATGATTAACAGTGTAAAGAGCTATATTGCCAACTATTCCATCGGTAAGCATGTAATTATTCACAACCTGAACCAGCTGGCCGTTGAGGGAACCACATCCTTTGGGAATGGCATCAGGGTTAAGGTCATCAATGAATCTGGTGGTCGCGAAATACCTATTTATGACCATCTCTCAGCGCATGTTGCTTACATCCTGGCGCTATATCGACACCGGAAGAGTGCTGTCAATGCGATTGAGCGCCTGATTGCAAACTATGTGGATTTTATCTCCTCTTCGGTTGGAACTGTCTGTGATGGTGTTCGGATGATTAATTGCGGAACGCTTCGGAATGTGAAAATTGGACCCGGCGCAGTATTGGAGGGCGTTTCGAAACTTGACAACGGAAGTATCAACAGCACGGTGGCTGATCCGGTAACCTTTGGTCAGGGTGTTATCCTGGAAAATTTTATCGTCTGTTCAGGCACCAGAATTACAGATACCACGCTGGTATCCAACTGTTTTATAGGCCAGGGATGTATCCTGGACAAGCACTATTCGGCTGTAGAATCCGTCTTTTTTGCGAACTGCCAGGGCCTGCACGGAGAGGCCTGTTCAATTTTTGCCGGACCTTACACCGTGTCACACCACAAATCGTCTCTACTGATTGCCGGCCTCTTCTCCTTTATGAACGCAGGGAGCGGGTCGAACCAGAGCAACCACCTCTACAAACTAGGACCCATTCACCAGGGGGTCGTCGAAAGAGGTGCCAAAACCACCAGCGATTCCTACATTTTATGGCCTTCACGGATAGGGGCTTTCTCCCTTGTTCTTGGGCGTCACTACCGTCATTCCGATACTACCGATTTTCCTTTTTCCTACCTGATTGAGGAGAAGGATGAAAGCCGGCTAATCCCCGGCATTAACCTGCAAAGTATCGGTACCATCCGCGACTCTCAGAAATGGCCAAAACGCGACAGACGGAAAGATACCAACCTGCTGGATTCCATCAATTTCAACCTGCTAAGTCCCTATACCATTCAGAAGATGATCAATGGAAGGGCAATCCTGCTGGAGTTGGTGCACGCTTCCGGCGAAACGACTCCTCATTATACTTACAATGGGATGATCATCAAGAATAGTGCACTCCTGAGGGGAATAGAGTTATATGAGAAGGCTATTTGGAAATTCCTGGGTAACTCACTACTTTCCAGGATACAACGGATGAACGTCAACTCAACGGAAGAGATCAGGGAGGCTTTGAAGAAAGATACTCCGCTTGGGAGTAAGTCCAGGTGGCTGGACCTGTCGGGCTTGATCTGTCCATCGGATGCCATTGATCAGTTGTTGGATTCGATTGAGAACAAAAGAGTTCATTCGCTGGAGGAGGTTCATGCGGCTATCCGGTCGATCCACAAAAATTATTACACCTATGAATGGTCGTGGGCCGTCGATGTTTTTCGACAGTTTTACAAAACCCCGATCGAGGAATTTTTGCCTGCCGATGTGATCGAGGTTACCAGGAAATGGCTAAAGGCAGTCCTGGAGATCGACCAATTGCTTTATAATGACGCTAAAAAGGAGTTTTCTTTGATCAAACAAACAGGTTTTGGGATCGATGGCGACAAGTTGGTCAGGCAACTGGATTTCGATGAGGTCAGGGGAGAATTTGAAACCCATGCCGAAGTTAGTTCGATCAGGGACCACATGGCGAAAAAGGAGGCGCTGGGCCATGAAGTGATCGCGAAGATGGAAAAAATACTTTTGCTCCAGACCATCCAAAATTAAATTCTATGTGTGGAATAGTTGGTTATGTGGGCGAAAGTCAGGCCTACCCGTTTTTGATCCAAGGCCTCAAGCGACTCGAATACCGCGGCTATGATTCAGCCGGCCTGGCCATTTCTGGAACTGAATTACAGGTTCACAAATGCAAAGGAAGGGTAGCCGACCTTGAGAGTCATGTTCAATCCAAAGATGTCGACGGAACGGTTGGTATCGCCCACACCCGCTGGGCAACCCACGGTGAGCCGAACGACCGGAATGCCCATCCGCACCGCTCGATGAAGGGAAATTTTGCCCTTGTGCACAACGGAATTATTGAGAATTATGCCGAATTGAAAATCGACCTTACCAGGAATGGATTTGAATTTCAATCCGACACTGATACGGAAGTGCTGGTCAACCTAATCGAATTTTTTTACCTGAATGGAGAAGAGATGGAGGCAGAAATGGCAATCCGGCTGGCATTGTCGAAAGTTGTGGGCGCCTTTGGTATCGCGGTGATCTGCACCAGGGAAAAGGAGCAACTGATTGTAGCACGAAGGGGAAGTCCGTTGGTCGTGGGGATCGGAACCGGTGAATATTTCGTTGCATCCGATGCGACTCCGGTCATTGGCTATACCAACAATGTTATTTATTTGAATGACAATGATCTGGCGATTATCTCCCAAAATAGTCTGACAATCAAAACGCTGGAGGACAAACCTGCCACTTTCAAAATATCCAGAGTTGACCGGACTATCGGCGAGATCGAGAAGGGTGATTTTGCCCATTTTATGCTCAAGGAGATTTTTGAGCAGCCAAAAACGATTGAGGATACCTTCAGAGGCCGTCTATCAACCGACCGAAACTCCATTGTGCTGGGCGGATTACTGGATATTTTCCCCAGGATTGTCAAGGCCAAACGAATTATTCTGATTGGGTGCGGTACCTCATGGCATGCAGCCCTGGTCGGGGAGTATCTGATTGAGACTTATGCCCGCGTACCGGTGGAGGTTGAATACGCTTCGGAGTTCAGGTACAGGAATCCGATTTTATCGGACGATGACGTGGTGATCGCCATCAGTCAGAGTGGCGAGACTTCAGATACTCTGGTTGCCTTGCGGATGGCAAAGGAACGGGGCGCAACAATTCTGGGCGTTTGCAACGTGGTTGGCTCATCCATCGCCAGGGAAACCGATGCCGGTGTTTACACCCATGCCGGGATAGAAATTGGCGTTGCCTCCACCAAGGCATTTACGGCGCAGGTAACTGTCATGACACTTTTTGCACTGAAACTGGCCTTTGCCAGGGGTGAGATAACCTCCGCCCTGTACTCCGAAATTATTCGGGAGTTGGCTGAGATACCTTCCAAAATATCCACCATCCTGGCAGGTCATCAAAGGATTGAGGAGATTGCCGCCAAATACAAGGATGCATCCAATGCCCTTTACCTGGGTAGGGGCGCCCTATTCCCGGTTGCCCTGGAAGGCGCACTCAAACTGAAGGAGATCTCCTACATGCATGCCGAAGGATATGCTGCAGGGGAGATGAAACATGGTCCGATCGCCCTGGTCGATGACAACCTACCAGTAGTAGTTGTAGCTCCCAAAGACCATTACTACGAAAAGATTGTCAGTAATATTCAGGAAGTGAAGGCGCGAAAAGGGAACATCATCGCCGTTGTAACCGAAGGTGACCTGGTACTGAAAGAGATGGTCAACGATATTTTCGAAATCCCTGAGTCCCATCCGGCTGTTACTCCATTGCTGGCCATTGTTCCTTTGCAGCTCTTCGCTTATTACATTGCAGTGATGCGCGGTTGCGATGTGGATCAGCCAAGGAATCTGGCAAAATCTGTAACGGTGGAGTAGTCCCAAACAGTTTTATCCTGATTGGTAATTTTACAATGACGCTTATTTTCAATTTGGCTTTGAAATTAACCTGGAATTGTATATATTTATAGGTATAAACTACAGGTGTATGAGCAAGAATATTCAGAAAATTGTGGGAGCGATTTTGCGTCCGCAGTGATGAAGATTACATTTGCCTCTAAAGACCTGTAACCAGTTTATCGTTTTTTCGTAAAATCGTCTGTTAAAGCTTGATAATATGAACGATCTGAACAACTCCCAAAATTCTCGTCGTCAGTTCCTTAAGAAATCTGCCCTACTGGCAGTTGGAACAACATTGGTGCCCACTTTTCTTGCATCAGGAGCGCTTACACATCCGGCTCCGCTGATGAAGAGAACATTTGGCCGCATCGGATTCAAGGTAACTACATTGGGTCTCGGTGGCCAGGCTGCCCTACAGTGGACGCCGGAAAATACGGATCCCGTAGCGATCATAGAAAAGGCATATAATCTGGGGATTAATTATTTTGATACTTCCAATGCGTATGGTCCCAGTCAGATGAATTACGGAAAGGCATTCACCAGGCTTGGTTTGGTTCCGGGAACAAAAAATTATAATTTTTCCAAACGTAAGGCGATCTTTCTGACTACCAAAACCATGCTGCGTTTTGGGAAAGGCGGCGACAACAGTCCGGTTGCTGGGTACTCCAATGGTGCGGCCGGTTCCAAAGCTTTGGACGATGTCAGACGTTCGCTCTCACAGATTTTCGGGGACGGTTCAGGGAGTTATCCCAAAGAGGCATGGCTGGATATGGTGCTGATTCACAATCTCAACAAGATGGAGGAGGTGGATGCGCTTTACGAAGGGTATGACAATCGCGACCCTAAAGCTCCAACCATTGGTGCGCTGGCAGCGCTCAGGGATGTTCGTGACGGTAGCAACCACACCGGACTTAATCCGAAGAATGAAAAATTAATCCGGCATATAGGCTTTTCCGGACACAACGATACCGCGGTGATGATGGAGATGATTCAACGCGACAGCCAGGATCTGCTGGATGGTATGCTGGTGGCCATCAATGCCAATGACCAGCTCTATTTCAACATGCAGCACAATGTGATACCGATTGCCGCGGCTAAAAAAATGGGGATTATTGCCATGAAAGTCTTTGCCGACGGGGCCATGTACTCCAAGAAGGCGGAGTGGTCCAACAAGGTATCTCATGTGGTGCTGGAGGTCGGAAGCAAGGAGTTACCCGCCGATCAGTTGATAAAATATTCGTTAAGTACACCGGGGATTCATACTGCCATCATTGGAATAGGTAAGATTAACGAAGATCCTGCTCAGTGCCAACTCACCTTCAACCTGAAGCATGCACAGGTTAAACCGGAGGAGATGCCTGAAAAACAACGCAAAAGCATTGAACTTCTTGCGTTAAAAGTCAAAGATGGAAAGACCAACTATTTTCAGAAAACTTACCAGGAGTTGACTCCACCCCGTGAAACAAAAGTTACCCGCAACGCAAACGGGGCCCAGATCACCTGGCATACTGCCTTTGCCGGCGATTCGGCCATCGACAGGTATGAAATCTGGCGAAATGGCGCTTTTGTGGAGGAGATCCCATTCAAACCTCAGATCTCAAAAACTCCCTACCATTATGAGGACAAACATTCGGCTGCAGCAACGGCGTCTTATGTTGTGAAGGTGGTTGACAAGAAGAACAGGGAAGCAGAGGCTAGGGTTTGAAAGGATAAAGGAGATTGTTAACTTTGGATGTAATTTGATACTAAATCAACCATCTAAGAATTTCAAAAAGACCGATACCATGAGAAAACTTTTTATCCCCTTGATTCTAGCGTTCATCATCGCACAACCTATTTTTGCACAGGACGTTAACAAAGGGTGGGAAAAATGGCAGTATATGCTTGGTGAATGGAAAGGTGAGGGAAGCGGTCAGCCGGGAGAAGGCAGCGGAATGTTTACTTTAAAACCAAAACTGGAAGGAAATATACTGGAAAGAAAGGGTAAGACTATGATTGCAGCAACAGCTTCAAAACCGGCCTCAATCCACGAGGATGTCATGATCATCTACAAAAACAGGGAGGGCAACCCGGTAAAGGCTATCTATTTTGACAATGAAAGCCATGTCATCAATTACGATATCACCTATTCAGACAACAAAATCTTCCTGACCAGTGAGGCGAATCAAGCCATGCCGCGCTTCAGGCTTACCTATGAAAAGCTGGAAGAGAAGGGATTGAACATCCGTTTTGAAATGGCCATGCCAAATGCACCTGATGATTTCAAAATGTACATTGAGGGGAAAAACAGGAAGGTAAAAGAGATTTCAGAGATGCCGAAGTAGTAAAATTAGCTGTTGGCTGTTAGCTATTGGCAATTAGCATTGGTTGCACGTTAGCAGTCTCTCAGTATTGAAAAAATATATCCCGTATATGAACAACAAAAAAAAGTTCACGCAAAGAACGCAAAGTGAGACGCAAAGAATTCCGATTTGAACTTTGCGCTCTTTTGCGATTTTCCTTGGCGTCCTCTGCGTGATAAAATGTAGTTATAAGAGAAAATAAGGATCAAAGCGTTCTTCACTTTATCCTTTTAACTTTATCCTTTATCCTTTATCCTTTTAACTTTATCCTTTATCCTTTATCCTTTATCCTTTATCATTTATCATTCTCCCTCCACAATCAACTCCAGATACGGATAAACCGGATCCGTAAACCCGAACTTCCGGTAGAGCGGTTCTCCGTCTTTGGAGCAGTGCAAGGCAACCTTGCTGACCCCCATTGTTTTGGCTTCTGTTAGTAACTGTTTCAGTATCAGTGAAGATATTCCTTTTCTGCGGTATTCCGGAAGGGTGTACATGTTCAGGATATCACCTTCCAGGTAGGAAGATTGGTTCAAATCTCCGGGAATTTTTTTCAGGATCATTCCGCCATAACTGACAGCCTTTCCCTCATATTCTGCCAACAGGGCAAAAAAGCTACCCTCCTTCATCGTCTGCAAGAAAAATTGCTGAAGCTTCATCTGCAACTCCTGTAAATAGTCTTGCGATCTTTCTCCTTGCATTTCAGTAAGATAGTTAAGTCGCGCGGCTGTCATGGCCGGTATATCCTGATCTGTAACCCTTCTAATAATGACTTTTTCAAAATCAAGCATGGCATTTGTGTTGGTTGTTGATTGATCAGCCCCCAGGGCCGACCCATAGATTCTTTGTTATCGAACGAATCCCCCCTTTATCCTTTTTACTTTATCCTTTATCCTTTATCCTTTATCCTTCCCTCTAGGGTCACTTCCCTTTAATTACCAAAAATCTCTTAACAAAAGCCACCAGCGAGGGGGCGCTTGCCCCTCCGTGGTCCAATCCGGCCATTGGGATATAGGTAACTGGAAGTGTGGAGTCCAGATTCATCAGATCGGTATAAAGTTGCGATGTCATCAACGGTGAAACATCCGTATCCGCCTGCCCATGCGTCAAAATCAGCGGCGCTTTGATCTTCCAGGCCGATACACTGCTGGCCGCAAGGGCATCCCGCATCTCTTTGAATTTGGCATTGGTCGCAAGAGTTGTCCGAAACTCATTGGTGAAGAGCTCCGACATGTTGGTGGACAACTGGCTGTTGATGGTGCCTCCGCTGTTGAGCCCGTTGAAAAGCCCGTCGATGCGTGAGGCATAGGGTTCGTTGAAAATATCAGTATAGGGATTGGGGAATGCTCCCACTGATTTGAATCCCTTCATGATGTAAGCGATGTAATAGGGTTGAGGATAGGTAGTCGCCCCAACCACCATCCCGGTTATTGATGGAAGGTTGTATGGCCCCGCGCCACAACCAACCGCTTTCAGGTTAAATTCGCTGCTGTAGGTGGTTTCTATGGCTTTGTGCAATTGTAACGTTGACAAACCTCCCTGTGAATAGCCCATGAGGTAGAGATCCGCAGAGAGCTTTAGGTTCAGATCGGTCTTGGTGCCCATCTCCTTAACAGCCCTGAAAAAATCGAGGATGGAGGTTACCGTCGACTGCATATGAAGATAAGGGTGGAAAACCTCTGTAGAGGAACCAAATCCCAAATAGTCAGGAATTATCATCACAAACCCGGTGGAGGCAAATGAGGAGATCAGCTGAACACTATAACTTGCTGCATTGACCGAAGGGGCGTTGATATATACCGTATTGGTTCCGTTCTGGAAACTGAGGATCGGGTAAGTTCCTCCTCCGTCAGGAATGCATACCACCCCTGATGCGACCAGCTTTTTGATGCCCAGCGTTGTATTGTAAGTAACAACATAGACTTTGAATCCCAAATTTACCGAAGGGAGAATATCTGCCACATCGGGATAGACCGACTGCACCGGACTAAACAGGGCCTTTACATCCGCGGCTGTTGCCGACCGAACCAAAGCATAGCTGACCAGGTAAGTGTCTTTTTTTACTGGGACATCAACACTATCCGCAACATTCGATTTACAGTTGGAAAAGAGGAGAGATGCAGCCAGCAGTAAACAAATCAAATAGCTATTTCGCATGGTCAATCAGTTAAATGGTTTTAGAATTGGCAGAAACCGTTTCAGCGATTTTGGTTTTAACGGTAGCATTCAAGAGTTCGGGGGTCATCCCGTCAGGATCGACCGGTGGCAAAAATTCTACCACAATCTTCGAGCCTGATTTAATTTTTTTCTTACCGGAAGACATAGCTTCATAGGCCCCGGTAATAGCAACAGGAACAATCGGAATCGACAGCTCACTACTTAGAATAGCATAGGTTTTTTTGAAATCGCCGATATTTCCGGTCGTGGTTCGGGTCCCTTCCGGGAAAATCAGGATCTTCTTGCCAAGTTTAACCACCTCTGCCATCTTTTGAATCGACTCTTTGAGATCTTTGGTCAGATCCATTACGATAATATTGGTACGACGTGCCAAAGACTGACGAACACGGCTTTTGACATGGTTCTTTTTAGCATATGAGTAAGTATCTTTCAGGGTATTTTTGTCCAGGCAGGAGAGAACCAAAAACGCATCCAGCTTTGTCTGGTGGTTGGGAGCGATAAAGCAGGGCCCAGCAGGTATGTTTTCGATTCCTTTCACCTTAAATTTGAAGAAAAGGCCAAAGAAACCCCGAACTGACGAGACAATGAACTTTAGCCAAAAAGAGTATCTGGGTAATTCGACCTGTTGATCATCTTTCAGATTGCCAGACCAATCGCCACTTTGTTCCTTGTGAAATAGTTTGTTGGCGCCGATGTATTCTGCGATCTTGCCAATGGATGGAAATTTCAGTAACTGCTCTTCGTCTATTTTGATTCCAAAAGTTTGTTCGATAAAATCGATCAAGCTCATCTTTCCAAGGGAGTCCATGGCAATGTCGAAGACAAGATGGTCATCGGGGGATACATCCATATCGACCTGACTCTCAATGAAACTCTTCACCGCCAGGTACTCTGCGGTATCGGAATCCTCGCTTGCCTGCTTCTTGTTTTCACTATCATGAATCAGTTCCTCCAGTTTGAAACGTTGTAATTTGGAGAGGCGTGTTCGTGGCAAATCCGTTTTAACAATGGTGAATTGCATGATTCGCTTGTAGGAACTCAACTCCGCGTTAAAGGGAGTGATCACCTCTTCCCTGAAATAGTGATTTATATCCGTGACAGCATTGTCGGTCAGGAACTTCAAATCAGGCACAATGGCGGCATGAAGCATCTCCTTGTGGATAAATACGCCCACCTCCTTGATCGCTTTTGAGAAAAATTCCAGCTTTTGTTCTATCTCAACCGGGTTGATATTTTTGCCGTTGGGAAGAACAATGATCTCCTTTTTCCTGCCGGTGATGTAGAGGAAACCCTCCTCGTCGATTCGGCCCAAATCACCGGTATAGAGCCATCCATCCTTCAGTACTTCGGCGGTCTCTTCCGGACGGTTGTAATAACCCTTCATGACGTTGGGCCCTTTGGCAACAATTTCCCCATCCCTGATCTCTACGGTCATGCCTGGCAATGCCTCACCTGTTGATCCGATTTTTATCCGGCCGGGACGCGGGAAAGTGATCATTGGAGCCGCTTCAGTCATGCCGAAACCTTCCAGAATTTCAAATCCGATCGCATAGAAAAAAGTCCCAACCTCCTTGTTGAGCGCTGCTCCTCCCGCAATCATAAACCGAAGGTGTCCTCCAAGACCGATGTGCACTTTTTTGAAAAGTGTTTTTCCCAGTTTGCGATTTTTGGTGGCATAAACCAATTTCAAAAATGTCCGGGCAAGGAAGCTTTTGTTGATTTTTGCCATCAATCCCCTGTAAATGAGTTCATATAACCGGGGTACCCCGATAAATACGGTAACCGAATTGTCGGCAAGCGTCTTCATCAGATCGGACGACTGCATCGAAGGAGAGACGACCGTTGTTCCTCCACTATAAAAGGTCACCATCATTGATCCCAGAAGTGGGAAGATATGGTGAAGCGGAAGTAGCACCAGAACTTGACTTTCAGAATGAAAAATTTTAGCCTCTACAACAGCTTTCATGTTTACAAGCAGATTGGTATAGGAGAGCATGACTCCTTTCGGGCTTCCTGTGGTACCACTTGTATAAATGATCACTGCAGTGGTTTCGTTGTCTTCCGGGCCTATCCATTTCGATTCGGGCTGACCGGCAACCGGTGGATGATTCTCGAATAGGATGACTTCCGGCTGGTGTTTGCTTTTCGCCACAACTTTCGCGTAAGGCTCTTGCATCGCTTCGCTGATAAAAATCAAATCCGGCTGGCAGTCATCCAGAATATAGGCTACATCCTCGGCCGAAGCCATGAAATCAATGGTAATAACAATGCAGTTGTTTTGGAGCGCTGCATAAAAAGCAAAGAACCACTCAACCCTGTTCTCGGCGTAAATTGCGACCTTGGAATATCCTTTCGTGCCGAACAATTGGGCGTATTGTTGGATGTGCTGCAACAACTGGCTGTAAGTAAAATCTCCCTGCCGGGAAATAATTGCGTTCTTTTCAGGACTACTCCTGTAGATGATAGATTCGGGCATGGCTTCTGTTTTTGTGACAGCAGGAGGACAATGGATTGCCAGGGAGACCTCTTTTCGCTGTTGTATTAGTTGTATAAACCAAATTTACGGATTCACTGTAATACAAAGTAAGAAATTATTGGGTTCAATACCAAAAAAGAGTGATTGTGTTACAAATAGCAAAATATTAACCTATTTTGCTTTGAAACGTAAAAAGGTTTGATATTTTTACTTCCGAATAAGAAACTGTTTAAAATTTATTTATTCCATACCAAATTATATTTCTTTGTGAAACCTTTGTGTCTTTGAGACTTAGTGGCTATTTTTTTCTTGCCACAAAGACACTAAAACACAAAGGTTTCACAAAGGATTTCGCGGGCAACACTAACTGAAAGAAATTTTAAAATTTTTAAACAGTTTCTTCTAAGTAGATATAAGTAATTGAATGATTTAAATTAAAAATCAAATATCTTCTTTAAAGTTTTTAAACAAAACTCAATTAAACCAATTTTTAAAATGGAAAAAGGCGAAGAAAAAACACTCTTTTTACCTTCCCAGGAAGTTGTTAATCAGGCAAATGTAAAAGAGTACGATCAACTGTACCTGTATTCACTGGATCAACCCGAAGCCTTCTGGGCAGAACAGGCAGAACAGTTGTCCTGGTATAAAAAATGGGATAAAGTGCTGGATAAAAGCGATCCTCCATTTTTTAAATGGTTTGAAGGCGCCAAAACGAACATTATTTTGAACGCTATCGACCGGCACCAAAGTTCTGCTACCAGAAATAAACTTGCGGTAATTTGGGAAGGAGAACCCGGCGACTCGAGAACCTACTCCTACCATGCCTTGAACCGCGAAGTTTCCCAGTTTGCCAATATCCTGAAAAGTATGGGGGTCAAAAAAGGTGATGTGGTGACCATTTATATGCCACAGATTCCCGAACAACTTTTTGCCATGCTGGCATGCGCCAAAATTGGAGCTGCCCATAGCGTCGTTTACGGTGGATTCAGCCACGAAGCTCTGGCCGACCGAATCAACGATGCCAACAGTCGCGTTGTGATTACGGCCGATGGTGGCTATAGAAGAGGTAAAGTGGTCGAGATGAAGAGTGTCGTCAACAAGGCGATGGAACTTTCGCCGACCATGGAAATTTGTATCACTGTCAAGCGCACAGGCATTGACGTTTACATGGAAAACGACAGGGATTACTGGTACCACGACCTGAAATCATTGCCGATCGCCTCCTCTAAATGCGAAACTGAAGTGATGGATTCGTCGGATATGCTTTTTCTGCTCTACACCTCCGGCTCGACAGGAAAGCCCAAAGCCCTGGTTCATACCCACGGGGGATACAGTGTTTACACGGCCTCCACGCATAAAATGGTTTTTGACATCAAACCTGAAGACAGGTACTGGTGCGCGGCGGATCCGGGATGGATCACCGGCCACAGCTACATCGTTTATGGTCCGCTGATAAATGGTTCTACCATCATGTTGTACGAAGGTGCTCCCAACCACCCCTATCCCGACAGATGGTGGAAGATGGTCGAAAAATATGGAATCAACATTCTCTATACCTCTCCAACCGCCATCCGTGGATTGATGCGTTTTGGCGATTCGTGGCCAAACCGCAACGACATTAGCTCGCTCAGACTGCTTGGGTCGGTAGGAGAGCCCATCAATGCAGAAGCCTGGAACTGGTTTCACAAAGTGGTAGGACGTGGAAAATGTCCCATCATGGATACCTGGTGGCAAACCGAAACCGGAGGATTTGTCATTGCTCCGCTGCCCATTACCCCATTGAAACCGGGTTCTGCAACCAAACCTTTCTTCGGGAATGATCTGGCTGTTGTGGATGATGCCGGTAAAGAGGTTCCCAATGGAGAAGAGGGGACACTCGTGATCAAAACTCCCTGGCCGGGCATGGCCAAGTCGGTTTTTAATGATCCGCAACGCTTCATCGAAACATACTGGGAAAAATACAAAAAACAGGGTTGGTATCATACCGGCGATTCTGCCAAAAAGGATGAAGATGGCTACTTCTGGATCATCGGACGGAACGACGATGTCATCAAGGTGAGTGGTTACCGGCTGGGATCTGCCGAAATTGAAGGAGTGATGGCACGCCATCCTGCCATTGCGGAGTCGGCTGCCATTGCACTGCCTCATAATTTGAAAGGGAATGCCATCCATATTACGGCAGTACTCAGAAGCAACTACAAACCGAGTAAGGAGCTGGAACATGAACTGATGGTGCACATGGAGGAACATCTTGGAAAAATTGCACGTCCCGAAGCCATTCAATTCGCCGATGTTCTGCCCAAAACCAGAAGCGGAAAAATCATGAGACGATTGCTTAAATCGAGAGCGTTGGGACTTCCCGATGGGGATTTGAGTACGATGGAAGAATAAGAAATTTTGAAACAGAAGATATAGGTTGAGATAGAGAAATAGGTTGAAATAAATGGAAATAAATAGAAATTAGTTGGAATTCAACTCCAATCTATTTCAACATATTTCCATTTATTTCAACCTATTTCTATTTATAACCATCTATTTCCATTTATCTCGGTCAATTCCATTTTTTTTCATAATTTCAAGCGACCAAACAATTCTTAATCTTACTTTCCTATGGCTAGAAGAATTATAGGAATTCATGAGAAGCTTCCAATACTGGAGAGCCTTCCGCTTAGCATTCAGCATTTGACGGCAATGTTTGGGGCCACCATCCTCGTCCCTATTCTTTTGGGGATTGACCCTGCCATCGCTTTGCTGATGAATGGAGTCGGCACACTGATTTACTCCTGGGTTACCAAAGGAGGTATCCCCGCCTACCTCGGATCCAGTTTCGCGTTTATTGCTCCAACGTTATTGATTATCAGTACTTATGGAGGCTTCAGCAATGCGCAGAGTGGCTTTATCTTTTTTGGGTTCTTCTTTATTGCCATCTCCTATGTGGTGAAACAATGGGGTATCAAATGGATCGATGTAGTCATGCCTCCTGCCGTAATGGGTGCAGTGGTGGCCATCATCGGGCTCGAATTGGCACCGGTAGCGGCACAACAGTCGGGTCTCGCACCCTGGCCAACCGCCGTAGGACAAGTGGTTCAGCCCTTTACAGTAGCGCCAAATGTGCTGATGGTTTCCATGTTTACCCTGTTTGTCGGGATAGCCGGTACCGTTCTATTTAAGGGCTTTTTGCAGGTCATACCGATTCTTTTTGCCGTGGTAGCAGGTTATCTTCTGGCCTTTTTTATGGGGATGGTGGATACAACGGCCATCAACAACGCTGACTGGATTGCTCTGCCGAAATTTCACGCTCCCGTTTTCAACCTGAGCGCCATCATCATCATCGCTCCGGCATGTATTGTCGTACTCGCCGAACATATCAGCCACCTGATTGTGACCGGTAAAATTACGGGAGAGGATTTGATGAAGAAGCCCGGACTGCACCGTTCGCTCCTTGGCGATGGGATCAGTAACATGCTGTCGGGTCTTGCCGGTTCACCGCCAAACACTACTTACGGCGAGAACATCGGTGTGATGGCCGTCACAAGAGTCTATTCCGTGTGGGTCATTCGCGGGGCTGCCCTGCTTGCCATTGCCTTTTCGTCCATTGGTAAGGTTTCAGCAGCCATTTCCACCATTCCGACTCCCGTGATGGGTGGAATCACCATTTTGCTCTATGGAGTAATTGCGGTTCAGGGTTTCAGGATGTTTGTGGAACAAAAAGTCGATTTCAGCAAGAACAGAAACATGGTCCTGGGTGCGATCACATTTGTGGTCGGAGTGAGTGGGGCAGCCATCAACATTGGTTCAGTACAACTCAAAGGTATGGCCTTCGCTGCCATCATTGGCATCGTATTGTCATTGATATTCTGGCTTTTGGATAAATTTGGAATCATGAACAAGGACTCCTGATCATGAATTTAGAAGAACAAAATATGCTTGATGCCTGTGCCATTTATGTGAAGAAGGAGTTGGAGGATGGAGAAAAGGGTCACGATTGGTGGCATATCCAAAGGGTATGGCGTACGGCAGGATTAATCGCTGCTTCAGAGCCATCTGACCGGTTTGTTATCGAGCTGGCAGCCTTGCTTCACGACATTGCCGATTCAAAATTTCATGGGGGCGATGAGGAGATTGGTCCTCGGAAAGCTGAATCTTTTTTGAAATCCATGAATATTCAGCCATCCATCATTGAGCAAGTGGTGAATATTATTCGGCACATCTCTTTCAAGGGAGGAAATCATCTCGCGGGTTTTAACTCTCCAGAGCTACAGGTTGTTCAGGATGCCGACCGGTTGGATGCCATGGGCGCCATCGGTATCGCCAGGGCATTTCACTACGGAGGATATAAAAACAGGTTGCTCTATCATCCGGATATTCAACCCAACATGAACATGACCAAGGAGGAGTACAAAAAAAGTGATGCCCCAACCATCAACCATTTCTACGAAAAATTGTTATTGTTGAAAGATCGGATGAATACACCTACCGGGAAGTTCCTTGCCGAAAGGAGGCACGCATTTATGGAACAATTTTTGGCTGAGTTTCACAACGAATGGAATACATAAAATCATTGTCATTTCAGCTTTTGTGAATGGCATGTTCTAATCGACCTGAAAAATAAAATACTAAATATGAACAAATTGAGAAGATTTACACTGTCAATTTCCAATAAAATCTCAAAATTTTTCGGAGACCGGAGTCTCTCTTTCTCCTTTATCGGAGAGAATGGGAAATTGATTTTACAATCCATATTTACGATTTTATCTATTGGTATTGGAATTTGGTTTTTCTATCACCAAAAGAATGAGTTGGTAGCGATCAATC
Organism: Bacteroidia bacterium; assembly: GCA_026391315.1. GTDB lineage: Bacteria > Bacteroidota > Bacteroidia > Bacteroidales > Prolixibacteraceae > CAINVV01. Next base: position 31,074 of record JAPLDT010000015.1, read on the forward strand.
AACTTCTGCGTTCGGCCGGATGGGAGCTGGTTTTGCTGGGATTGGGGCTTACTGTCTGTTACATCGTGATTCAGGGTTACATGTATGTTGCCTCTTTCGCTACTTTTCGTCACAAATTGCCATTGTTGATTGGAATCAAACTATTCCTGAAGCGCAATTTTATCAGTGTATTTCTCCCTGCTGGGGGGGTCTCTTCCCTCGCATTTTTCACCAGCGACATCGAAAGGCGGGGCATTTCTAAATTGAACATTCATTTTGCCTCCACGGTATATGGATTCGTTGGGATACTCTCTGTCGTTTTGGTTGGTGTACCCGCATTTGCATATGCCGTAGCCGATGGGGCGATCGGACAGGGGGAATGGATTGGACTATTGTCAGTAGTTCTTTTGCTGGGATTTGTCTACCTGGGTTTTCTCTCATTTTTAAAAAAGGGGCCGCTCTATCGCGGACTGATCCGCTTTTTCCCATCACTAGAGGAGCTGGTTGTGGAACTGGAGGATATGAAACTGAATAAGTTGCAGCTTTTGAAAACCCTCGCAATCTCCGTTGTAATTGAATTTGTCGGGATTGCCCATCTTTATGTGGCCATGATGGCGCTACATGTTCAACCCTCAATCTTTGTTGCGTTGCTTGGATACATCATCTCAGTCATTTTCCTGATTGTATCGCCATTTCTTCGGGGTCTTGGTGCAATAGAACTCTCGATGGCTTATGTATTGGTCCGGTATGGATTTACAGATATCCAAGCTATTGCCATCACCTTTTTGTACCGCTTCTTCGAATTCTGGACGCCTTTGTTTGTCGGTGCTGCCACCTTCCTTCTGAAGATCAACAAGCTGATTATGCGCATAGTTCCGGCATTGCTGCTTTTTGCACTTGGTATCGTCAATATCATATCTGTTTTGACTCCGGCCATTCACGAACGGGTTAGATGGCTTAAACATTTTATTCCCGTTGATGCGATAGAGGTATCGAACTATTTTGTGCTAGTCCTTGGATTGATCTTGCTGGTTACCGCCTCGTTTATGTTAAAGGGCTTAAGATCTGCCTGGTGGGTTGCCGTTATTCTTACCGTTGTCTCATTTTTTGGAAACCTTACCAAAGCTGTCGACTATGAAGAGGCTTTGTTGGCCTTGTTTGTCCTTGCAGTGCTCATCTACACCCGTAAAGATTACTATATCAAAAATAATCCAAGGCTTAGAATTGTTGGAATACAGACGGCGCTGTTAAGCATTGCAGCAGTCATGGTTTACAGTGTGATAGGATTTTACTTTTTGGACAAAAAACATTTCAACATCGATTTCAGCCTGGGCGAATCCATCCAATATGCACTTGAGAACTATTTTCTCATCGGCAGTAGCGATTTGATTCCATTGGACAAATTTGCTTCTAAATTTATTCTATCCATCAACGTCAGTGGTTTTCTTTCCCTGGCTTTCCTTTTTTATACCCTTATTCGTCCCTATTTTTTGAAGAATACCTGTACAAAAGAGGAACTGGAACGGCCCAACCGTCTGCTGAAAGAATATGGTAATTCCAGTCTTGATTATTTTAAGACTTACCAGGATAAGATGGTTTTTGAGCCAGAGGGAGTGGAAGCTTTTATCTCTTATCGGATTGCCGGAAATTTTGCCGTAGTGCTTGAGAATCCCGTAGCCGGGAATGCTGAAGACATGAAAAAGTGCATCCGTTTGTTCGATCGCTTTTGTTATGAAAACGGATTGAAAAGCTTCTATTACAGGGTTCCACAGGAGTCGTTGTCCATATACAAAAGCTTGAAAAAGAAGTCGATGTTTCTTGGGCAGGAGGGAGTTGTCGATCTCAGCAAATTCTCCCTTGAAGGGGGATCGCGCAAATCCATCCGCAATGCCATATCCAAAGTGAAGGAGAGGGGTTACAAGATACTTTTTCATTTCCCTCCGATCAAAGACGGTCAGTTGCAAAAGATCAAATCTGTCTCTGATGAATGGTTGGCGGATACCGATCGTCGTGAAATCATCTTCTCTCAGGGGATGTTCGACTGGGAGGAGATGAAACAGCAGACCATCTTGACCGTAGAAAATTCGGAAGAAAAAGTAGTGGCCTTCCTGAATATAATTCCCGATTATGCGAAAAACGAATCTACTTATGATTTGCTGCGTAAGACAAGTGACGCGCCCAATGGTGTGATGGATTTTATTCTGGTCGAAATGTTCAATTATCTTAAATCTGAAGGATTTGAAACGGTAAACCTTGGTTTTGCCCCAATGTCGGGACTCAAGGATCCAACTAATTTTTCGGAGAAGTCCATGAAATTTGCCTACGAAAAGATCAAAAGTTTTTCTCAATACAAGGGGATGCGGGAATACAAGGAGAAATTTGCGACCATCTGGTACAACAAATACCTGATCTACCAGCATGATTATGACTTGACACAGATTCCTACCGCTCTGTCCAAAGTGATTAAAACATGAAGCTTTTTTTTCTGATCCTGACCCTATTGTTTATTTCCGGCACTGCATCATTCGGATCTGTTGATATTTTTCAAAAGAGGTCCAACGGGGAATTGCCTTTGAAAGTGATTGAAAGCTCAATAGAATCGACCCTCCCGATGGTTATCTATATTTCCGGTGACGGAGGATGGAACACTTTCAGCGAGTCTTTGTGCAACTATCTGTCTAAAAACGGATTTCCGGTAGTAATACTGAATGCCAAAAAATATTTTTGGGACCGGAAGACACCTGAGGAGACCGTTACAGATCTGGTAACCATTATCGAAGCCTATGGAACCAGGTGGAAACGCGACAAATTTATCCTGACCGGTTTCTCATTCGGAGCATCTCTCGTTCCATTTATAGTGAACCGGTTTCCGGCAGGAATTTCCGACAGACTCAGTTCCTCAATCATGATCAATCCGGATATGCTCTGCGATTTTGAGATCCATTTATCTGATATGCTCAATATGGGCCCCTCAAAGGGTGATTTTGATGTGATCAGGGAGATGAAGTCCATCGACGCCAGGAAAACTACAATTTTCTTTGGCAGTGATGAAAGTATTGATCTGCAGCAGACATTCCAAAAAACCGGGGCGAAAGTGCAAATTGTACCAGGAAACCACCATTTTGACGACGATTACGAAGCCTTGGCTGAGATGCTGGTGAAAGCGATGACGAAGAAATAAGGCAAAGAGCAGCGAGCGAAGGGTAGTGATTAGCTGATGTGATGATTTGATAATGTGGAAATTGGGAAATGTGAAAATGCAACAGGTCCTTGAGCGAGGTGGTCCCTGAGCGAAGTCGAAGGGTCGAAGGGCCGAATTTATTTCTTTAATTTGTGAAACATCTTAATACGAATTATAGTTGAATTGGAATAGCCATGATTTGTCAATCACTTATCGAAATGAAAATAATCCTCATGGCTATTCCATCTGGCAATTAAAAAACAAATTATTTACTGATGAAATAAAAAACATGATAGCGACAAAATCAAAAATGTTCAAAATGACTGGAAGGTTAGGTATAATAACTGCCACTTTATTTTGTGCCGGATCGGCATTTGGTCAGGATCCTGCGAAGAAGGACTCTGTCTCTACAATACCTGCCGAAGTCATGACAGTGATCAAACCCTCCTGCATGCCCTGCCATTCAAACGAAGGAAGGGATAAGCCAAAAGCCAAGGTGAATTTTTCTGTTTGGGAGCAATACAATCCTATGGAAAAGACGATGCTTGCAGCCTCTATCCTGGACGAAGTGAAAAAAGGGAGTATGCCCCCCAAAGGTTTTCTGAAATCGCATCCCGAAGTTGCACTCAGCGAAACTCAGATCGCGCAGATAGCTCAATGGTGCGAATCATTAAAAGCCAAACCATAATCTAACTGTCTCTCCTTTTCATGTCGAAACCCTCCAACAAGGAGATCTGGCAGATCTCCGGACCCATCATGCTTAGCTTGCTGGCGCAGAACATTGTCGGCGTCACGGATACCGCCTTTCTGGGAAGAGTAGGGGAGGTTGAGCTTGGCGCCTCAGCCATTGGCGGGGTTTTTTACCTGATCCTATTCATGGTGGGATTTGGGTTCACCACCGGGGTACAGATCCTGGTAGCACGTCGTTACGGTGAGAAAAACTATACAGCCATAGGACCTATTTTTGACAACAGCTTCTATTTCGTCGGGCTTTATTCGCTGGTGATGACAATAGCAGTTTACTTTTATGGGTCCTCTTTTCTGAGGTTGGCGCTGACTTCCGATCCTGTTTACGAGGCAAGTTCGATCTTTTTGAAATACAGGGTACTGGGTCTCTTTTTTGCCACATCCGCCATGCTCTTTCGTTCGTTTTATACAGGGATTTCCTTTACAAAATACCTGAGTATCAGTGCAGCCATCATGGCAGTACTCAATGTTCTTTTGGATTATCTTTTGATCTTCGGTCATGCGGGGTTTCCCAAAATGGGGATACAAGGTGCGGGTATTGCCTCATCCATTTCCGAAGGTTGTGCACTGCTCTTTTTCATTTGGATTACTGCCGGAAACAGCAAATTGAAGCAGTACCATCTTTTTCGTCTGGTGAAACCGAATCTGGCTATTGTAAGAAAAACCCTCAGCATTTCAGTCTTTATCATGATGCAGTTTGTGCTCTCTTTTGGAAGCTGGTTTGTTTTTTTCATGCTTGTGGAGAAAATGGGAGAGAGACCGCTGGCAGTATCTAATATTATCCGTTCCATCTACATCTTTTTCATGATTCCGGGATGGGCCTTGTGCTCAGTGACAAGCTCCCTGGTAAGCGCTGCCATAGGTGAGGGAAAACCCGAAAGCGTCATGCCAATCATTTTCAAAATTCTGAAAGTCAGTTTTATGGCTGTTACCGGCATCGTGTTGATTGCCTTGATGTTCCCTAGAATTATCATCTCCATATATACCAATAATTTGGCCTTGCTGGAAGCATCAATTCCCTCCTTTTACATCATAATGGGAGCCCTCACCATCTTCTCTGTGATGAGCATTCTTTTCAACGGGGTGCTTGGAACTGCCAATACAAGAATATCGTTGGCTATCGAAGCGGTCACTTTATCAGCCTATCTGGGATTTACCTGGCTGATAGCGGTTCATTTGAAGTTGACCATCGAGTGGGTATGGGTGGCCGAATATATCTATTTCGTCTTCATCGGACTTCTCTCGCTTTGGTACCTGAAGAAAGGCAATTGGCGGGCAAAAAGGATATGAAATCGTTTTCTATTTCATTGCCGTCTGCTTTAGCTGACGGATCATGAGAAGAGTAAAGAAAGGGCTTTAGCCAAATTTTAGCAGGTTTGGCTAAAGCCAGTGGGAGGCTTAATCCTTTTGCCCGTCAGCTAAAGCAGACGGCTATGAAATAAATCTTCGGCTACGCTAAGGAGCTGGCTTCATTTTCACATTTCCACATTTCCCAATTTTCACATTAGGCTCTCGCCTTGTGCTTAATAAGCAGCCTCAGCGCCTGGTCATAGGTAATGTATTTCCAGGTCCAGTCGAGCAGAATGAAGAGCTTATTTTTGACCCCGATGATCGAAAGCAGGTGCACGATCGACCAGAGCATCCAGGCTATGTAACCTTTGAATTTTCCAAAGGGCAAATCAGCGACGGCAAGATGTCGGCCAACTGTTGCCATTGAACCCTTGTCGTGGTAATGAAACTGTTTCAGCGGTTTGTTTTTACCCATTCGCTTGATATTGCGGGAAAGTAAACTGGCTTGTTGCAGCGCAACTTGTGCAACCTGGGGATGTCCGTTGGGATAAGCCTCTTCTGTCATCAGGCTATTGTCGCCAATGGCAAAAATGTTTGGGTATCCTTCCACCTGGTTGAACCTGTTGACCACTAGTCTGTTGTTTCGTCCGTAGGATTGGTCGGAAATGCCTTCTATTCGTCCTGATGTAACTCCGGCAGCCCATATCACATTTTTGACATTGATCGATTCATTGTTGGGAAGTGATAGGACCCTGTCATCGTAATTCAGAACGGCTGTACCGGTCCTGACTTCGACTCCCAACTCTTCAAGGTATTTTTTCGCGGTAACGGAAGCTTCCTGCGACATTCCGGCCAACAATCGGGGCGAAGCTTCGAACAGCATGATCTTCATGTTGTTCATGTCAAGTTCCGGATAGTCTTTCGGTAAGACATACTTCTTCATCTCCGCCACGGCACCGGCAAGTTCGACACCCGTGGGACCACCGCCAATGATTGCAACATTAAGATAGGTACTTATATCCTCCTTTGTGGCTTTGTTAAGGGATTTTTCAAAATTTCTCAGAATTCTGTTCCGGATAAAAAGTGCATCTGGAGCCGATTTCATCTGCATGGAGTTCTTTTCGATGGCCACATTCCCAAAGAAATTGGTCTTTGCACCTGTTGCCAGAATTAGAAAATCATAGCTCAAAACACCTATATCTGTTGATATTTCATTGATATCGGGATGAACAGCCTCCAGCTCTGCCATTCGGAAATGGATGTGGGTGTTCTGAAGTACTTTGCGAAGTGGAAAGGAGATGGCGCTTGGTTCCAACCCCGACATGGCCACCTGGTACAACAGCGGCTGAAACAAATGATAGTTGTTCCGGTCGATCAAGACAATTTGAAAATTGAGCTTTCTCAGCTTTAGCGCAAGCTTCAGCCCGCCAAAACCACCCCCGACGATGACTATTCGTTTTGTTTCCGGTTCAGGAATGTATAAAATTTTGGTATTTACAGACATGTATTTACTGTTCGTAATTATTGAGTCCACGCTGAAAAGTCTTTTCCTGCCACAAAGACACCAAGGCACAAAGGTTTCACTAAGAATTATGTCGCTGACATTTAGGCCTTTGTGAGCCTTCGTGCCCTTAGTGACTTAGTGGCCTTCTTATTTTTTTGCTTTTCGGAGAGCACCTATTATTTAGAACGAAAGAAACTTCCGAAAGTTTTCCTGGTAAGTTAAGAAAATGTAATCAAATCACACTTACACATGATATTACCCGGGATTAAAGTTATATTTTGTTAATAAATGAAGCTGGACGATGTTTTGGATATTTGAAAGGTTATTTTTGTGAGTAGTTTTAAAACAACAAGATCCTCATTGGTGTTTTCTTGTGTGAAGATCTGTAAATGAGCTGTTTTAAAAAATGGGATTAAGTATTAATTTAAAGGATAGATTATGAAGACTAAATTGATTGTTATTTTATTCGCAGCAGCCATACTTGGTTCCTGCGTTAGTTCCAAAAAATTTAAGAGTTCTCAAGCTCAGTTAGCCGAGCAAAAGTCAGTAGTTACCAAAACACAGCAGGATCTTTCAGGCTGCGAAGGTGAAAAAAGAAAATTGGAAACAAAAAATCTTGACCTTCAGTCGCAATTGGCAATTTTGAAAGACCAAAATACTTTTTTTAAAGAGAACAATACCCAGGCATTGAAACAATTGGAAAATCTTTCGGTCATCTCCAGTTCACAAGCTGAAAGTATCAAGAAATCAATGGAAAATATGGGCGTCAAAGACCACATGATCTATAGCCTGCAATCTTCCCTGGCGCAACGCGATTCCCTGAACATGGCCCTGGTGATGAACCTGAAAGGCGCCATTGGCAACCTCGACGACAAGGACATCAACATCAAGGTCGACAAAGGGGTCGTCTACATCGATATTTCCGACAAGATGCTCTTCCAGAGCGGAAGTTACAACATCACTCAAAAAGCCAGTGAGATTCTCGGGAAAGTGGCAACTGTCCTGAAAAATCAGAAAGACATTGAGTTTATGGTGGAAGGACATACTGATAACGTTCCTTTCAACAGAGGTGATCTGATAGACAACTGGGACCTCAGTGTCAAAAGGGCCACGGCTGTTGTCAGGGTGCTGCAAAACAAGTATGGATTGAGCCCATCCATGATGACTGCGGCAGGAAGAGGTGAATACCAGCCGCTTGGGGCTAACGATTCAGCAGAAGGTAAAGCGGCCAATCGCCGTACCCGGATAGTGATCCTTCCACAGTTGGATCAATTCTTTAAATTGCTGGAAAGACCGGGGAGGTAAGGAAAGACGGAGGGACGGAGAGAAAGAGGGGATGACCAGGATGACTAGGAAGACTGGGACGACAGAAAGACATGGGGACTAAGGGACTTGGAGAGGGAAGAAGGACGATGATACTCCCTGAGCCTGTCGAAGGGTTTAAAATTTTATGAATACCAGCCCGGTCCCTGAGCCTGTCGAAGGGTCGAAGGGGGGAGACGAAAAGAACTTGTTTGAAATGTTTGAAAAGAAAAAGGGTTTGAAAAGTTCGGTAACCTGAACATTTCAAACCCTTTAATTTTTAATTGGCAATTACTTATGGTCGTATATGCTTTTTGAGGGAGTCCGGAATCAGCTGATTGCCTTGGGTGGCGAAATTATTTTTGGCCTTGTAGTTGGCAAACTGCTTTTGATAGTCCATGTTAAGAGGAGATAGTCTATGGTTGGTATTTGTCATTTAGATGTAAGTTATCGTAAGTTTTGTGTAAGAAAAGGTATTATTTTATTGCCATATTTATTGAACCCACTTCGGGGTTCCCGTTTCCTCTCCGTTATTCCCCCCCGGTTTCACCGGGGGTTATTCATATTTAACCCTTTCAGGGTTTTCTGAACCCACTAGTCCGAGGAACCTGAATTTCCCTCCTGTTTAGCTTCGCGATCTTCGATTCATATTTAACCCTTTCAGGGTTTTCCGAAACCAAAAGTCCGAAGGACTTTAATTTGAATAACCCCCGGTGCAACCGGGGGAAAATGAAACAAATGACACAGCAACCCCGAAGTGGGTTGAACAGTTTTCAAAATATCCACACCCTTTCCAATATCGAACTCCCATTGCGTTAAAATATTCGATTTTATATAGATAACCCAAATTTACCGAAATGGTTCAATTAAACTGCGAAAAAAAAGAAGAATAAATAAAAGGGTATTTTTATATTTGACCCCCAATCGGAAAGGTTCAAACAATCAATGGATAGATTCACCCGCTAAAGTCTATATGGAAGAGCGAATTAGAAAAATAGTTAATACCAGATACGCCATTCTTATTTGGATGCTGGTGGTATTTCTGGCGACAGCCTTTGTCAGCAGAACAGTATTGATGGGTTTCTCGTTCAAAGAGGTAGAGATGGGAATCCTTCCACTGCTGAAGATTTACCTCCTTGGCCTATTTTTTGATTTGGTCGCCTTCTCCTACTTCATGATTCCAATCGTGCTGATCCTGACATTTGTGACCGACCGGGCGCTGAAAAAATGGTTTCTCTACCTCCTCTTTTTCATCACATTTTTTATCATCCTCTTCAACGGGGTTTCGGAATATTTTTTCTGGGAAGAGTTTGGTGTGCGCTACAACTTTATTGCCGTCGATTACCTGGTCTATACCACCGAGGTACTGGGGAATATCAACCAATCCTACCCAATCCCCTACATCATATCAGCCATTGTGGTACTCAACCTGGCGATCATCTATTTCCTGGTAAGGTCCAAGAAACTGAATGTCATTTCAGAAAGCAAGAGTACCCTTCGTACCCGGATGAAAATTGCCCCTTTCCTGCTTCTCCTTCCGCTGCTGGCCTATTCTACGGTCAACTACACCTGGGCCGAGAAGGGCAAAAACCGTTACAACAACGAGCTAGCCAAAAACGGGGTTTACTCTCTTTTTGCCGCCTTTTTCAGCAACGAACTGGATTATGAGACCTTCTACGCCAAAAGGGGCAATCCTGATAATTTTAAAGATTTGAACATCCTCCTGAAGAGCGCCAACAGCACCGCCAAAGGGACCGATCAGTTCGATGTTACCCGTTTGATTTCCAATCCCGGAGAGGAGAAGAAATACAATGTCATTTTTATTACGGTCGAAAGTCTGAGCGGGGAGTTTCTCGAATACCTGGGCAGCAAAAAGGGTAAACTGACACCCAATCTGGATACACTGGTCAACCATGCGCTGCTTTTCACCAACTTCTATGCCGTGGGTACCCGCACCATCTGGGGACTGGAAGCCGTCGCCCTTTCCGCCCCTCCCAAACCAGGACAGAGTGTCATCAAGCGTGCCAACAATGAAAACATGTTTTCCATGGGACAGATTTTTAAACAAAAGGGATATGCCCTCAAGTTTATCTACGGGGGGAACGGCTATTTCGACAACATGAATTCTTTCTACGAAAACAATGGCTATTCCACCATCGACAAAAACGATTTTACCAAAGGGGAGATCACTTTTGCCAATGCATGGGGCATGTGCGACCAGGATCTCCTGAACCGGGTATTGAAAGAGTCGGACAGCTCTTTTGCAGGGGGGAAACCGTTCCTGAACCTGGCTATGACCACCTCCAACCACCGTCCGTTTACCTATCCCGAGGGGATGGTGGATATCCCTTCCGGGAAAAACAGGGAGGGAGCGGTGAAATATTGCGATTACGCCATCGGTGAATTTATCAAAAAAGCCAGCCAAAAACCCTGGTTCGGCAATACGCTGATTGTGGTGATGGCCGACCATTGCGCGGGCAGCGCCGGACAAGCAGAATTGCCCTTTATGGATTACCGGATTCCGCTGATTATCTACAATCCCGGATTGGTGGCGCCTCAGAAAATAGACAAACTGTGCAGCCAGATCGATGTGGCCCCAACACTTTTTGGATTGCTCAACTGGAGTTACGAAAGCAAATTTTTCGGGAAAGATATCATCAAAATGGAACCGGCCGAGGAGCGCGCTTTTATCGCCAATTACCAGAAGCTGGGATACATCAAAAATGACCGTCTAACCATTCTGAGTCCGCAGGAGAAGGTAACCTATTACAAGATCGACCGTACCAATGGTACCACGGAAGTGGCTCCCAAAGACCAGGGCTTGCTGAATGAGGCGATTACCTATTATCAATCAGCCAATTATGTTTACAAGAACCGGCTTAACAAATGGAATTGAGATGGGTATTAGTAGTCTATCCGTACCTAAACAATATAACCCGTTAATGAATAACAAAATATTTCACGCAAAGGACGCAGAGAAAAACCACAAAAGAGCGCAAAGTTCAGTTCTGAATTCTTTGCGTCTTCCTTTGCGTCCTTTGCGTGAACTATTGGAGTTACATAAGAGATCAGCTTTTTATTTGTTGTTGAGGGTTAGGCCATTTCTCTTTTTGCTACTGCTGATTTCACCCATGGCATTGCTGGCCGATGGCAGGCGCGATACCATGGTTGTGGTGAAAGATAAAAAGGGTGAACATTCCGTCAAAGCGCAGGTATATGACCTGAATGCTTACAACCGGATGATTTTTTACAAACCGAAACCTTTTGCCTTCGTCACCAATGTGCCCTCCGATTTTGCCGGACTCTACAAAACCACCGTCAAAAAGGAAAACCTGGGCAATCTGGCGCTTCTGCTGGGAGGAACGGTTGCATTGGTTGCCTTTGATCAGCAGATTACGGATGCGGTCCACCATTTTGGGAATTACATCGGCCTCGATCCGGCCCGAAATTTTAGCAGGGTCGAACTCAAAATCGGGAAATCGGCCATCCCGGTCATCGATCTCCCTCAAAATCTGAACTCCGGCTTGTATTTTATTGGGGAAGGCTGGCCCAGTATCCTGGTTGCCTCAAGTTTCCTGGGGTATGGGCTTACCACAAACGACTATCGTGCCCGGCAGACCGCTTCGCAGCTGTTCGAGATGTTCTTTACGCTGGCCATTACGGTTCAGACCATCAAAAGGATCACAGGCAGGGAGAGCCCGTTTCAGGCCACCCAGCCGGGCGGGGTCTGGCATCCCTTTACCAATCCGGCCAAATATCAGCGGGATGTCTCCTATTACGATGCCATGCCTTCCGGCCATTTTGCTACCGTGATGGCCACCATCACCATCATTGCCGACAACTATCCCACCAACAAATGGGTGAAGCCGGTCGGCTACTCCCTTCTGGGATTGTGCGGCTTTGCCATGATCCACAACGGCGTTCACTGGGCGGGCGACTATCCCATTGCCATTGCCATCGGCTATACCTGCGGCAAAATCGCCCTCGCTCGCGGCCACCAGACCGAAACCCGAAGCGGCGTTTCGGCCCTTTGGGGAAAGAATGCCTCGGTGATGCCTTTTACGTATGGGAATGGCGGGGTCGGGTTGAGCTATAGGTGCAGCTTTTGAAGTTGTCTGAAGCAGAATTTACAGAAGTTGTCTGAAGCAGAATTTACAGAATTGGAGAATGAACAGAATTGAATGACAATGTCTTCAAGTTGTGGATCCTTCCTCAACCGCACGAGGCCTTGGTTATTTACTGTCGGTTCCGATAATCAATACTGAGAACATTCTAAATTCTTCGGCAATTTGAATCGCAGTCTCAATTTCTGCTTTTGTCAATTTGATAATCTTGTTTGGATATCTTATTTGCACTCCAAAACCATTTAATGTAAAAGCCTTTTGGAACTTTGAATCTTCGACTTCAACCTTTTCGGAAAGGAGCTCCAATAAATAAATTAAATCATGTGAGCGCAAAAAATCGATTCCATAAGAAACTAACAATGCCTTTAAATATTTCTCAACAGCTTGTTGACAATGAAATGCTATTGTGTCAAAATAATCTGGCAGATGTAAATATATAATCTTAGCGGAACCTAAATCGTGGTCAGCTTTTTCGATCCATTCATTAATATTTTCAATCTGCCCGCTCATACAATATTTTTGAGTTTTTCATGGCAGAATTTAAAAAAGAATGATTGCGATCCTTCTCTAAGTTAAACTCAGATTTTGTATATATCAAAATATCCATTGGAATCATTGTGCCTCTCAACGACATTCTTATATCAAATCCTCGTTGGTGTATTGGAAGGTCTGTCTCTTGAACAATCAACAAGTCCAGATCGCTATCATGCTTGGGTATTCCATTTGCATAAGAACCAAATAAAATGATTTTCTCGGGATTGAACCTGGTTGCAATCCTTGAAACGATTTCGTTTATTTTATTTGAATCAATCATATCCTGAAAATATGATGCAAGTTAACAAAAATAGTAAGAAAGTCAACATACTCCGGATTTGTACGTGGTCGTGTCAGAGGGGTCAATAACCGGCAGCATCATGATTTGTCAAACCTTATTTTCGAAGGCAACCTTAGTAGAAAACCGATCTCACCGCCTGACCTAAACCTTATCACCTTATTTTCAATACCATAACTGCAACATCCATGTGTTAATTCAAAATGCAGCCATATAATAAGATAATAGTGTTTTATCTTGTATATTCGACAATAATTGTAAGTATTTGTCGAATATAAACGACAAATATGAATGGATAAAGGAACTGCAATTAACAACCCATGCAAAAGATAACCATTTCAAAAGAGTTGGCAGCCAGGGTACCCGGACTGCAGTTGTCGTGCATCAGGTGCGATGTGGTGTATGAAGCGGTAAACACCCAATTGTGGGCCGAAATCGAAGCCAAGATCGCCGAAATTGCGGCTTCGGTTACCATTGAGCAGATCAGCGGGATGCCCGCCATTGCCGCCTCAAGAAAGGCCTACAAAGCCTGCGGAAAGGACCCGGCCCGTTACCGGTTGTCGGCAGAGGCGCTGCTGCGCCGTGTGGTGAACCGCCACGAGTTGTACAAGGTCTGTAATGTAGTGGATGCCCTGAACATGGTCTCCATTTCTTCGGGTTTTTCGATTGGCGGGTACGACAGCGAAAAAATTGAGGGGGAGGTGGTTTTCGGGATCGGCAGCTCCGGCGAACCCTACACCGGCATTGGCCGCGGCGAACTGAACATCGAAGGGATGCCTGTTTTTCGCGATGCGGCGGGCGCTTTCGGCACTCCGACCAGCGACTCCGAACGCACCTCGGTAACCGCCGCTACCCGCAGTTTTTTGATGGTGATCATCGATTTTGCAGGAACCCCCTTCCTCGATGAGGCCACCATTCTGGCCCGTTCGCTGCTCGAAAAATATGCGCAAGGTGAGAGGTTTGAGATTGAAAAAATTGAGCGCCGGTGAATCATCAACACCTATTTGGACGTTCATTAATTATAATAACCGATAAAATGTCGTTTAGTTAACAAAATTCTTTGTGTTTCCTTTGTGCTTTCCTTTGTGGCCTTTGTGGTTAAGTACTTGAATTTCACCACAAAGAGCTCAAAGGTTATCACGAAGGACGCAAAGGGGATATAATCAATAACCTTAACTAAATGACATAAATAACCGATATTATATACTATGCACGGTATAAAATATCCGATAATTTTACCTATCGATGGAGTTTTTTTGCCAAATCTTCTTATATTTGCTGCAAATATTGAGACCATGGTACGCAGAAAACTATTCGATGATTTACAGCTACATCTTTCGAAAAAGGAATTCTCCATTATCACCGGAGCACGGCAAACCGGAAAATCAACCTTGTTGAAACAGTTGCAGACCTATTGTAAGGAAGAAGGTATTCAGGCAGTTTTTCTGAATCTTGAAAACAAAACGATATTGGCCGAATTAAATGAAAATCCCCTGAATTTATTGAAATTTATGCCGGAGCCTGCCAAAAGGGCAGTGGCGCTGATCGATGAAATCCAATATCTGGATGATCCATCCAATTTTCTGAAACTGTTGTATGATGAACATGCGGACCAAATAAAAATAGTGGCGACCGGAAGCAGCGCCTTTTACATGGACAAAAAATTCAGTGATTCGCTTGCGGGAAGAAAGAAAATATTTCAGTTGAACACTTGTTCTTTTGATGAATATCTCGAGTTAAGCGGTAAATCGCACCTGCGCGAAGAGATGGACCATCTCCTTAAAGCGGGAGATTTCAAAAGCGCCCTTCTTGATTACCTTCGTGTGGAGTGGGAATCCTATATGAACTATGGCGGTTATCCTGCAATTGTCACTGAACCGGATTTACAGGAAAAGGTAAATCGATTGCGAGATATCAGGGACTCATTCGTGAAACGGGATATTTTGGAGTCAGGTGTCGTGAACGAAACAGCCTTTTACAACCTGTTCAGGATTCTGGCCGGTCAGACCGGAGGAATTGTCAATGTAAACGAATTGTCAGCTACCTTGCGCATCAAGAATGGAACAGTTGAAAACTATCTTGCCATCATGCAAAAGTGTTTTCACATAGCACTTGTAAAGCCATTTTACAGGAACCTAAGAAAGGAATTGGTCAAGATGCCAAAGGTTTTTCTGCTTGACACCGGATTAAGAAATTGCCTGGTAAATAATTTTCAACCGTTGGCTGTCAGAACCGACAAAGGGGAATTATGGGAAAATACCGTTTTCAGGGTCCTTGCTGATAAGACTGGCGCTGATACCATCCAATACTGGCGCACCAGTGGAGGGAATGAAGTTGATTTTGTACTACCGGATAATGATCGTTTAAGGGCCATCGAGGTGAAATTTGACAGCAACCAGGTGAACCGGAATAAATACAAGATATTTTTAGAAACCTATCCTGAGATTCCATTGCAATTTCTCTGGATGAACCCATTTGATCAGGACTTTTTCAAAAGAATTTTTGGAATGTCTGTCCATTGACAATTGTTTATGGGAGCGGTAACCCCGGAGAACCCTGTACAAAGAATAACTATTGCAGAAATTCCTGCGTGGAAATGACTGTGTTTGTCTTGAAACCAAAAAATAACGAACCATGCATAAGATATCCATTTCAAAAGAGTTGGCGGCCAGAGTACCCGGACTGCAGTTGTCGTGCATCAGGTGCGATGTGGTGTATGAAGCGGTAAACACCCAATTGTGGGCCGAAATCGAAGCCAGGATCGCCGAAATTGCAGCCTCGGTTACCATTGAACAAATCAGTGGGATGCCTGCCATTGCCGCCTCGCGAAGAGCTTACAAAGCTTGCGGAAAGGACCCGGCCCGTTACCGGTTGTCGGCAGAAGCGCTGCTGCGACGTGTGGTGAACCGCCACGGGTTGTACCAGGTCTGCAATGTGGTTGATGCCCTGAACCTGGTCTCCATTTCGACGGGTTTTTCGATTGGCGGGTACGACAGTGAAAAAATTGTGGGGGAGGTGGTTTTCGGCATCGGTAACCCCGGCGAACCCTACACCGGCATTGGCCGCGGCGAACTAAACATCGACGGAATGCCTGTTTTTCGCGATGCGGCGGGCGCTTTCGGCACACCGACCAGCGACTCCGAACGCACCTCGGTAACCGCTGCTACCCGCAGTTTTTTGATGGTGATCATTGATTTTGCAGGAACCGCCCTCCTCGGCGAGGCCACCGTTCTGGCCCGTGCGCTGCTCGAAAAATATGCGCAAGGTGGTCGGGTGGAGATTGAGAAAATTGGGTAGCGGTGAAAGGGTTTGCAAAATCAGCAACACTTAATTTGCCCGTTCAATATTTTCTTCCGAACTCCACTAATTGCAAATCCGTGCTAGCGGGGGAAACTAAAATTATTTTACTTTTCCTGGTTTTATATTAGGCCGTTTATGCATTAA
>JAPLDT010000085.1 GCA_026391315.1 Bacteroidia bacterium
CCAAAAGGTGGAGATCAAACTTATAATATAGAGTTCCTTTGCGGAAAACAAAAATTGACAATAAATGACATTCTACTTGGTGAAGTTTGGCTTTGTGGTGGACAATCAAATATGGAGTATAGTTTTAATTGGGGAGGTGTTGTAGACAATTGTTAGTCAAATTGCCATAAATATGCAATTCCAAATTTAGTTTAATCCCTGACTGTCAGATTAAATCGCAGCTAATACAAATAATTTATTTCATGAACTCAACCTTATATGTCGCCACTTCCCAGTCGGGCAATTTTGAAGGTTTGGTAATCACCAGCGCTTCGTCCTCCTGCTTCCATCTAAGTTTCTCTTTGCTGCCTAAAAGAGTTACCGATTTCACCTTTTTGTCTGATACTTTTGATTGCTTTCCGAGTGAAACAATTTTGACATCGGCGGTAGGGGTTTTCATACAAAAAGCATAAAGCGTCTCCCCCTTTTGGGTAAACCGAATGTCTGAGGAGTCATAGGGTCGTACATCCTTTACCCCACCAAATCGTCCCTTTTCCTGGCTTTTCCTTGTTGTCGGACCTTCGCCGTAAATTTTCCAGGGACGAGTGCCATAGATGGCTTCCCCATTGGCAGGTGTCCATTTGGCAATCACATCCAAAATGGCCAGAACATCCGGTTCTAAATCCCCTTCGGGCGTTTGGACCACATTCAGCAACAGGTTGCCATTTTTGCTCACAATGTCAATCAACATCTGGATAACCTGCGTTCCGGTCATGTATTTTTGTCCGGTGCGGTAGTACCAGTCGCCTATGGAGGTGTCTGTTTGCCAGGGATAAGGGCTGATGGAATCCATTGCCCCGCGCTCCAGGTCTTGTACCCATCTTCCTTCAGAGGAACGCAGTTTGCAAGTGTACACCGCTTCAAGCTTGCCATTGTTTTTAGCCATATCCTGGTTGTAAAAGTGGGACAGCATGGTTCTGCCAACTTCCCCGAAAGGAAGTTCACTGTCTGAATAGAGCAGATCCGGTTTGTACATGTCAATCAGTTCTGTGATATTGCCCAGCCAGTCCTTCTGATTTTGCAGATTGGTGGTCAGCCAGGCTTTGTCATTATCCGCTGTTTTTGGATGGTACAGATCTTCGAATTCCGGATTGGTTCCATCGTAAGGAACACCTGCCATCGGACCGGTTTTGTCTGCTCCCCTGCTCGACTGGAACCATGTATAACTTGCTCCCAGGTGTTCGGATATCCCAAAACGCAATCCTTCCTTTTTGGCTGCCTTTTGCCACAAGCCGACAACATCCTTCTTTGGACCCATGTTTACGGCATTCCATTTGTGGCGCTGCGAGTTCCACAAAAAGAAATTATCGTGGTGGGTGCCCATGCTGACAAAATATTTGGCCCCCACTTTTTTGTACAATGTCATCAATTGCTCAGGATCCCACCGCTCCGCTTTCCACAAAGGAATGATGTCCTTGTAGCCAAATTTGGAAGGGTGACCGTAATGCGCTACATGGTATTTGTAAACATCGCTACCCTCCTGGTACAACTTCTTGGCATACCAGTCTCCCTGTCGCGGAACTGCCTGCGGCCCCCAGTGCGCCCAGATACCAAATTTGGCATCACGGAACCACTCGGGATAGGTGTAATGCTTGAAAGACTCGAGTGTAGGCTCAAATTTCTGCGCCTGCACCTGATTGCGGATCAGGATGCTGATGGCAACAACCAACAGGATCCAACTCATGGATGAATAAAATTTTTTTCTCATTTTACAGGTAGTTAAAGTGTTCACCTATTATTTTTTGCGATTTCAGTTCTTCCCAGAATCCTGTTGGCAAATCGGTCGCAAGTACTTCCACATTTCGGCTGATACGGCCTGGTTTACTTGGATTGAGGGCCACCGCACTGACCTGTGGCATAGCCAAAGCGAACTTCAGACAAGCATCACCGGGTGATACACCAAACTTTTCGCAGACTGCAAAAAAACGGCTTCTCCAGTTCAGTAATTGCTGGTCTGCGACCAAATCAGGATCAATTTTGCGGTAATCAAAAAACGCTCCACCGGTTAGAAAACCTCCATTAAAAATGGCCGAATTGATGATTCCAACGCCATCTTTATGCAGACGTTCAACGAAATCTAAGATTTCAGGTGGATGATGAAAAATCGTCAGTTTGTTGGCAAACATCACCCAGTCAAATGGCACGCGATCATACAATTCCCGGATGGTTAGCCAATCTTTGGCGCCTATACCTACAGCTTTAACCTCCCCTTTCCCCTTCAATTCGAAGAGTGCCATATATGCTTCCAGTATATCATTCAAACGTTTGGAACGATCTGCAGGATCAGTGGCAGCGAACAGGTACTCATCCGGATCGTGCACCGAGACTACCTGTGGCCGGTAATATCCGCCCAACAACTCACAACCCTGCTCCCAGCATTCCAGTATTCCTTCGTAACTAATTTTTTGTATGGCATCGTATTTCAGGTTGACCCATGCCCCAGGCTCAAAAGTAGGATCTTCGGTCACCAGCGGTACACGAAACCACCCAAGTTTGTTGCTTATAATGATTTCGTCCTTGTTAACTCCCAGCCTCTTCAGACCGGCCCCAACCACTTCCAATGCCAAACCTGCCCCATATTTTCCAGCACAGTCAATCATTGGGGTCGATTCCGAAACATGGAACCACTGTCGCATTATTTCCAGCTTTTCCTCCTCCGATAATTCGTGGTAAAGATTTCCCATGAAACTGGTCCCATAAATGATGGCGGGAACCGTTATTCCTGTCTTCCCAAGGGTTCTTGTTGATCTGTATTGGGTTTGGTTGTTCATAGAGCCCTTAATCATTTTAGCTTGTCGGGTACCGGGATTCAATCCAGTTTGTATATCCGCTCCATCAATTGCCACTTTTCATCGGCAGTTGCTTCGGCCGAGGATTGCTGAAACCTGGAGACATAGGCCTCCCATTCACTTTGCCTGGGCTTCTTTGCCAATGCCGCCATGGCCTTGTCGTGGTCGAAATCCGGGACTGTATCCATGATCATAAACAATCTGGTTCCCTGAATATAGATCTCCATGTCCACGATTCCTACTTCCCGCATACCGGCTGTAATTTCAGGCCAGGCCGCGCCGGGTGCATGAACCTTTTTGTAATCCTCAATTAATTGAGCGTCCTCTTTGAGCGACAAGGTCTTGCAATATCTTTTGTATTCCATATCAATACTTTACCTCGTGCCCTTTCAGTGCATAGTAAAGGATAAATGCAAACAGCGGGATCGGTGTGAAAAATCCTGCCGACATAGTGTAATGATCAGATATAAAACCCATTAATGGCGGGAATAGAGCCCCTCCTACAATCGCCATAACGATAAATGAGGAAGCTTTCTTTGTTTGGGGACCCAAATCCCTGATTCCCAAAGCAAATATGGTAGGAAACATGATGGACATGAAGAAGAAAATGGCGTAGAGTGAAACAAGAGAGATCCAGCCAAAATTCAAACTTACGATCGGAAGCAGCAAAATGCAAAGTCCGGAATAGAGCGCTAAAATCCTGCTCGGCTTCAAAAATCCCATCATATAGCTTCCCGACATCCGTCCGATCATAAACAATGCAAAGCCAATCGACAGGAAGTAAGGACCGTTTTTCACATCAAAACGGGGATACTGGCTCTCATCGGTCACGAAGTTGATCAGGTAGCTGAAGATTCCGGTTTGAGCAGCCACGTAACAAAATTGGGCAATAACTCCCTTGACAAAATGGCCCTGTTTGATCAGAGGTTTGTCGGGAAATTCATTCTCTTCATCTGCCGCCATGGGTACATGATGACCAGACTCCTCTTCCGAGATTTCGGGAAGCGGAAGCCTCATGAATATGAACGCAACGGCAAGTACCACCAATCCGATGATGGCCATTGGCAGGATCAATGAAGCAAGTTTCTCTCCCTCAACCATACTTTGATTCCCGTAGATATAAAGGCCAATCAGTGGTCCAATCACCCATGCCAATCCGTTGAATGACTGGGAGAAATTGATACGCCTTGCGGCTGAATCCTTGGGGCCAAGTTTGGTGGTATAAGGGTTGGCCGCTGTTTCAAGGGTTGCCAGCCCACATCCAAGAATAAAGAGACAGGTCAGAAAAATCCAAAAAGATTCAAATGAGGTTGTTCCGGCAATCAGCAAAGCTCCCGTACTAAAAAGGGACAATCCAAGAATGATCCCCTTTTTATAACCAAACCTGCGCATGAATATACCTGCCGGCAAAGCCATGCCGAAATAGGCGCCATAGAGCGCAAATTGAATCATGCTCGACTCCGATTTCTTCAAATGCAGAATCTGCTGAAAATGCTTGTCCAGCGTATCAACCATCCCATGCGCCAATCCCCACAGGAAAAAAAGGAAACTGATCAGAATAAAGGGTACGAGAAATTCTTTGGTTGTTAGTTTGTGTTTGATCGACATAGGTTGAATATTAAATTGTGATGATCTTTAACCATGTTTGACATTTTCTTCTCAAAAGCTCTTCAAAAGCTTTTCAAAAGTCACGAAACTAATCCGTTTTGCCAAATAAATCTCCCATTGCAAAGCTTTGCGGAGAATAAAAAATGTTGTGGAACATGTTTTCTTGGCTCTTTTTTCTGTTTTTGTCGGAGATACGTCAATAGTTTTGTAATTTCAGCCGATCCATTTTACACCAGTATGGCCAAAAGGCATTTGTCGTTAAAAGATCTTGCATCAGAGCTGAACATCTCCATATCTACGGTATCCAGGGCACTGAAAAATCATCCTGATATCAGTCCTCAACTTACCATGAAGGTTCAGGAGCTTGCTGCGATCTGGAACTACACGCCCAACCAGCTCGCCATGGGTTTGTTGAAGCAGGAGACCCGCATGATCGGAGTGATCGTACCCGACCTGGTTACCCATTTCTACTCCTCCATCATCTCCGGAATTGAAGAGTACGCAAAGAGTCGCGGCTATTTTATCCTCCTCGCTTCTTCCTATGAAAGCATGGAGAAAGAGATTGAATCCGTTTCCAATCTGCTGAAGGCACGGGTCGATGGGATGATTGTCTGTTTAAGTAAGGAGACAGATCGTTTTGACCATTTTATGCAACTGATTGATGACGAAATACCATTGGTCTTTTTCGACCGCGTATGTCTGTCCGAATCGGCTCCTTGCGTTGTGATTGACAACAAGGGCGCTGTTGAGCAGATTATCCGCCATTTTAACCAAGAAAAATACAGACGCATTGCATTTATTTCAGGTCCCGCCCACCTCAACATTTCCCGCGCCAGAGTGGAGGGATATCTCTCAGGATTAGAGGAATCAGGTTTGAAATTTGATCCTAACCTTTTGCGTTCGTGCAATATGCTTACCGAAGAAGCGATCCGGATAACAGATGATTTGCTCAAACTGCCAGAACCTCCGGATGCCATTTTTGCAATCAACGACATGGTCATATTTACGGTGATGAAAGAGCTTAAAAGACGTGGACTCAAAATTCCGCAAGAGGTTGGAGTGGTCGCTTTTGCCGATGAGTTTCATGCCACCTTCGTTACACCACAACTAACCTCCACCATGCACCCAACCAGGGAGATCGGAATCAAAGCCGCAAAACTTTTTTTTAAGAAAATGGAAGATCCGGGTTTTGCAGAGACTGTTGTGCTCCAATCAACATTGGTAATCAGGGAATCTTCAACAAGAAATTAAAAATTACAGATTAAAAATTAAAAATTATTCAACTACCTTGTCTGGAGTCCTTAATCCTTTGACAATTTGTAATTTGTAATTTATAATTTATAATCTTTAATTATCTATTCCTTTCATCATCCCATAAACTGCCTCCAGCACCGAATCTACATTAGGTTTGGAGAAATACTCCCCATCTGTACCGTAAGCGCCGCGGTGGTTCCGGGCCGAAATCACCAGCGGTTGCTCATCCAACGCATAAAACGCCTTTTTCTGTTCCAATATCTTTTGAAGCATATACCCGGTTCCTCCGCCAGGTACGTCTTCGTCAAGCAATACCAAACGATTGGTTTTTTGCAGGGATTCGGTGATCAGGTGATTCGTATCGAATGGCGAAAGTGTTTGCACATCAATCAACTCTACCGAGATTCCCATCGATTTCAGAATCGCGCTTGCTTCCATGGCAATGGTCACATTCCAGCCATAAGTGACCAAAGTTAAATCCGTGCCTTCCAGCAGAATTTCAGGAATGCCAAGAGGGATACAATATTCTCCGATGTTCTCAGGTAGTTTCTCACGTACATAATATCCTTTCAAAGGTTCGATCACCAACGCAGGTTCATCTCCTTTGAGCAGGAAATTGTAAAATCCTGCAGCCTGCGTCATGTTTCGCGGAACGCAAATATGAATACCCCTCAACGAACCAAGCAGCATACTCATCGGGGAGCCTGAATGCCACATGCCTTGCAGCTGATGTCCGCGGGTACGGATGATGAGCGGTGCGATCTGCCGGCCGCAGGTACGGTAATTCAGGGTAGAGAGATCATCCGCCAGTGTTGGAAGTGCATAAATAAGATAATCAAGATATTGTATCTCGGCGATTGGTTTGAAACCCCTCAATGCCAATCCGATCCCTTGTCCGATAATGGTCGTCTCACGAATCCCGGTGTCGAAAACACGGTGGAGTCCGAATTTCTCCGACAACCCTTTTGTCTCCTGGTTGACCCCTCCCAAAACACCTGTATCCTCCCCGAACGAGAGCATCAATGGATATTTTTGTAGCAGCTGATCAAAATTCTTGTTCAGCAGTTCTGACCCCGTTACCCAGGCCGGATCATTACTATATTCAATTTTGACAATATCTCCGGTAGGATATTTTACCGATTCCTCCGACCGGGGAATGCTGAAAAGTCGTTCGCCGATCTCTTCTGATGTTTTGATCCATAAGGCCAATTGCTGATCCTGTTCTTTTAACAAGGAATTTCCAACAACCGTTCTGTGCAAGGATTTAGCGAACCGGATCAAAGCCTTCCTGGTCGGATAAGCCGCTTTCATCAATGCTTTTAGCTCAGCTGATTTTGTGGACAGAGGAGCATAACTGTTTGAAATGGAGTCAACAACCGCTTTTAAGGAAGTGCTCTCAGCCTCAAATCCGGCGATGTAATTGGTCCATGCAAGGTCACGGGCGGCCTTGGCTTCCCTTGATGCCTCTTCTTCGAACTGCGCCAATATGACTTCGTCGGCATACTTCTCTGTTATGATCCACTCTTTGAATTTCACAATGGCATCATAATCCTGTTCCCACTGCAAACGTTCAGCACTCTTGTATCGCTCGTGCGACCCTGAGGTTGAATGACCCAATGGCTGCGTAAGTTCGTCAATATGAAATATGACCGGCTGATGCTTGGACCGGCAAACGGCAATACCCTCTTCAAATGTTTGAACCATACAAGGATAGTCCCACCCCTTGCACGAATATATTTTACAACCCAGGTCGTTTTCATCGGCTTCAAACCCCTTCAAGGCTTTGGATATGCTGCCTTTGGCTGTCTGCAAATCAACAGGCACACTGATTCCATAACCATTGTCCCAAATGGCCACGGCCAAAGGAACCTGAAGCACACAGGCAGCATTGATGGTTTCGAAAAACATCCCTTCGGAGGTGCTGGATTCACCAATTGTGCCAAATGCAACTTCATCTCCGGTGATTTTGCCTGCCGTATATGGTGCAAATTCAGGATGGTCCCTGACTAGCTTGGAGGCCTGAGCCAGTCCCAGGAGGCGCGGAATTTGCCCGGCTGTGGGAGAAAGGTCTGCTGCAGAATTCTTCATCAATGCAAGCTCCTTCAGTCCTCCTGAAGCTGATCTGTTGGCTGTTGAATGATGGTTGTTGAAATTGCGACCCCCAGTCGACGGATTGTTGACGGTATTGGTATCCCCATAAAGCTGAGAGAAAAATTCCGTTGGGGTCATCATTCCAGCCGCCAGCATAAAAGTTTGGTCTCGATAGTACCCCGAACGCCAGTCCCCATCGCGGTAGCTTTTCACATAGGCTATCTGTGCCAACTCCTTTCCATCACCGAAAATTCCAAACGGAGCTTTGCCAAGATGCACCTCCTTCCTTCCAAGGAGACTCAACTGCCGGCTGAGAAAGACAGTATAATAATCTTTCAGTACACTTTCCTTCGTAAAAACTGACTGACTTACAGAGACTTTCAAAACCATCAACAAGATTTAAAAAATTGACAATTGACAATAGTACCTTCGACAAGCGGCTGGGCAGGCAATTGTCAATGATGCATTACCTCCCCTTTTAACGAGAAAACGGGAGATATGTTATCTGAAACGGCATTTATTAACACTTATCTGGTTTTTCCGTAAATTGGTCCATAGGTATCACAGGCGCGGTAGTCGGATCCCTCTTTGTCTATTCCGAAGGCGCTCCAGGAAGCAGGACGGAAAATTTTGCCCTCTTCCACATTGTGCATGCAAACCGGGATCCTAAGCATCGAAGCCAGCGAAATCAGGTCGGCGCCAATGTGTCCGTAACTGATGGCACCATGATTGGCGCCCCAGTTGGCCATCACACTGTAGACATCTGCAAAGGCTCCTTTGCCATTGGTACGCGGAGCAAACCAGGTGGTTGGCCAGGTTGGGTTGGTACGTTGATCGAGTGTATTGTGCACCTCGTCCGGAAGATCAATGGTCCAGCCTTCAGCCAGTTGCAAAACAGGTCCGATCCCTTTTACCAGATTGATACGGCTCATCGTTACAGGCATCTCTCCCTCAGTTTTGAAATGGGAAGAGTAACCGCCTCCGCGGAAATAGCCAAGGTCGGCAGGCGCCCAGTCGGTGGCATCAAGACAAGCTTGTGCCTCGGCTTCCGAGATCTCCCAGAATGGCTTAATGACAGATTTTCCGTTTGCTTTTTGCTTTCCTGTGGCATCCAGGGTCGTTGATCCGGAATTGATCAGGTGAATGATACCTCCAGCTGCTTTGCCGGTGAGTTTGCTGCCGGTAACCCGTTCAACAGATTCAGGACTCCAGTAGGTCCGAACATCCGAGAAGATCTGGGCCGTGTTGGTAAGCAAATGTCCGAACAACATGGAGACACCATTTAACGAATCGTTTTCTGTTGCGAAGACGAAAGCCTGACGAATGCCGTTCCAGTCGAACGAGGAGTTCAAAATTGCTTCCATAAAATCACCATTGGGCAAATGGTCCGTCCAGGCTCGTTGTCCCTGAAAACCGCCCAAAATGGCATTGTGGCCCAGCGCCTCTTCGCCGTATCCCAACTCTTTCAATTTTGGATTTCCAATCATCAGGTCGCGGGCCGAAAGGGTCATTTTGACCACCATCTCCCACTCCCAGTCTTTTCGCTCCCTGGTTGCCTGACTGGCAGGATCGTTGACGTCCAGGCCCTCTTTGCAGTTCTTTTTCACCCAGGCAAGCGCTTTAGTGTATTCGGCAGGATCGTATATTCCGCGCTCAGCTCGGCGTACCAGCTCAGACATATCAATAACCTCTGTGCGGATGCCGAGATAGTCGAGCAAAAACTCCTGATCGACATACGATCCGGCAATACCCATCGACATACCACCCAGCGAGAGGTACGATTTATTTTTCATTTGCGCTACCGCGAGACCGGCTTTGACAAAACGCAAAATCTTCTCTTTCACATCTTCCGGAATGGAACCGTCTTTCTTATCCTGAACGTCATGTCCGTATATTCCGAAAGCAGGCAATCCTTTCTGTGCATATCCTGCAAGCGCTGCTGCAAGATATACAGCCCCCGGACGTTCGGTTCCGTTGAAGCCCCATACCGCTTTGGGCAACAGGGGATCAGTATCCATTACCTCAGTTCCGTAACACCAACAGGGTGAAACAGTCAGCGAGACACCTACCCCTGAACGGGCAAATTTCTCGGCACACATGGCAGCCTCAGCTACGCCGCCAATGGTCGAATCGGCAATCACACATTCAATCTTTTCTCCGTTTGGGAAACGAAGATTTTCGCTGATCAGTTGTGCCGCAGCCTTGGCCATGTTCATTGTTTGATTTTCGAGCGATTCTCTCACTCCCTGCAACCGTCCGTCGATAACGGGCCGGATTCCCACTTTGGGCAATTCTCCAATTAATCTGTTAGTAGCCATTTTTGACATGAATTTTATGAATTTCTATATGCTATTTTGTCCGTTCCCACCTATATTATTGATTCTCCCTCCCTTTGTGTCTCCTTTGTGTTTTCCTTTGAGCCCTTCGTGGTAAAATCCTAAGAACTACATCTCCTTAATCATACGACCTATAATCTCCCGAAACTTCTTCACATCCGACTGCGGCAGCACGTTCAACAGTCTCGCTTCACACTCCTGCCGGTTTTTGTCTATCTCCGCCCTGATTTTCTTGCCTTCATCCGTCAGGCATAGCGTGATAGCCCTTCGGTCAGTTTTGTCTATATTTCTGTCGAGGTAACCATCCACCACCAGCTTCTCAATCACCCTGCTGATGCGGGAAGGGGACAAACCCATGTTCTTTGCCAGCTCCGGACTGCTAATCCCAGTGCATTGATCCAGGGAACTAAAGAAAAGCAATTCCGACTGAGAGAGTTTTAAATGCTCCATCAAACGGTTGTCGATGGCCGAGCATTTCTTTTTCATCTCGTAAATTAAGCCCAGAACTTCGCTGCCTTTTTCCATAGTATTAATATTTTATCATGATTGGAAATATTATTGAAATATATTGAAATATATTGAAATATATTGAAATATAAATTCAAGACTAAATGATCACTTATGAAATTCTGCCCAATTTCTATTTATTTCTATTTATTTCCACCTATTGTCCTGCTCTTCATTTCAATGATGCAAAACTACAAATAAGTCAACTATTTACAAAAGCATTTTATGCTATTAGCAAATATTTTTACTAAAAAGTTTTTTTATCTGAAAATTTAATTTACTTTTGCATACGAATAATTGCTAGTAGCATATTAATAATTTAAAATATATAAAATTATGGCACTTGAACATTTAACCCTTGATACTTTCAAAGAGAAAGTATTCAATTTTGAAGCAAACAAAGAGTGGAAATTTGAAGGATCTGCTCCTGCTATTGTTGATTTTTACGCAGATTGGTGTTCCCCATGCAAGATGATCGCCCCAATTCTGGAAGAACTGCAGGCCTCCTACGGTACCAAATTGAATATCTACAAGGTGAATACGGAAGAGGAGCGCGAACTGGCCGGCATGTTTGGCGTCCAGAGCATTCCTTCACTACTTTTTATTCCGATGGATGGACAACCACAAATGGCGCAGGGAGCGCTCCCAAAGGCTACTTTCATCAGCGCGATCGAAGATGTGCTGAAGGTAACAGCCAACTAAGCTGAAACAATATCAGATCCGCTTCGTATCAAAAAATGATTTGTATGACCGCTATCAATCATAGCCCTTCTATAAATCAATTAATCATTGTCAATCATATCAATCACATAAATCCTAATCATGAAGCAAGAGATTAATCTGGCCTGGAAAAAAGGAATGGCTTTCGAAACAGAACTTTATGGCCATAAACTTACAATAGATGCTGACAAATCCAATGGAGGTCAAGATTTGGGACCAAGGCCAAAAGCCTTGTTACTGGTAGGGCTGGCTGGCTGCACAGGCATGGACATTGTCTCCATCCTTGAGAAAATGAGGGTTGAGATAATTGATCTAAATGTAAAAGTTGAAGGTGAATTAACAGAAGAGCACCCAAAACATTTTACCTCCATGCATATTATATATGAATTTTGGGGGAAAGATCTTCCGATGGAAAAGCTCGAAAAGGCAGTTTCATTGTCGGATGAACGTTATTGCGGGGTCGCTGCAACATTTAAAAAAGGAATTCCAATAACGCATGAAATTGTAGTGCACGAAGTTTAAAGATAGAGTTTTTGTAAAAGCAGTTTGTAACGTCGAAAAGGCCATGGTAGAAATACTGATGGCCTTTTTTGTGTAATCAATATCTAAAATTTTCTACTGTTTGAAATTATTTCCATTGAAACATTTTGAAGATTGAAATATATCTTTATTTTTGCTGATAGTTTAATATCAAAACAATGATTACACTTACAAATTACAGGGGCTCGAACTGGCTTTGGCACGACTTTATTCAAGATGCGTAAGCGGTATGCCTGTAATTAAACCATAAAAGGGGATATGTCTGTTTACGAGGCATCTCCCCTTTCCTTTTTTGCAAAAGAAAATCTATCTCGACGAATCGGAAATGCCCAAACAGTGGTACAACCTGGCAGCTGATCTTCCAACGTTACCCCCGCTTGGTCCAGACGGCAAGCCCATCTCCCCCGAAATGCTGGCACCGGTCTTCCCCATGAACCTGATCGAACAGGAGGTTAGCACCGACCGTTGGATCAATATACCTGAAGAGGTGCAGGATATGCTAAAAATCTGGAGGCCAAGTCCGTTGATCAGAGCTTTTGAACTGGAAAAAGCCCTCGGAACCCCGGCAAAAATATTTTACAAGAACGAAAGTGTTTCACCTGCCGGAAGCCACAAACCAAACACTGCTATTCCACAGGCATGGTACAACAAACAGTTCGGCATCAAACGGATCACCACAGAAACGGGTGCCGGACAATGGGGCAGCGCCCTCTCATTTGCCTGTGCGCTGATTGGTGGCATTGAGTGCAAAGTTTTCATGGTAAGGGTGAGCTACGAACAAAAACCATTCCGCCAGATACTGATGAATACCTGGGGTGGCAAGTGTGTGGCCAGTCCAAGTACAGAAACTGCGGCCGGACGTGCGGTACTCGCACAATTTCCTGACACGCCTGGAAGTCTGGGAATTGCTATTTCAGAAGCAATTGAAGCGGCAGTAACAGACCCTACCGGGAAGACCAGGTACGGACTGGGTTCCGTTCTCAACCATGTGATGCTGCACCAAACCATCATTGGATTGGAAGCGAAGAAACAGCTGGCCAAAGTTGGCATTAAGAAACCGGATATCGTGATCGGTTGCTGTGGTGGTGGAAGTAACTTTGCCGGTCTCGCTTTCCCTTTCATTCAGGACAAAATCAATGGCGCCGACATTGAAATAATCGGTGCAGAGCCCGCCTCCTGCCCTACACTGACAAAAGGAACCTTCATGTACGACCACGGCGATCTTGCCAAAATGACCCCTTTGTTGCCAATGTACAGTTTAGGCCACAATTTTATCCCAGCCCCTATCCATGCGGGCGGACTACGTTACCACGGGATGTCGCCACTGGTAAGTGCTGCCGTTAGAGCCGGTTATGTTACACCTATCGCCATTCAACAATCTGAATGTTTTGAGGCAGGTATGCTTTTTGCCAAAACAGAAGGAATTGTACCGGCGCCCGAAACAAACCATGCCATTGCTGCAACCATCCGCGAAGCAAAAAAAGCGAAAGAGGAGGGCAAAGAAAAAATCATTCTTTTCAACCTTTCCGGTCACGGGATGATGGACCTTCAGGGTTACGACAAATACATGCGCGGCCAACTATCTGACTACGAACTATCTGATCGGGAAATCAGCGAGAACCTGCACCAGATGGACGGGTACCCGAAACCGTAAGCAAGATTATAGTATCTAAGAACTTTTCCAAAGTTTTTTACTAACGAGCAATAATTGTACGTAACAATCAACTTTGGAAAAGTTTTTTTCGTAGATTTTATCCAACCTCCGCAGCTTCTTCTACTTTTTTAAGGAAAATTCTTTTCTCTCCGTCGCTGATAAACGAAGCCTCGAACGAGTTTTTGACCAACTGAACAATCTCCTCTTTCGACAGGTTTAACGCATCTGCTACCGCGATAAAGTTGTCATTGAGGTATCCTCCAAAATAGGCAGGATCGTCAGAATTGACCGTCACTTTGATTCCCCTGTCCATCATCTCTTTTAACGGATGGTCCTCCATCTTTTGAATCACCTTCAGTTTCAGGTTGGAAAGCGGGCAGGAGGTAAGTGGAATTTCGTAGATGCCCAACACATCGACCAGATCAGGATCTTCCAGCGCGCTGTTTCCGTGATCGATTCGGGATGCCTTCAGCAGATCAAGCGCCGCCCATATGTTCTCCGGTGGTCCCTCTTCTCCCGCATGAACAACGGTTAAAAATCCCATCTCCTGAGCTTTATCAAAAAGATCGGCAAACAGATTCGGGGGAAACCCTCTTTCAGATGAGTCTAAGCCAACGGCGGTAATCCAACCCTGGAAAGGACGAGCCTCAGCCAAAGTCTTAAATCCATCCTCTTCACCCAGGTGCCTCAGGAACGATAGGATCAACCGGAATGAAATCCCGAGTTTCTCATAACCATCTGCCAATGCGCGGTAGATGCCTCCGATCACTGCACTGAATGGGACTCCACGTGAAGTGTGAGCCTGGGGATCGAACATCACTTCCGTGTGTACAATATTATTCTCTTTCGCTTTCAACAGATAGGCCCAGGTAAGGTCATAGAAATCCTGTTCCTTTAGCAGCACACTACCTGCGGCATAATAAATATCCAGAAAATCCTGTAAATCATCGAACTGGTAGGCATTGCGCAAGGCATCAACAGAATCATATTTTAATTCAATTCCATTGCGATCAGCCAGTAGAAAAATGAGCTCAGGCTCCATGGCCCCCTCAATGTGAAGGTGCAACTCAGCTTTGGGCAGAGAACGTATAAACTTGTGAAGATCAGTCATACAGCTTAATAGTTTTTCCCCTGAATTTCGAAATAAGCCTGAGGATGTTCGCATACGGGACAAATATGCGGTGCGCTAAGCCCCTCATGCAAATATCCGCAGACAAGGCATTTCCAAACTACTTTTTCCCCCCGTTTGAATACCATTCCCGATTCCAGATTGTCATGCAAGGTTCTGTATCGCTCTTCGTGGGCCTTTTCTACTTTCGAAATCATTTTAAAAATGGCTGCTACCGCTTTGAAACCCTCGTCTTCTGCAATACGGGCAAATTCGGGATATAATTCTGTCCATTCTTCGTTCTCCCCATCTGCCGCAGCCTTTAAATTTTCGAGCGTAGACCCAATTATTCCGGCAGGATAGGATGCCGTTATTTCCACCATTCCTCCTTCAAGAAATTTGAAAAATTGTTTTGCATGCGACCGCTCATTCATGGAAGTCTCTTCAAAGATAGCGGCGATCTGTTCAAGACCCTCTTTTCTTGCCTGTTTGGCAAAGTAGTCATAGCGCATTCTGGCCTGGGATTCTCCGGCAAATGCTTTCAACAGATTTTGTTCTGTTTTTGAACCTTTTATTTTTTTCATGATCTAGATTTTTATTTCACAAAAAAGAGCGATCAGGATATCGACTGATTTATGCTAAAGTTAAAAAAATAATCGGGTTAAGCAAAAGATGTGCAGGTCATTCAGAGATTGCACCTTCCCCTCGTTTGAGCGGGGAATAAATAAGTGAAGGAGAAGGGATCATCTTGCCTAAACCATACTCGTGCCACCTCCGGTCGACCATGCGTATTGTTTCGGCCGAGGAGACTACCGGATTGGGCCAGTCGCGTTGAAAACCATCAGATTGAGCCGTTTTACGTGTGCCATCCACCACTAGGTGCGAAACTTCTCCTGGATGAGTTGCCTCAAAAATTTTGCAGTCTCTTCTGGGGTCGATGTTTCCAGTTACATACCAAACTACAGCATCAATATTGGCGAGAGGCAATGCAGCATCGACAAAAAGAATGAATTTAACCCGCTGTATGGCAGACATTTTCAAAAGAGCTTCTGTCAATATAGCCGGACGAAAATCCTGTTCCTTCTCAATCCCAAGAATCAACACCGAAATACCTTTGTCAAGTAGGGATGTCTGGACGGATTTAATCGCAGGAATATCCTGAGCTACATTATTAAATAGTTCGGATCCGGGCAGTCTGTTTTCGATAGGCTTCACATTCATCTCTTCAGGAAATTTGGTGGTAGCATCAATACCCATTTTAGATCCAAATGCAAATTTGGAGGAGGAGTGGTCCAATACATCCATGGGACCTGAAGAAAAAATGATATCGTGAACCGGATCAATTTCATTGCTCACTTTCCTGACAAACGCCTCCATGTCCTTCCATGGATTGGCCTGATCGGTCACTACCATGATCTTGTTGAACATCATCTGTCCGGCTCCCCACATGGCATTCATTGTCTTCAATGCCTGTCCTGCATAGGTCTTATCGATCCTGGCCAGAGTCAGGTTGTGAGCGACTCCTTCGGCCGGAAGGTAAAGGTCTTTTAGTTCCGGCATCATGGTCAGCTTCATAGGTGCCAGAAATATTTTCTCCGTGGCCAAACCGATGTAGGCATCTTCCTGAGGAGGTATCCCTACTATGGTGGCGGGATATATTGCGCCCTTCCGGTGGGTGATGCATGTGACATGAAATTTGGGATACCAATCAGCCAGTGAATAAAAACCGGTATGATCTCCGAACGGACCTTCCCAAACCAGCTCCTCAGCGGGATCAAC
Organism: Bacteroidia bacterium; assembly: GCA_026391315.1. Taxonomy (GTDB): domain Bacteria; phylum Bacteroidota; class Bacteroidia; order Bacteroidales; family Prolixibacteraceae; genus CAINVV01. Next base: position 16,426 of record JAPLDT010000085.1, read on the forward strand.
ATATCCTTCTATCACAATGTCTGCATCATCCGGCACCTCCAGATCGTTGGTCAGGCACCTGACTAGCTCAACTTTCTTTTTTCGCAGAAACCCGGCCAGCATGTATTCGTCAATTTGGTCCGGAAGTGGTGCCGTTGCCGCATACGTATAGGCAGGATCTCCTCCCAATACAACGGATACCGGCATCTTTTTGCCAGCATTTTTATACCCCTGGTAGTGTCGGGCACCTGTCTTGTGCTTGTGCCAGTGCATTCCTGCAGTATCAGGTCCAAAAATTTGCATCCGGTACATTCCCACATTGCGGACGCCGGTCTCAGGATCACGGGTAACCACTCCGGGAAGTGTAACGAAAGGTCCGCCATCGGCAGGCCAGCAAGTGAGAACAGGCAGTTTGGTCAAATCCGGGGTAGCCATCACGATCTCCTGACATCTTCCTCTGCTCGTCTTCTTTTTAGGCATCCAGGAGGCAATTCTCGAGAGCAAAGGAAGCAACTTTAATTTATCCAAAAGACTCCCGGCAGGACCAGCCAATTGTTTAAATAACTCTTCCAGCTCTGCGCCGATAGCGCCGAGCGAAGTATGTCCAAGAGCCAGACATATTCTTGACTCTGAACCAAATGCATTAATCAAAAGAGGGAAAGCCGTTCCGTTGTTTTCAAACAAAAGTGCCTTTCCTCCTCCTGGAGATTTGGAGATACGGTCAACAATTTCTGTGATTTCCAGAACGGTATCAACCCTTAGTTTGATTCTGACAAGTTCATCATTGCGCTCAAGTATTTCTACAAAATCGTTTAAACCGTTGTATGGCATAAAATCAATATTGGTGATACAAAAAGCTACACAGAGTTACACAGAGAAGCACAGAGTTACACGGAGAAAAAGAAATGTTTATGATGTTTATTGAGTTTGAATTGTTCAAAGACCTTAACCCTTCAAACTTTTTAAACAATTCAAACAATTAGAACAATTAGAAAATGTTCTCTGTGGACCTCTGTGCTTCTCTGTGTAACTCTGTGTAATATTAAAGGTCCTAAATCCCAGCTTTGTTTCTGAAGAACTCCAGTGTTTCTGAAGATGGCCTTTCCAACGGCAAATTGTACATCCTGTCCCAAACCAATTGGGCAAGAACACCCAAGGAACGACTAACACCAAACATTACCGTATAGAAAAAATGCTCTGTAATTCCGTAATGCTGAAGCAAAGAACCGGAGAATGCATCCACATTGGGCCATGGATTTTTAATCTTGCCAAGCGACTTCAGAATTGGTGGGACGATATCATAAAGATGATTGACTGTATCAATCAGGCTATCATTCTCTACATATTTTTGAGCAAATATCTGCTGTGCGGTAAAACGCGGATCAGTAACCCTCAAAACAGCGTGTCCATAACCGGGAACGACCTGACCGCAGGAGATAGTTTTTCTGATATAGGCTTCAATTTTCTCCCTCTCTTCCGCTTCGTTTTCACAAACTCCCATCTCTTCCTTCATCTCAAAAATCCAGTTGATCACCTCCTGATTGGCATATCCATGCAACGGGCCTGCCAGTCCAAGCATACCGGCAGCGTAGGCGTAATAAGGATTACTCAGCGCCGACCCAACAAGATGGGTGGCATGAGCAGATACATTGCCACCTTCGTGGTCGGCGTGAATCATCATGTACATCCTGAAAAGTCGGTATACTTCGTCCTGGTCATAACCCATCATATGGGCAAAATTGGCTGCCCAGTCGAGGTTTGGATCCGGTGGAATGAACTTTCCGTCTTTGAAATTCTTGCGATAGATGTAAGCTGCAACTACCGGAAGACGGGCAATCAGGTCCATTACATCTTCGAAAGTAGTGTCCCAATAATCATTTTTGTGCAAACCATCGCGGTGTGCCTTTTGAAACTTTGACTCGGTTGCCATGGCAAGAATGGCAGTACAGAACTGAGTCATAGGTTTACTGGTAAGCGGCATCGCATCCATAATTTCAATCACGTGTTCGGGTAACTCACTGCGTCTTATCCACTCTTTGCTCAGAGCGTCAACTTCTGCCTTGGTGGGAATCTCATTCAACAGGAAAAGATAGAAAAGACCTTCAGACAGAGGTTCGCCCTCCGGCCTGACCTTGGGTAATTTTTGTTGTATTTCAGGAATCGTATATCCACGGTAGGTGATACCTGTATTGGGGTCTAGCTTAGAGGTCACGGTAAGCAGACCGGTAATTCCTTTCATTCCGGTAAGCACCTGATCGATAGTAACCGACTCAAGCACAGTGCTTCCAAATTCATTGATCAAACGTTTTACGACAAGGCGCTCTTCTTCACCCTTCTTCAAAAGTTTTTGTTTAATGTAATCCATAAAAGAGTTAATTATGTTAGTTATCCATATACATGAACTCGCAACCCTCACCGCTCCAAAAAACGATTTTGAAGATCTTTCCGATATGCAGGTGAAAATTACACAAAAAATGAATCAATTTATATATTTATCTAACATTGGAGGTAAATATTTTATAAATCCAATATTTAGCCATAGTGGATAAAAAAGGCAAAAAAAAGCCATCCCGCTAAGGATGGCTTTCTATGAAAATTCAGTTCACAAGAGATCAGGAAGCAGCTTCTTCTGAGGTAGCTTCAACTTTTTTGTTCTCTTTTGCAGGTGTCTCTGTTTTCTTTGGTTTCCGGATTCTGCGTTTTTTTGTGGTGTCAGCTTTTGGCGTTGACAGCATGTTCTCGTTGTAATCGACCAGTTCAATGATACACATCTCTGCGTTGTCACCAATACGGTTACCTGTTTTCAGTATTCTGGTATATCCACCCGGACGATCTCCGATTTTCACGATAATATCACGGAACAGTTCTGTTACTACTGATTTACTTTTTAGATCGCTGAATACTTCCCTTCTGTTGTGGGTGGTATCCTCTTTGGCACGTGTAATCAATGGTTCAACAAAAACTCTCAGCTCCTTTGCTTTTGCAAGGGTTGTAGCGATGCGTTTGTGAAGCAAAAGAGAGTTTGCCATGTTGGAAAGCATCGCCTTCCGGTGAGAGCTGGTCCTACCTAAATGATTAAAACCTTTTCTATGTCTCATTTCATCTGTTTATATGTTGTTTTTCAAAGGTCAGATGGAATACCCACATAATCATTTTCGGTTGGTGTGAATATTTCCTCATGGGTATTTTAATTAATCCTTGTCTAATTTATACTTACTGATGTCCATCCCGAAACTCAAATTGAGATTTACCAACAAATCATCGAGTTCTGTTAAGGATTTCTTGCCAAAATTTCTAAATTTCAACAGGTCATTCCGGTTATATGTAACCAGTTCTCCGAGTGTTTCCACATCAGCTGCCTTTAAACAATTGAGTGCGCGGACAGAGAGATCAAGATCGACCAGCTTATTTTTCAGTAATTGACGCATGTGCAGAATTTCCTCATCAAACTCTTCATTGGCAAATTTCTCATCAGAATCGAGGGTGATTTTCTCGTCAGAAAAGAGCATGAAATGGTAAATCAGAATTTTAGCTGCTTCCTTCAGTGCATCTTTTGGGTGAATAGAACCATCTGTATGGATATCAATCACCAACTTTTCATAGTCGGTTTTTTGTTCTACACGATAGTTTTCGACCGAATATTTCACATTCTTGATCGGGGTGAAAATAGAATCGATTGGAATGACTCCGAACTCCTCATCAACAGGTTTGTTCTCTACACCAGGCACATAACCGCGCCCCTTCTCGATCGTCATTTCGATCTGAAGTTTCACGTCTGTCTCCATGTTACAGATCAGCAAATCGGTATTCAAAACACGAAAGCCTGTGATAAAGTTGTTGATGTCACCCGCCTTGAATTTATTTTGTCCGAAGATGGTAACAGTGACCTTTTCACTGTCAAAATCTTCTACGACTTTTTTGAAACGGATCTGCTTCAGATTAAGAATCATCTCCGTAACATCTTCAATCACACCCGGGATGGTAGAAAATTCGTGCTCAACACCTTCGATTTTGATCGTTGTGATAGCATATCCTTCCAAGGATGATAACAAAATTCTGCGTAATGCATTTCCGATGGTAATACCATAACCAGGCTCTAGAGGACGAAATTCGAATTTACCGATTTTGTCATCCGATTCGATCATGATCACCTTATCCGGCTTCTGGAAAGCTAAAATTGCCATAAACCTTATATTAATTATTTCGAATACAATTCGACGATTAACTGTTCCTTGATGTTTTCAGGGATCTCTTCTCTCTCAGGTACATTCAAAAATTTACCCGATTTTGCCTCGCCGTTCCATTCCAACCATGAAAAGTTGCTGTGGCGACGTGAGGAGAGTGAATCATTGATCGCTACCAATGATTTAGATTTCTCGCGTACTGCTACTACTTCACCGGGACGAACAGAGTAAGAGGGGATATTGACCACTTCACCATTGACAGTAATGTGTTTGTGAGATACCAACTGACGGGCACCTGCACGACTTGGAGAAATTCCCAAACGGAAAACCACATTGTCCAAACGGCTTTCAAGCAACTGCAAAAGAACAGTACCTGTAATACCCTTGTGTGAATGTGCCTTTTCGAACAGGTTACGGAATTGACGTTCTAAAACGCCGTACATGTATTTCGCTTTTTGCTTCTCTTTCAACTGAGTACCGTATTCTGATACTTTTTTACGGCGTTTGCTATTGCCGTGCATTCCCGGAGGAAAATTTTTGTGCTCAAATGCCTTATCCGGACCATAAATTGGTTCACCGAATTTTCTAGCAATCTTTGACTTAGGACCTATGTATCTTGCCATGTTTTTTAATTTAATTTACTGATGATTAGACACGACGACGTTTAGGAGGACGACAACCGTTATGAGGCATTGGGGTAACATCGACGATCTCAGTCACCTGGATACCAACATTAGCGATAGCACGAATAGCAGATTCGCGGCCGTTCCCCGGTCCCTTTACGTAAACTTTCACCTTGCGCAATCCAAGATCAAAAGCTGTTTTTGCACACTCTTCAGATGCAGTTTGAGCTGCGTACGGAGTATTTTTCTTTGAGCCACGGAAACCTTTTTTCCCGGCTGATGACCAGGAGATAACTTCACCGTTGTTGTTGGTCATCGAAATGATAATATTATTAAAAGAGGATGAAACGTGAGCCTGTCCAACAGCCTCGACATTGACAACCCTTTTCTTAGATATTCCAGTCTTTTTTGCCATCTCTACTTATTCTTATTTAGTAGCTTTCTTCTTATTTGCAACTGTCTTCTTTTTACCTTTACGAGTACGGGCATTGTTTTTGGTACTTTGTCCGCGAACCGGCAGGCCTAAACGATGACGAATTCCGCGATAACAACCAATTGAATTGATCATCATTCCATTCATTGACTTTGATGTCTTTGTTGACACCAGCCTTTTCAAGAATTTCAACAGAGCGGCTGCGGCCAATTCCAAAAATATAGGTCAAGGCGATTTCGCCTCTTTTGTTATTTGGTATGTCTACACCAACTATTCGAGCCATAATCTTATATTGATTAAAAAATCGTTATAAATTTAACATTTTTAACCCTGACGTTGTTTGAACTTCGGGTTTTTTTTGTTTATCACGTAGAGACGTCCTTTACGGCTTACAATCTTGCACTCCGCACTACGTTTCTTAATGGATGCCCTTACTTTCATACTGTAATTATTAGTTTTTTATTGTAGTATGGAACTCCATGTTGAAGAACAATGATCTCCCCTTAGAGGTTGTCAGGCAACATGTTCGTTTCATTTTTCTACTTATTAATTTTTGTATCTGAAAGAGATTCTTCCTTTACTAAGGTCATAAGGTGACATTTCAACCTTCACTTTGTCGCCAGGCAGAATTTTAATGTAGTGCATGCGCATTTTGCCCGAAATATGGGCCGTTATCACATGACCGTTTTGTAATTCAACCCGAAACATCGCATTGGACAATGCTTCAATAATTGTTCCGTCTTGTTCAATAAATGATTGCTTTGACATAGAAACTAATACTTCTGCATTATATTTGAAAACTCAAACTACTCCCCAAACTGCTCTTAAGAGCAAACCTTAAACATTCAATCATTTCGACAGGGCTCGATGAATTTAAACTCCCCTGTCTCCTTCCAACACCTTAAAAGATGGTCTTTTCATTGCCGCGCTTACTTCCATCGTGTAAATTCAGGAAATAATCATAAAAAAACGGAGGCGATCGATTTTTTCAGGTCGGCAAAGATACTGAAAAGAAAAAAAAGATACAACACTCTTTTTCGGAAACAGGTAAACTTCTGCAAAATGATCAGAACGTATCAGATGGCAACCATTTAATGTCCCATTCTGATGTATGATGATGCTGTACAGCTAACTTGCCAGGATAAAATAATTCCTCACAACCTGTTGGATCGACCAACCAATTACATATTCATTCCAGCGGTACGACCCTTGATGCGACCAGACTTCAGCAATCCATCGTAGTGACGCATCAACAGGTGGCTCTCAATTTGTTGTAATGTGTCTAGAATAACACCGACAAGAATCAACAAAGAGGTACCTCCAAAGAAGTGCGCAAACGACGTATTTATGCCGACAATCATGGCAAAAGCAGGTAGTATGGTTATCAGTCCCAGGAAGATGGAACCAGGCAGCGTAATTCTCGACATAATGGTGTCGATGTACTCAGCAGTTCTTTTCCCCGGCTTGATACCTGGAATAAATCCGCCATTTTTCTTCATATCCTCGGCCATTTGGTTAGGATTGATGGTGATAGCGGTATAGAAATAGGTAAATACAATCACCATCAGGAACATGACAGCGTTGTACCAAAATCCGGTATAATTAGAGAAGGATGCCATCATCCGTCCCATTGTCTCCGATGAAAAAAGACCGGCCACTGTTGCAGGGATAAACATGATTGCCTGAGCAAAAATGATTGGCATAACACCCGCAGCATTCACTTTCAAAGGAATGTACTGACGAACCCCACCATACTGACGATTGCCAACAATTCTTTTCGCGTATTGTACCGGTACTTTTCGTGTACCCTGAACCAATAGGATTGTACTGGCGATAACCAGCAGGAAGACGACCAATTCAACAATCAACATGATAAAACCACGACCCTGTTCAGCCATCCTGCTCACAAATTCCTGAGCCAATGATTGAGGTAGACGGGCAATAATACCTATCATGATAATCAGTGATATACCATTCCCAATTCCTTTGTCCGTGATCCGTTCTCCCAGCCACATAATAAACATGGAGCCGGCAGCCAGAACAATGGTTGAACTTACATTGAATGCAAAAGCACCTACCAAAAATGCCTGTTCAGGAAGTTGGTATCTGAGGCTGGCCAAATACGCCCAACCCTGGAAAACCAAAATCACAACGGTCAGATAACGGGTCATCTGGTTGATTTTTCTTCTACCTGACTCACCCTCTTTCTGCAAACGCTGAATGTAAGGAACCGCGAATCCCAAGAGTTGAATCACGATCGAAGCACTGATGTAAGGCATGATCCCCAAAGCAAAGATTGATGCATTGGAGAAAGCGCCTCCCGAGAACATGTTCAGCAGTCCAAGAATCCCATCCGATGTCTGATTTCTTAAAGCTTCAAAATGAGCAGGATTTGGATCGATACCGGGCAAAATGACGAAGGATCCAAAACGGTAAACCATCAGGAACAACAGGGTCACACTTAACCGGGATCGTAAATCCTCAATTTTATAAATGTTCTTAAGCGTTTCGATCAACTTTTTCATCAGAATCAGATTAATTCAGTAGTACCTTCCAATTTTTCAATGGCTTCTTTGGCAGTTTTAGAGAAAGCGTGTGCTTTCACATCCAGCTTGCTTTTCAATTCACCTTTGGCGAGGATCTTAACTTTGTCATTCTTGCTGACAAATCCAGCCTCCAAAAATGTTTGAAAATCGATGGTAGCAAGCCCTAGATCATCTGCCAATTGTTGCAGCGCACTGAGGTTAATCGCTTTATATTCAACGCGATTGATGTTCTTAAAGCCAAATTTTGGTACAACTCTTTGCAAAGGCATTTGTCCACCCTGGAAACTTCTTTTCGAAGAGTATCCTGAGCGTGACTTGGCACCTTTATGACCACGGGTAGATGTACCACCGTGACCCGAACCTTGTCCGCGACCAATCCGTTTTTCTTTTCTAACAGAACCTTCAGCAGGTTTTAAGTTATTTAATTCCATTTATAAGAAATATTAATCGTTAACTTCTTCAACCTTCACTAAGTGCTGAAGTTTTCTAACCATTCCAAGAATCTCGGGGGTTGACTCATGAATCTTAGGTTGATTCAATTTGTGCAGACCGAGCGCATCAATGATTTTCTTTTGAGCTTTGGATGCACCAATTTTGCTCTTAAACTGTGTAATACGAATTTTCATAATGTACTTTAGATTTATCCGTTAAACACTTTGTCCAGAGCCACACCGCGGTGTTCTGCAACTGTGTAGGCATCTCTCAGTTCGACCAATGCTTCAAAAGTTGCCTTAACCAGGTTATGAGGGTTAGACGATCCTTTGGATTTAGCGAGGATATCATGGATTCCAACACTCTCGAGAACGGCACGCATAGCACCTCCGGCTTTTACTCCGGTACCTGAAGAGGCTGGTTTCAACAAGACATTTGCTCCACCGAATTTTGCGGTTTGTTCGTGAGGAACAGTACCGTGAATAATCGGGATTTTAACGAGGTTTTTCTTTGCTGCGTCAACGCCTTTGGCGATAGCTGCTGTAACCTCACTGGCTTTTCCAAGACCCCAGCCCACAATACCGTCTTCGTTTCCGACGACAACAATTGCTGAAAAGCTGAAAGTTCTACCTCCTTTGGTAACCTTGGTGACCCGGTTGATTGCAACTAACCTGTCCTTAAGCTCAAGATCGCTGGTTTTTACTTTTTTAATATTTTTCGCCATAACGGTTATATTTTTAAACCTCCTTCACGTGCAGCTTCAGCAACTGCTTTAACTCGTCCATGATATAAGTTGCCTCCACGATCGAAGCAGGCGGCAGTGATTCCGGCAGCAAGTGCCTTTTCTGCAGCCAATTTCCCGACCAGGGCAGCTATTTCAGTTTTGGTTCCGGCTTGAGAAGCGATTTCTTTGTTTAATGAAGAAACTGCCAACAAGGTTTTTCCCGCTACATCGTCAACAAACTGAACAGAAATCTGTTTATTGCTGCGATAGATACTCATGCGAGGAACCTCTGAGGAACCGGAAACAATTTTCCGGATTCTCATGCGAATTCTATCTCTTCTTTGAATTTTTGTAAGAGCCATAACTAAAAATCATTTATTTTTTAGAAGCTGATTTACCAGCTTTGCGACGTAGTACTTCGCCAACGAATTTAACACCTTTACCTTTGTATGGCTCTGGCATTCTGAAAGACCTGATTTTAGCAGCAACATGACCGATCAACTGTTTATCAGCACATTTGAGCGTGATGATAGGGTTGGCTCTTTTGTCAGTAACAGCTGTAACACTTACCTCTTTTGGCAATTGCAGGTAAGTGTGGTGAGAATGTCCCAATACCAGGTCAAGTACCTGATCTTGTGATTCTGCACGGTAACCAACTCCAACCAGTTCGAGTTTCACTTCATAGCCTTTTGATACACCCTGAACCATATTGTTCAAGAGTGAACGGTACAATCCGTGCAATGCACGATGACGTTTTTGTTCAGTAGGACGTTTTACCAAAATCTGGCTGCCTTCAACCGAAATTTCGATTTCTTTGTCTACTTTCTGAACCAGGGTGCCCAGCGCTCCTTTAACGGTGACAATATTTTCACTGTCGACGCTTATCGTAACTCCGGCGGGTAAATCAATGGGAAGTTTTCCAATCCTTGACATAATAATCCTCCTTTATTAATAAACGTAACATAATATTTCACCACCAACGTTCAAATCCTTAGCCTCTTTGTCGGTAATTACACCTTTGGAGGTAGAAATGATAGCGATGCCTAATCCGTTCAATACCCTTGGGACATCTTCAATTCCGCAGTAGCGTCGAAGTCCCGGTTTAGAGATACGTTTTAGATTCTTTATTGCCGGTGTACCATCAGCGGGATGGTATTTCAAGGCAATTTTAATGCTTCCCTGATAGTTGACTTCTTCGTCAAATTTATAATTGAGTATGTACCCTTTTTCTTTCAGAATTCTGGTAATCTCTTTTTTAATGTTTGACGCAGGGATTTCCACGACTTTATGTTTTGCTTTGATAGCATTTCTTAGTCGGGTCAAGTAATCTGCAATAGGATCTGTCATCTTTACGATAAATTAAACGATTACCAACTTGCTTTTTTAACTCCGGGTATTAGGCCGCTAGAGGCCATTTCCCGGAACTGAATTCTGGAAATACCAAACTGGCGCATGTATCCTTTCGGACGACCTGTCAGTTTGCAACGATTGTGCAGACGTACCTTTGCCGAATTTTTTGGCAAAAGGCTCATACCAATGTAGTCACCTTCAGCTTTTAATCTGGCACGCTTTTCCGCAAACCTTTCAACGAGTTTTGCACGCTTCACTTCGCGGGCTTTCATTGATTCTTTAGCCATATCTTTTAGTTCTTTTTTGCGTTCTTGAACGGTAAACCAAAACTTTTCAGTAGTGCATATCCCTCCTCGTCGTTCTTTGCAGTCGTTACGAAGGTGATGTTGTAGCCATTCATTTTGGTTACTTTATCCATCACAATTTCAGGAAAGATAATCTGCTCGGTAACACCAAGCGTATAGTTGCCGCTACCGTCGAATTTGTCGCCAATGCCTTTGAAGTCGCGGATGCGGGGAAGTGCGATAGAGACCAAACGATCCAAAAATTCATACATACGGTCACTGCGCAGGGTTACCCTTACACCGATCGGCATTTTCTTACGAAGTTTGAAGTTGGCAATGTCCTTTTTGGAGATGGTAGATACCGGTTTCTGGCCGCTGATAGAAGAGAGCTCTTCTATAGCCACCTCCATGATTTTCTTATCGGCAATTGCAGAACCAAGACCTTGGTTGATGATAATCTTCTCCAGTACCGGAACCTGCATAACAGATTTGTAGCTAAACTCCTTTTGCAAAGCAGGAACAATCTCCTCCTGATATTTGCGTTTAAAAGTAGGTGTGTATCCCATTACTTAATCTCCTCCCCTGATTTTTTTGAATACCTAACTAGTTTCCCGTTTTTATCGAGTTTGCGCCCGATACGGGTAGGTTTCCCTGTTTTAGGATCTTTCAGCATCAAATTTGAAACGTGGATAGACGCCTCTTGCTTGATAATGCCTCCTTGTGGGTGCTTGGAATTTGGTTTTGTATGTTTAGATACAAGATTAACTCCTTCTACGATGGCACGATCCTTTTCTCTGACCACTTCAAGTACTTTCCCTTCGGAGCCTCTTGAATTGCCGGAGATTACGACGACCGTGTCTCCTTTCTTTACATGTAATTTTTTCTGCATGGTCTGATTTAATATTAAAGTACTTCAGGTGCCAGTGAGACAATTTTCATGAAGTTGTCACGAAGTTCACGGGCCACTGGTCCGAAAATACGTGTACCTCTCATCTCGCCTGCAGCATTCAGCAGTACAATAGCGTTATCATCAAAGCGGATGTAAGAACCGTCGCTGCGGCGCACCTCTTTGGAAGTGCGTACAACGACTGCTTTAGAAACCGATCCTTTTTTGGTATCGCTGCCTGGCAGTGCGGTTTTCACAGTCACAACAACTTTATCTCCAACAGAGGCGTAACGTTTTTTTGTTCCGCCCAGTACCCGGATGACCAGGGCTGTTTTAGCACCGCTATTATCTGCAACTGTACAACGTGATTCTTGCTGTAACATATTACTTGGCTCTTTCTAAGATTTTTACTAATCTCCACCCCTTCTGTTTTGAAAGAGGGCGGGTTTCCATAATTAAGACAGTGTCGCCGATGTTACACTCGTTCTTCTCATCGTGCGCATGGAACTTGGTAGTTCTGTTCACGAATTTTCCGTAAATCGGGTGTTTCTCTTTTCCCTTTTCAGCAACTACAATAGTTTTCTCCATTTTATTGCTGACCACCACTCCGATACGCTCTTTACGAAGATTTCTTGTTTCCATAGTCATCATTTGTTTTCAATTTGACGTTTGCGTAATTCGGTATTCAGACGAGCGATGTTTTTGCGGGCGAACCGTATTTTCATCGGATTGTCAAGAGGATTTACGCTGTGATTCAGACACATACGAACCATCTCTTCGTTCCCGTTTTCTATCTTTTCAGTGATTTCGGCCGTTGTAAGCTCTTTGATTTCTTGCGTTTTCATTACTCAATAGTTGAAGTTTCTACAAAATCGCGTCGTACAACAAACTTAGTACTCACTGGAAATTTCTGGGCTCCCAGGCGTAAAGCTTCTTTAGCCAGATCAAAAGGAACCCCTTCGATCTCGATTAGAATGCGGCCGGGAGTTACTGTTGCAACAAAACCCTCCGGTGCACCTTTACCTTTACCCATCCGAACCTCGGCAGGCTTTTTGGTAATTGGCTTATCCGGAAAAATTCTGATCCAAATTTGTCCTTGACGCTGCATGTGACGCGTTACTGCAACACGGGCTGCCTCAATCTGGCGACCGGTGATCCATGCAGTTTCCAAGCTCTTTATGGCAAAAGATCCAAACGATAATTGGTTTCCGCGTTGTGCGTTGCCTTTCAGTTTGCCCTTCTGTACCCTTCTAAATTTTACTTTCTTTGGCTGTAACATCTTGTTTCGCTTTGTCGATGATTATCAGACTAATTACTTTTTACGCTTTCTAAAGCCGCCTTTTCCACCAGCCGGCGGAGTTGGACGGGCATTGGTGCTGCGTGTCTGCTGCGCCTGACCTACATTTGGAGAAAGATCACGCTTACCGTAAATCTCACCTCTGCAGATCCAAACCTTGATACCGATCAAACCGGTCTTGGTTAAAGCTTCAGCCAGTGCATAGTCAATATCGGCTCTTAAAGTATGCAAAGGAGTTCTACCCTCTTTGTACATTTCTGAACGGGCCATTTCTGCCCCATTTAAACGACCGGAACACAATACTTTGATACCTTCAGCGCCCATACGCATGGTTGCAGCGATGGCCATCTTGGTTGCACGACGGTAGGCGATCTTGCCTTCTACCTGACGGGCAATGTTGTTGGCAACAATCTGAGCATCCAATTCAGGACGTTTGATTTCAAAGATATTGATCTGAACCTCTTTTTTAGTGATCTTTTTCAACTCCTCTTTGAGTTTGTCTACTTCCTGACCACCTTTACCTATAATAATACCGGGCCTGGAAGTCTGAACAGTAATGGTGATCAGTTTCAAGGTACGTTCAATGATTATCTTTGAAATACTCGCTTTTGCAAGACGTGCATTCAGATAAGCCCTGATTTTGTGGTCCTCGATCAGTTTATCACCATAATTGTTGCCTCCGAACCAGTTGGAATCCCATCCTCTGATGATTCCAAGCCTATTAGAAATCGGATTTACTTTTTGTCCCATATTATTATTTCGTATTTTCTTCTACAACATTTTTACTTGCCAAACGGACAGTTACGTGATTCGAACGCTTTCTGATACGGTGTCCTCTTCCTTGCGGAGCCGGACGGAGACGTTTCAGCATGCGAGCCGAATCAACAAAAACTTCCTGCACGTATAGGTTGCTTTCTTCAAGTCTAACCCCTTCATTTTTAGCCTGCCAGTTTGCAACTGCCGACATAAGGAGTTTTTCTACTCTGCGTGATGCCTCTTTGGAAGAGAACTTCAATACGTCCAGTGCACGATTTACCGCCATTCCACGAATCATATCGGTAACAAGGCGCATCTTACGCGGCGAAGTGGGGCAATCGTGCAAAACAGCTTGACATCTCAGTTTATTTGCTTCTTTGAGCAATTCAGCGCTTTGCTTTTTTCTAGAACCCATCTTGGTACTTTTTACTTCTATTATACATATCCGCGTTCATGGCTTATTTCTTCTTATTGCCACCATGACCTCTGAAGGTGCGGGTAGGAGAAAACTCACCCAATTTGTGTCCAACCATATTCTCAGTAACATAAACCGGAATAAACTTATTCCCGTTGTGTACTGCAATGGTATGTCCTACAAAATCAGGCGAAATCATTGAATGTCTTGCCCACGTTTTTACGATCGACTTCTTTGCTGATTCATTGAGAACCAACACTTTTTTCTCCAACTTAAAGTCGATGAAAGGGCCTTTTTTTAACGAACGACTCATAATCTACTCAGTTTTTTAGCGATCATTTTTTTCTACGTTCAATAATGTACTTGGTCGAAGATTTTTTCTTCGAGCGGGTCTTGTAACCCTTCGCAAGCAACCCTTTACGTGAACGCGGATGTCCACCGGATGCACGTCCTTCACCACCACCCATAGGGTGATCCACAGGGTTCATGGCTACGCCACGAACACGGGGACGACGCCCCAACCAGCGGCTTCGACCGGCTTTACCTGATCTTTCAAGGGCATGATCGGCGTTTCCTACAGTACCTACTGTTGCACGACATGCAACCAGTATCATACGTGACTCGCCTGAGGGGAGTTTGATGATGGCGTATCGTCCTTCACGTGAGGTGAGTTGTGCATAGGTGCCGGCCGAGCGAGCCATTATTCCGCCCTGACCAGGATGCAACTCAATGTTGTGAACGATTGTACCAAGAGGTATTTTTCCAAGAGGTAGCGAATTACCGATCTCTGGAGCAACTTCATTTCCGCTAACAACCGTCTGACCTACTTCAAGGCCATTGGGTGCTAACATATAGCGCTTCTCTCCATCGGCATAAATCAAGAGTGCGATACGAGCCGTACGATTTGGGTCGTACTGGATCGAATCAACGCGTGCCGGAATATTGTCCTTCTCACGGACAAAATCTATCACACGGTATTTTCTCTTGTGCCCGCCACCTATATACCTCATTGTCATCACACCGCTGGTATTTCTACCACCGGTACTCTTCTTTTTCAGGTGTATTGCCAGTTGTAATTGAGTCAAAAGTACCAATCACTTTGTGCCTTTGACCCGGAGTTACAGGTTTTAACTTTCTAACTGCCATTTTTTACTTAGATATTGCTGTAAAAATCAATATTCTCTCCTTTGTTCAACGTGATAACTGCTTTTTTATAAGCATTTGTACGTCCGGTAATCACCCCACTCTTTGTAAAACGGGATTTTAACTTACCGGCATATACCATCGTGTTGACAGAAACTACTTTAACGCCATAGATTTCTTCCACGGCTCTTTTGATCTGATGCTTATCTGCCTTCTTATCTACCATGAAACCATAGCGGTTTAATTTCTCCGCTTGGGCATTCATTTTCTCGGTTACGATAGGGCGAATCAAAATTTCAACCATTTTCTTACGCGTTAATCTTAAATAATTCCTCCAATTTAGCTACAGAACTCTCTGCTAAAACAATTTTTTTAGCTCTCATAATCTTGTAAGTACATAAATCTGAGGTAGTTACAACTTCTATGTTCTGTAAATTTCTGGTTGACAAATATATGTTTTTATTTGCTTCCGATAACACTATCAACGAGTTTTTATCACCAATTTTCAAATTATTTTGAAGGGTGATAAATTCTTTCGTTTTGGGCGTTTCAATTGAGAAGTCCTCAAGAATTAAGATATCACTGCCTTGCGCCTTGTAGGTCAGGGCAGATCTGCGTGCCAATTCTTTGAGTTTCTTGTTCAATTTGAAGCCATAATTCCTCGGACGTGGCCCAAACATACGGCCTCCACCACGGATGGTACCTGATTTGATACTTCCCGCACGGGCGCCACCGGTTCCTTTTTGCTTTTTAATCTTTCTGGTTGACCCGGATATTTCGCCACGTTCCTTGCTCTTATGGGTACCCTGACGTTGATTTGCCAGATATTGCTTCACGTCGAGATAAATCGCGTGATCGTTAGGTTCTACCGAGTAAATACTGGGATTCAGCTCTACTTTTCTTCCGGTCTCTTCACCTGCTCTGTTTAAAACTGCAATTTCCATTACTTCAAGATAATTAAGTATGAATCTTTGGCTCCGGGGACAGAACCTTTAACAATTAAAAGATTGTTCTCCGGAATAACTTTCAATACCTGAAGGTTTTGAACAGTTATAGTTTTTCCACCGTCACGACCTGCCATACGCATTCCTTTGAATACGCGGGAAGGATAGGAAGAGGCACCGATAGAACCTGGTGCGCGCAAGCGGTTGTGCTGGCCGTGAGTGCTCTGTCCGACACCGCTAAAGCCGTGACGTTTTACAACACCCTGGAACCCGCGTCCCTTTGATACGCCGGAAACGTCGATGAATGAATCGGCTTCAAGAATGTCAACAGTTATGACATCTCCAAGCTTCACATCGCTACCGAACCCATCAAATTCTACCACTTTTCTCTTAGGAGTAGTACCGGCCTTTTTATTATGGCCGATTTCTGCTTTAGTCGCATGCTTCTCTTTTTTGTCGATAAATCCCAACTGAACAGCCTCATAACCATCGGTTTTAAGGGTGCGGATCTGGGTTACCGTGCATGGACCAGCCTCAATCACAGTGCATGGGATGTTTTTCCCCTCAACACTGAATACGGAAGTCATTCCGATTTTTTTTCCAATTAATCCTGGCATTTTTTCTACTTGTTAAGCAGTTTATCAAACTTTAATTTCAACTTCAACCCCACTGGGCAATTCCAGTTTCATTAAGGCGTCGATAGTTTTTGCTGTTGAACTGTAAATGTCGATCAATCTCTTGTATGAAGATAATTCGAACTGCTCCCTCGACTTTTTATTGACGAAGGTGGATCTCAAAACGGTGAAAATACGACGGTGAGTTGGCAGCGGAATTGGTCCGCTTACAATTGCACCGGTTGATTTTACTGTCTTTACAATCTTCTCAGCTGATTTGTCAACCAGATTGTGATCGTACGATTTCAGTTTAATTCTGATTTTTTGACTCATGATAAGAACGTATTTAGTGTTATAACAACTCTACTTTTCCTTTAACATTTTCAAGAACCGAAATGGCAATGTTCTTGGGAACTTCTGCATAGTGGGAAAACTCCATTGTGGAGGTTGCCCGACCGGAAGAAAGGGTACGTAAGGTCGTTACGTAACCGAACTGTTCGGATAGCGGAACCAATGCCTTAATGACGCGGGCGCCAAATTTGGCATCCATGCTCTCGATGTGACCACGACGGCGGTTTAAATCACCGACAATATCACCCATGTAATCGTCCGGAGTAACAACTTCCACCTTCATAATAGGCTCAAGCAAGATTGGTTTTGCCTTGGATGCCGCATTTCTGAAAGCTTGTTTGGCGCACAACTCGAAAGAGAGGGCATCGGAGTCAACTGGGTGGAATGATCCGTCGACCAGCACCACTTTGAGATTCTCAATCTTATAACCGGCCAAGGGACCATTGTTCATAGCCTCTTTGAAACCCTTTTCAATAGAAGGAATGTATTCGCGCGGAATAGTTCCCCCTTTGATCTGATCGACAAACTGAAGACCTGTTTTGCCTTCATCAACCGGACCAATGTGAACAGAGATGTCGGCGAATTTACCGCGACCACCGGTCTGTTTTTTGAACACTTCACGCAAGTTAACCTCCTTGGTAATGGTCTCTTTGTAAGAAACCTGAGGAGCACCTTGGTTACATTCAACTTTAAACTCCCGTTTCAGTCGGTCGACAATAATCTCAAGGTGAAGCTCACCCATTCCGCGAATGATGGTCTGTCCGCTGTCCTGGTCAGTATTGACCTGGAAGGTTGGATCCTCCTCAGAAAGTTTAATGAGACCATTGGACAATTTATCGAGATCTTTTTGAGTTTTTGGCTCAATAGCGATACCAATTACGGGTTCCGGGAAAGTCATTGATTCGAGAACAATCGGATGATCCAGCGAACAAAGGGTATCCCCGGTACGAATGTCTTTGAAACCAACAGCGGCACAGATGTCGCCTGCTTCAATAACATCGCGGGGTTGTTGTTTGTTGGAGTGCATCTGGAAGAGACGGGAAATCCGCTCTTTCTTTCCCGTACGGGTATTTAGTACATAAGAACCTGAATCAATTTTTCCTGAGTAGACACGAATGAAGCACAAACGACCAACATACGGGTCTGTAGCAATCTTGAACGCAAGCGCGGCAAGTGGTTCGCCAACATCTGGTTTTCTTTCGATCTCTTCTCCTGTATCAGGATTAGTCCCAACGATGGAAGCGACATCCAACGGATTAGGCAAATAAGCACAAACCGCATCCAGAAGTGTCTGAACACCTTTGTTTTTAAATGCCGAGCCACATAACATCGGAATAATCACCCCCTTGAGAGTAGCTTTGCGAATCACGTGTTTCAACTCCTCCTCAGTAATACTTTTGGGATCTTCGAAGAATTTCTCCATCAAAGTTTCATCCTGTTCAGCCACAGATTCAACCAGCTTATCGCGCCATTCATTGGCAAGCTCAAGCATATCAGCCGGAATCTCTTCCACTGAATAATCGGCTCCCATGGTCTCATCGTGCCACACCACTGATTTCATGGCTACCAGATCGATGATCCCTTTGAAACGCTCTTCAGCGCCAATTGGTATTTGAATCGGAACCGGATTGGCTCCCAACTTCTCCTTGATATCGTTGTAAACATTGAAAAAATCGGCACCAGCACGGTCCATCTTGTTGATGAATGCAATTTTAGGCACCCCGTATTTATCTGCTTGACGCCAAACAGTCTCCGACTGGGCTTCTACACCACCAACGGCACAAAAGGTTGCAACCGCACCGTCAAGAACCCTTAACGAACGTTCCACCTCAACTGTAAAGTCGACGTGACCCGGAGTATCTATGATATTGATCTGATGAACAATATCCTGGTATGTCCACTCAGTAAATGTCGCAGCAGAAGTGATCGTAATTCCACGCTCCTGCTCCTGTTCCATCCAGTCCATCGTAGCAGCACCATCGTGAACTTCACCAATGCGGTGAACTTTACCCGTGTAAAACAAAATCCGCTCTGAAGTGGTTGTTTTACCGGCATCGATGTGCGCCATGATCCCGATGTTCCTGGTATTTGTAAGGTCCCTTTTCGCCATTATAAATTATCGTACTAATCTAAACTATACTATATCAATATTCCGGTTAGAACCGGAAGTGTGCAAACGCACGGTTTGCTTCTGCCATTCTGTGTGTATCCTCTTTTTTCTTGAAAGCTCCACCCTCTTCGTTGTAAGCAGCAATGGTCTCAGCAGCAAGTTTTTCTGCCATTGAATGACCGGAACGCTTTTTCGAAAAGATGATCAGGTTACGCATGGAGATGGCCACTTTTCTTTCCGGACGGATTTCCATCGGAACCTGAAAGTTGGCACCACCGACACGCCTACTTTTAACCTCAACCTGGGGAGTGATATTGATCAATGCCTTTTTCCAAACGTCAAGAGCAGACACATCATTGTCTTTCATCTTCTTCTCAACGATATCAAGGGCATCGTAAATTATTTTGAATGCAATGGACTTCTTTCCATCAAACATAAGACTGTTCACGAAGCGAGTAACGAGAACGTCATTGAATTTCGGATCCGGAAGAATGATCCGTTTTTTTGGTTTTGTCTTTCTCATCTTAGTTACAAATTGTTTGTGTTATTCGAATCGGTTGTTGTTTAGCCTTCAGTTATACAGCCCGTTCAAGACAAGCCCTTACTCAACCAAACCTCCAAACTAATAACTAATGTTTCTTTTACTTAATTACTTTTTCTTTTTTGTTGCTGCAGCTACTTGTCCTGGTTTTGGGCGTTTTGCGCCATACTTGGAACGACGTTGCTTGCGGCCTTCGACACCGGCGGTATCAAGTGCACCGCGGATTAAATGGTAACGAACTCCCGGCAGATCTTTTACACGACCACCACGTACAAGAACAATTGAGTGCTCCTGCAAATTGTGACCTTCTCCCGGAATGTAGGCATTCACCTCTTTGCCATTGGTTAGCCTAACCCTGGCAACCTTCCGCATGGCGGAATTCGGCTTTTTAGGCGTCGTAGTGTATACACGTACACACACGCCCCTACGCTGCGGACAAGAGTTCAATGCCGGAGACTTACTTTTGTCTTCGATATTTACCCTTCCCTTACGTACTAACTGTTGAATAGTAGGCATAAACGTTTTTTAAATTTTATAAAAAATACACACATAATTTACCCGGAGAAATCTCGCAATTCCCCGTAAGTTCTGCAATCTAACACTTTATTACAACGCAAAACTTCTCCAAAATGGACTGCAAAAGTACACATTTCTTTGGAAAAAACACTACAACTTTAAAAAAAAGTGATTTTCAGCAGGATTGTCGGTAAGCGGGTATTTGACAACAAGAATGTGAAAATTGGGAAATGTGGAAATGTGGAAATGGAGGGCATCGCTTCATTAAATCGATAATAGTTTTTGCCAAATGAGTGTTTCGGTCCCTGAGCGTAGTCGAAGGGTCACATTTCCACATTTTCCAATTTCCACATTGCTTATTTTATCGTTGGATGAAGAATCCGGTCCAACAACCTCCGTTCCTCCGTAATTATTTCAGCAGTGCCTTTTAGCTCCTGCTGAAACTCCAATTTCTTTCCGAATGTTGAAACCATCTGGCCGGGAAGGTTTACTTCAAGTGCATAGGTTTCCCCGTTTGGAACGGAGGATATTTTGCTTACAACACCTTCGACGACACCATACTCCATATAGGGATAGGAGGCAAACTTAAGATTAACCCGCTGACCAACCTGAACCTTTCCCGAAAGATTAAGGCTTAACTGAACACAACCGACGAAAGTAGTTGGATGATCTGGCGCTGCGGTAACCACAACCGGAGCAGTGATAACATCAGGGTACTTAAAAAACCAACTACCAGCAACAAGCATCATCAAGAGCAGTATCACCATAATAATTCCATTCCTGATCAGCCAGGAAGGCATTCTTCCCATCAGATCCTGGACCTCCTTGCTGTGTAGCTCAATTTCATCTATCTTTTTCGACATACTTCCCTATTCATTTTTATGCTCCTAACTCCAATTGATTCTTTACCAGATGCCAATAGCTGCCCTTCAATTTGATCAACTCTTCATGCTTACCCCGTTCAACAATTTCTCCCCTGTCGAGTACAACAATCTGACCGGCATTCCTTACCGTACTCAGCCTATGCGCTACCACCACAACAGTACGGCCTTTGTAGAATTCATTCATATTCTCCATAATCACCTTCTCGTTGTTGGCATCCAATGCGTTGGTGGCTTCATCAAAAAACAGAAACTCCGGGTTTTTGTACACCGCTCGTGCAATAAGGATCCTTTGCTTCTGCCCCTGGCTTAGTCCTGCCCCCTCCTGACCAATTTTCGTATGATAACCCATTGGCAACGACTCGATGTATTCACCAATATTGGCCATCCTGACAGCCTCCACAACTCTTTCCTTATTAATAGTGTCAACCCCAACGGCTATATTGTTAATAATCGTGTCAGAAAAGATGTACCCATCCTGCATCACAACTCCGCATTTTTCGCGCCACATAGAGGTTGAGAACCGATCCAGATTAGTTCCACCGATCGATACAAAGCCCGAAACCGGAGGATAAAAACCAAGCAACAACTTGATGAGGGTGGTCTTTCCGCTCCCGCTCATGCCGACAATGGCCGTTGTTTCATTGACCGGAATGTCCAGGGTTATCTCTTTTAAAACTTTTGGGGACCGGGGACCTTCATACTGAAAGGTTACATCCTTTAAAGAAATATCCCTGCTCTCAGGAAGATGGACCAATTTATTCTCCTCCTTACGCTCTTCATCCTTCTTCAGATGAATCTCATTGAACCGTTCCAGTGATATTTTGGCATCCTGGGCGTTCTGAATGAATTCCATCAAATTGGTCAAAGGGGCATTCATCTGTCCGATGATGTAGGAGACAGCAACCATCGCCCCTATGGTGATGTGTCCGTCAATAACCAGTTTCGCCGCTAGAAAACTAATGAGAATATTTTTTAGCTGATTAATAAAAGAGGAGCCGATGGTCTGGGTCTGACTCAATGTGAGTCGACGAATGTTCACTTTAAACAGTCTGGCCTGAATTCTTTCCCATTCCCATCGTTTCTGTTTTTCACAATTGTTCAGTTTAATCTCCTGCATTCCAGTGATAAGCTCTATCAATTTTGCTTGATTTTCGGATAACTGTCTGAACCGATGAAAATCCAATTCCCTCCGTCTCTTTAAAAACAGGACAATCCAGGCTACATAGAGTGCACTTCCCAACAGAAAAATGAGAAGGATTGTCCAACTGTAAAGCGCCAGCACGATGGAGAAAACAAAAAGATTGACCATCGAAAAGAGCACGGTCAGGGTTTGGTTGGTGATGAAATTTTCGATTCTTGTATGATCCCCGATGCGCTGCAACAGATCACCAATCATCTTGGTATCGAAGTAGGCTATCGGGAGCTTCATCAACTTGATGAGGAAATCAGATATCAGGGAAATATTTAATCGGGTGGTAAGGTGAAGAAGTATCCATCCCCTGAAAAACTCGACAGTCATCTGGGATACAAACAGGATCAATTGAGCGATCAGTATCAGTGTTACAAAACCAATATCCTGGTTGTTAATACCTACATCGACCATCGACTGGGTAAGCAACGGGAAGATCAGTTGAAACAAACTCCCCAAAATGAGCCCGAGCAGAAGCTGCCACAAGAATTTTTTCTGATTCCTGAAATAGGAGAACAGAAACGTAAAGGATGATTTATCTATTTTTTCATCCTGCAACTGGTAAAAATCCGGAGTTGGTTCGATGATAAGTACAAGACCTTTTGCACTATTTTCATCTGTAATGCCACTCCATCCTTTTAAAAACTCCTCCCTCTTGTAACTAATCAATCCAAATGCTGGATCAGCTACCTGCACTTTCCCTCTTTTAACTCCATAAACAACGACAAAATGCTCATTCTTCCAATGGACAACTGCAGGAAGTGGTATTTCTTCAGAAAGTTGCTGAAAGCCAACCCTAGCCCCAACCGACCGCATTCCCAACGACTCCGCTGCATCCGACAGGCCCAGGAAGGAGACTCCTTCCCGGGTCAGGAAACTCATTTTTCGAATCGTTTGCAGCGATATATTTTTACCATAGTATTTTGCGATCATCCTTAAACAGGAGGGTCCGCAATCCATGGCATCCAATTGCTTGTAAAACGGGAATCGTGGCATCAGGTAAATCCGTATTGGTTACATGCAAATATGCAAAATTTATCAGGATCTTGCCTGTTAGGTGAAAGAGGAATAAAAATTTGCGCTTGAAATATGTTTAAAAGTCCATAACATGTTTAGTAACATGAAATTCCATTTCAAGTCGATTAGTTAGTTGTGCATTTCATTGATATCAGGTTATTTACAAATTTTCCGAAAATCGAAAATCGAAAATCGAAAATCGAAAATTCTACGGCCGGTCGTACCATTTTAAATAATTTCTATTTTTGAAGGAATTGAATATAAGTTTTCTAAACAACCAGATAATTTTATTTAAATTTTTTGTTATGAAGGTATATCAAACGAATGAAATTAGGAACATTACGGTGCTCGGAAACTCGGGCGCTGGGAAAACCACCCTTGTAGAAGCCATGCTCTTCGAGGGTGGGATTATTAACCGCAGAGGGGATGTCAAAAGCAAGAACACTGCGTCAGATTATAACCTCGTGGAGCAAGAGTATGGCAACTCTGTTCATGAAACTGTTCTTTACACTGAATTTGAGGGATGCAAGATTAACATCATCGACACTCCCGGGATGGACGATTTCGTCGGAGGGGTAATTCCCGCCCTGAGTGTCGCAGCGACAGGATTACTTGTTTTTAATGCTGTCAACGGCGTAGAAGTTGGAACCGAAATTGCCAACAGGAATGCCGAAAAATTTCACAAACCGCTGATTTTTGTTGTCAATCACCTTGATCACGAAAACAGCAACTGGGACAATACCATGGAAATGGCCAAAACTACTTTTGGCAATAAACTGGCCATTGTCCAATACCCTGTAAACCCGGGATTGGGTTACAACAAAGCCATCGACGTTTTAAAGATGAAGTTGCTTCAGTGGGGGCCAAACGGAGGAAAACCGGAGATGCTGGATATCCCTGCCTCTGAAATGGAGAAAGCCGAGGAATACCACAATAACCTTGTGGAGATGGCTGCCGAGAATGATGAAGCGCTGATGGAGCTCTTTTTTGAGCAAGGTTCTTTGAACGAAGATGAAATGAAAAAGGGATTAAAACTGGGCATGCTTTCAAGAGGGCTGTATCCGGTTTTCTGTACTTGTGCAGCAAAAGACATGGGCATACGCAGGCTCATGGATTTCATCGTCAACGTTGCTCCCGATCCGGGAGAACTGGCGCCTGTAGAGACAGTCGACGGGAAATTGATCCCAATCAGTGTAAAAGGCCCCACCTCTATATATTGTTTTAAAACTGCCCTGGAGCAGCACGTTGGTGAAGTCACCTATTTCAAGGTAATATCCGGAACACTGAAAGAGGGAATGGATTTGACCAACATGGCCAAGAACTCCAAAGAAAGAATCTCCCAGATTTTTGCTGTAGCCGGGAAAACCAGAACCAAGGTTCCCGAAATGGTAGCCGGAGATATAGGCGCCACTGTTAAATTGAAAGATGTCAAACACAACAATACGCTTTGCGATAAAGATGCTGAGATTGAATTTCCACCCATTCAATTCCC
>JAPLDT010000075.1 GCA_026391315.1 Bacteroidia bacterium
CCATCCAATCTTCGACTCTCTTGCTTCAACATGGATAAGAACACTCAGCACTTTTTGGTGGCCCGGATAACATCGGATTGCTCCTTGTGATCCTGAACTCCGACCCGTCCATAATGCAGATCTTGCGATCCGTTCGATTTGACCTCCAGCTCAATTAAGAACTATAAATCGCTTCCACCATTTTTGGGTGACCCTTTATGGCTGACCTGATGTATCAAATGTACAACAATAAATACCCGTTTTGCAACTTATTTTGCACTTTTCTACAAACCTTATTTGAACTGTAGTTATTAACAATTGTTGATAACATATTTATTCTAATTATTTGATAATAAGGCATAAGGTAAATATTAATATACTAAATAGTTTATTATGTTTTGATTTGTAATAGGTAGAATTAAAAAAAAGTAATTTTTTCAGGTAAAAAATTTTAAGTTGGGCTTCGTGAATTATCTTTGCTGACGATTATATCCTGAATCGACCTTTAGTGGCATGCAATCAGAAGGTTTGAAAAGTAATACTAGAGAAACACCAGATGGCAATTTCCAAGAAAAATGAGGTAAAAATCCTTCGGTATCTGTTTATTCTTAACCCGATAGCCGGTGTTGGGGGCAGAAGGGATTTCCTGCAAATGATTGCCAATGCTTGTAACGAAAAGGGTGTGAAGTTCAAAATTCTCTTCACACGCAGTCAGGGTGATGCCAAAAAGATCATTCTGAAGAAATTTGAGAAATTCGATGTTTTTGTTGCCGTGGGAGGGGATGGGACCATGAATGAAGTGGCTTCCGCGCTAGCTGGTACAACCGGAACCATGGGCTTAATCCCTGCGGGTTCAGGAAATGCCCTGGGGCGCGAACTCGGAATCTCCATGAAACCGGCAACCGCTATCCTACAACTTTTGAATGGTCATACCATAAAGATTGACACTGGATTAGCCAATGACCGCAGATTTATGAATGTTTGCGGATTGGGTTTCGATGATCATATAGCAAGGTGTTTTGCCAAGGCTACCAACAGGGGACCTATTCCCTATTTCAAAGCGACCATGAGGGAATTTTTTAGGTATCAACCCGAAACCTATATGGTGGAGATGAATGGGGTTACTGAAAGCCATACCGCCTTCGTGCTGACATTGGCCAACACGTCGCAATATGGCAACAATGCCTTTATTGCTCCACTGGCAAGTGTGACGGATGGTGTCCTGGATTTTTGTGCGCTAAGGCCTTTCGGTTTCTTTGGGGCTTTGGGATTGGGCATCAGGTTGTTCAACAAAACAATACACAAGTCGCCTGTTTGCACCTATTTTAAGACGCAAACCCTTGTTATCAACGGAAAAAATCTGAATTTCCATGTGGATGGCGAGCCTGTCAAAAACCACGAACCCATACGTATCTCGATAGATCCGATGTCGCTCAATATTGTGGTGCCGTGAAACTCAAAAAGTTTCCAAAGTTTTAGCTACGAGCAAATTTTGCTCGTAGCTAAAACTTTGGAAACTTTCGTTTCGTAACTAAAACTTTGGAAACTTTTTCATTTTTTTCAATCACCCAACGAAGCTCGCAATATCCTCCTCCGTAATAGTCTTCCCACCCAAGATTATTAGTCTCTCGATCACATTTCTGAATTCGCGGATGTTTCCGCTCCAGGATTTACCGGCAAGCAGTTCAAGCGCTTCGGGAGTGATCTCTTTCATAGGCTGACCATATTCAGCACAGAGTTGAGCAATGAAATAGTTGGTCAGCAGAGGGATATCCTCCTTGCGCTGATCCAGCGAAGGCACGTGAATAAGAATAACACTGAGCCGATGGTAAAGGTCTTCCCTGAAGCTGCCGTTTTTGATCTCCTCCTGCAAATCTTTATTGGTAGCAGCCAGCACGCGCACATTGACCTCCACAGGTTTGTCGCTGCCCACCCGTGTGATGATATTCTCCTGCAAAGCCCTGAGAACTTTGGCCTGTGCAGAGAGGCTCATATCCCCAATTTCATCCAAAAAAAGCGTTCCGCCATCAGCCTGTTCGAACTTTCCTTTCCGTTGTTTGATAGCAGAAGTAAAGGCTCCTTTTTCATGTCCAAAAAGCTCGCTCTCAATTAGTTCAGAAGGTATGGCAGCACAGTTTACTTCCACAAATGGGAATTCTGCCCTTGGTGACAACTCATGCAAACGGTGTGCAATCAGCTCTTTTCCGGTGCCATTTGCACCGGTTATCAATACTTTTGCTTCGGTGGGAGCCACCCTGTCGCACATCTCCAAAACTTTACGGATAGCGGCAGATTGACCGATGATTTCAAATTTTTTGCCGACTTTTTGCTTGAGGATTTGTGTCTCCTTCACCAGTGCTGATTTGTCGCTGGCATTGCGCAGGGTGATCAAAAGTCGGTTCAGATCCAATGGTTTCTCTATAAAGTCGAAGGCTCCCTTTTTAATGGCTTCAACGGCTGTGTCAATCGTACCATGGCCGCTGATCATCACTACCGTGGATTCAGGTTTAACCTTCCTGATCTGCTCCAGGACTTCAAGGCCGTCCATCTCCGGCATCTTGATGTCGCACAGGATGATATCGAAGTCGGTGGCTTGAATCAGGTCGATGCCTTCCTTTCCGTTTTCGGCCAGTTCGACCTGGTATCCTTCAAAACCCAGAATGTCTTTAAGGGTATTCCGGATACTTCTTTCGTCATCAATCACCAATATTTTTAATGCCATACAATAATATTTTTAGTTCCTCTCAGTGGAACAATTTTTCGGGTAGTTGAATAGTATAAAATTCATTTGTTTATAATTTGCTTTTCAGTTGCCAAATGGAATCGAAGATCAGCGAAGCTAATAGCCAGATAATCATTCTCGATTGCTGTGAATATTTCCTCATGGCTATTTCACGCAAAGGACGCAAAAGACGATGCGAAAGAGCGCAAAGGGAAAACAGATAATCCTCGCCGCCTGGCCAAAATAGGTAAAATTATTGCCCTGATGGCGAACACATTTCGAACATCACTCCCTCTTTCAGTGAGAAATGGGTGTGTATCAATTCGCGGATTTCCAACTTGCCGAGGATGAAATTAATAAATATTGTCGCGATAATGATCATCTCCACCCTGTTTTTATCGACGCCGGGAATAAGGCTTCTTGTTTCGCGGTCGACCGATATCAGTTGTCTATAAATTCTGTGGAAATCACCCAGTGGTAAAACAGATGACTTCCGGATGGTCGCATCGGGGACTTTTGCCTCCAGTATGTCCATCAGGGTGTCAAAAGCTCCGGAACATCCAACTAAAATCCGCGGTTGGTGCTGTTTGCAAATCTTATCCAGATCTTCCAGATGGCCTTCGAACCACTTTTCCACCTGTCCGATCTCCGGGAGGATAGGTGGGTCAGACATTGGAAAAAGCTCCAGTACCCTGGCAATGCCAATGTTGAAACTTTTCTTCCAGATAATGTGATCTCCATTGGCCAGGATAAATTCGTTGCTGCCACCGCCAATGTCCAGAACCAGGTATTTTTCCTGCAAAGGTGGTAATGAATTTACTGTTCCCCTGAAAATGTAATCAGCCTCTCTGTTACCATCGATCACCTCGAGATTCCAGCCAAACTGTTGCCGTACCATCTGCGAAAATTCATCCCTGTTGGCTGCTCCGCGGATGGCAGAAGTTCCAATTACCCGTACCCGGGATGCTCCAAATTTCCGTATGCTTTTTTCATGAAGAGAGAGGGCTTTTAACCCTCTCTCCATTGCTTCGGGAAGCAATTTTTCTTTGTGGATTCCACCGCGTCCCATCTTGACTGCAATCCGCTCTTCGTGCAGTACCCGGAAGGTTCCAGACTCAAAACATTCAGCAATCAGCAGGTTGCAGGTATTGGTACCTAAGTCAATTACGGCATTTATGATTTGTAGGTCAGCCATTTGCCCAATTCTTTCCAGGATGCTTTTTTGCCATACATTAAAATACCTGTTCTGTATATTTTACCGGCGGCCCAAACCATTCCTACGAATGTTACGATCAGCACCAGCATCGAGAGTGCCAGTTGCCAGGCCGGAACCCCAAATGGTATTCTCGCCATCATCACCACCGGCGATGTAAATGGGACGATGCTGAACCAGAAGGCTGTTGCCCCTTCGGGATTTTTTATGGCGCTCATCATCACCAGGATGGCCAGGATAATGGGCATCATGATTGGCATCATAAATTGTTGTGCATCCTCCATCGCATCAACGGCTGAGCCGACAGCTGCAAACATGGAGCTGTAAAGCAGAGATGAAACATCCGATGATGAGCGGAAAGTTCACAGATCCAAGCATGGAGAGAATATCCTGCATTTTATCCAGTTGAGCCGGCGCCTGGTTGGCTACTTGCGCCTGAGCCATGATCTCCTGTGCCGTTCCGGCATGTTGAGCTCCGGGTATCATTCCCCTGGCCCCCGCAATAATGGCAATACCAAGGATAATCCAAATGGCCAACTGTGTCAGACCGACCATCGCGATACCAATGATCTTGCCCATCATCAGTTCGAAAGGTTTGACGCTTGAGATAATTACCTCGACGATCCGGCTTTGTTTCTCTTCCATAACCCCTTGCATCACCATTTGACCATACAAAAGAATAAACATGTAGATCACAAGCCCAAAGACATAACCCAGTATCATCCCGATCTCTGTGGAACTTTTTTTGGCTTCGCCACCTTCACCCAATTTGATGGTGTTGACACTGATGGGGGTTTTGGTTGCGGCGATCCGGGCCTCGAGGTCAGGAATAGCCGTTTGTTTGATCACTTCAGCCATTTTCTCCTTCTCGATGACAGACCTGATTTTGTTTTGAATCTGATTTTTGAGATCAAAAGGGATGTTGCTGGTTGAAATAAGTTGCACCGTTTTGGTGTTCAGTACATTGGGCTGGATTACCAGCATGGCATAAAAGTCTGTTGCTTTGAGGTTGTCCTTGATTTTGTTGTACTCATCTTCGGGAATGAATTTGTACTTGGTATAATCGTTGCTCTCGAGTTGTCCCAGAAGAATGGTTGAACCGTCGTAGACGGCTATTGTCCTGATTTTGGTGTCATCCTGCGACATGAAGTAGGCAGGAAGGATAAACAACGCGGCCATCAAAGCCGGCATCAGGATGGTCATGATAATGAATGATTTTTTCCTGACTCGTGTACTATATTCTCTTGTAAGAACCAATCCTATTTTACTCATCGTGTTTGGTTAAGCGTTTTGTTTGACAACTTTGATAAAAACATCATTCATACTGGGAATCAGTTCGTTGAATGATACTATCTCGACATGTTCGACCAGATCTTTGATCAGGGAACCGGAGGTGCTGCCGTTGAGGAACTGAATTTTCAGGCTGTTGGTCCTTCCTGTTTCATCGTGGGCCAGAATGGAATATTTTTGTCCAAATTCGTGCTCGATTTTGGCAAAATCACCTTTGTATGCGACATCGAAGATGTTTGATTTGTATTTTTCACGGATGTTGAGCGTAGGACCATCCAGAATTTTTTTGGATTTGTCGATCAGCGCGATGTGATCGCACAACTCCTCTACAGATTCCATGTTATGGGTAGAAAAGATAATGGTGGCACCCTCTTTCTTCATTTGGAGAATCTCTTTTTTCACCAATTCTACATTGATAGGGTCAAAACCAGTGAATGGTTCGTCGAAAATCATCAGTTTTGGTTTGTGAAGAACTGTACAGATGAACTGAACCTTCTGCTGCATACCCTTTGAGAGTTCCATGACTTTTTTGTCCCACCACGAGATGATCTCAAATTTCTCGAACCAGATTTTAAGCTCCCTCATGGCATCCTTGCGGGATAGCCCTTTTAGCATTCCCAG
This sequence comes from Bacteroidia bacterium, assembly GCA_026391315.1. Classification (GTDB taxonomy): domain Bacteria; phylum Bacteroidota; class Bacteroidia; order Bacteroidales; family Prolixibacteraceae; genus CAINVV01. The sequence continues at coordinate 5,826 of JAPLDT010000075.1, forward strand.
GTACAATGCCTGTTCGCCGACTTTCATCTTTTTGTACAACCCGCGCTCTTCCGGCAGGTAGCCGATGCGGTAGATGTCGTCTTCTTTCATTTTCCGGCCTTCGAACCAGATCGTTCCGCTATCGGGTGCCGTAATCTGGTTAATGATGCGGATCAGCGTTGTTTTACCTGCCCCGTTGGGCCCCAGTAAACCAAAAATAGTACCCTCCGGAACAGAGATAGATACTTCCGAGAGTGCTTTGAAATTGGAAAACGATTTTGAAACTTCTTGTGCTGAAAATAGATCCATGCTTTCTGAAAGTTATGGTTAATATCGATTGAACGAAGATAAGTATAAGTATTCATTTCAGTAATACATTACAGTACCAAAAGAAAGGATAAAGGATAAAGTAAAAAGGATAAAGTCAGAACGCCGCAATCAACTTCGCAGCGTTCTGACTTTAACTATCTGTATTTAAGTGGAGTAATATTATTTTGCACATAAAAGGTACAGCTTTCCATCACAGATCGTATGCCACTTTATCCTTTTTACTTTATCCTTTATCCTTTATCCTTCTTACTTGTACTCATCCCACGACTTGATGCCAATATCATCCATCTCCAGCTTGCAGATGGCATAGATAAAGGCGCTGGCTACACGGGCATTGGTGATCAGCGGGATGTTGAAATCGATGGCGTTTCTGCGAATGTTGTAACCGTTCGAAAGCTCTCTGTTGGTGTTGTCTTTGGGGATATTGATGACCAGTTCTATTTTTCGTTGCCTGATCAGGTCTAAAGTGTTGGGAGACATATCCTCTTCATCGGGCCAATATACTTTCTGGGTTTCTATCCCGTTTTCCTCAAAGAAATTGTGTGTTCCACCGGTCGCGTAAATGGTAAAACCTCTATCCTTCAACATCCTGGCGCTAGCCAATAATTCAATTTTCCCCCTGACAGGACCGGAAGAGATGAGTATATTTTTCTTTGGAATACGGTAACCAACCGAGAGCATCGACTTGAGCAATGCCTCGTAGAAGTTCTCTCCGATGCATCCTACTTCGCCGGTTGAGGCCATGTCGACACCCAAAACAGGGTCGGCATTCAGCAACCTGTGGAAGGAGAACTGCGGCGCTTTTACTCCTACGTAATCCAGCTCAAAAAGGGATTTGTCGGGCTTCTCAAATGGCACATCCAGCATGGCCTTGGTGGCAATCTCAATCAGGTTTGTTTTCAATACCTTGGATACAAACGGAAACGATCTTGAAGCCCTTAAGTTGCACTCAATCACCTTGATGTCGTTGTCTTTCGCCAGATATTGTATGTTAAACGGGCCGGTTATTTCGAGCGCTTTGGCAATTTTTCTGGATATTTTTTTGATCCGGCGGATTGTTTCGACATAGAGTTTCTGCGGAGGGAAGACGATGGTGGCATCCCCTGAATGGACACCCGCAAATTCCACGTGTTCCGACAGGGCATAAGCGACGATTTCGCCGTTTTTGGCTACCGCGTCCACCTCAATTTCCTTGGCATTTTCGATGAATTCTGAAACAACTACGGGGTGCTCTTTCGAAACGTGGGCGGCAAGGTTGAGGAAATGCCCCAGCTGATCGCGGTTAGAAACCACGTTCATCGCCGCTCCCGATAGGACATAGGAGGGACGGATCAATACCGGAAATCCAACCTCATCCACAAATTTATAGATTTCTTCAATGGTGGTCAATTGGCTCCAGCGGGGCTGATCGACCTCCAGCTTGTCGAGCATGGCCGAGAACTTGTTGCGGTCTTCGGCGTTGTCTATTTTTTCGGCAGTCGTTCCCAGAATTGGCACATTCATTGCGTGCAATTTCATGGCCAGGTTGTTGGGAATCTGTCCTCCCATCGAAAGTACAGTCCCTTTAGGCTCTTCGAGATCACATATATCCAAAACCCTTTCCAGGGAAAGTTCATCAAAATAGAGCCGGTCGCAGTTGTCGTAATCGGTTGAAACGGTTTCGGGATTGTAATTGATCATGATGGCTCGGAAACCCTCTTTGCGGATGGTATAGACAGCATTCACCGAACACCAGTCGAACTCCACGGAAGAGCCAATGCGATAGGCTCCTGAACCCAATACAATGATCGACTTACCGTCATGCTGAAACTCGACATCGTGTTCCGATCCGTTGTAGGTCAGGTAGAGGTAATTGGTCTGCGCAGGATATTCTCCCGCAAGGGTGTCAATCTGCTTGACAAATGGCAATATCCCATGCAGTTTTCGGAAATCCCTGACCTTCAGACTTTCTACATTCATGTCCCTGACCTCCGATTTTACAACGATACGGGCAATTTGAAAGTCGGAGAAACCCAATTTTTTCGCATCCTTGAGCAAATCAGCCGGAAGGCTTTCAAGGGCGTCGTAACCAATCAATTGAGTCCTTAAATCGTAAATATTCTGAAGGCGCATCAGGAACCACTTGTCAATGCGGGTGATTGCCCAAATTTGGTCGACGGTATATCCTTTGTGGAATGCTTCCGCGATAGCGAAAACCCGCCGGTCGGTTGGATTGATCAGCTCTTCATCAATATCGATGATCTCCATGTCACCACGGTTACCCACAAATCCATGCATGCCGATACCGATCATGCGAAGACCTTTCTGGATGGCCTCTTCGAAGTTTCGGCCGATGGCCATGATTTCGCCAACCGATTTCATGCTGGATCCAAGATTTTTGGATACACCAACAAATTTGCCCAAATCCCAGCGTGGAATCTTGACGACGCAATAATCCAGCGCAGGCTCAAAACAGGCTGTCGTCTCTTTGGTTACCGAATTTTTGAGTTCGTGCAGGCCATAACCCAGTCCAAGTTTGGCCGCCACAAATGCCAGCGGATAGCCGGTTGCCTTTGAGGCCAAGGCAGAAGACCTTGACAGACGGGCATTTACTTCAATAACCCTGTAATCCTCAGAGTTGGGATCGAGCGCAAACTGAACATTGCATTCGCCAATAACACCGATTTTACGGATGATTTTTATCGAGAGGGCGCGGAGTTTGTGGTATTCATCGTTCGACAAAGTCTGCGAAGGAGCTACCACGATTGATTCACCGGTATGGATACCGAGCGGATCGAAGTTTTCCATGTTGCATACCGTGATGCAGTTGTCGTATTGGTCGCGGACCACTTCGTACTCCACCTCTTTCCATCCTTTGATGGATTCCTCCACTAGGATCTGTCCTGAATAGGAGAAGGCATTGTCGGCCAGCTTGTTGAGCTCTTTTTCGTTGGAGCAGAACCCGGAGCCAAGCCCACCCAGAGTGTAGGCGGCACGGATAATCAGCGGATATCCAAGCGTGTTTGCAGCATTTCTGGCTTGCTCAATCGAAGTACAGGCAATACTGCGTGGGGTTAATACATCTATCTCGTGCAATATCCCCGAGAAAATTTCGCGGTCCTCGGTGTTGATAATGGATTGAACAGGCGTTCCGATCACCTTCAGATTGTATTTCTCCAAAACTCCCTGACGGAAAAGATCGACGCCGCAATTAAGGGCTGTCTGTCCGCCAAAGGCCAGCAGAATGCCATCCGGTTTCTCCTTTTGGATCACCTTTTCGACAAAGTAGGCCGTAACCGGGAGGAAATATATTTTGTCCGCAATCTCTTCAGAGGTCTGAATGGTGGCGATGTTCGGATTGATCAGGATGGTGTAAACGCCCTCCTCTTTCAATGCCTTCAGCGCCTGTGAACCGGAGTAGTCAAATTCGCCGGCCTCACCGATTTTCAATGCACCGGAACCAAGAACGATGACCCTTTTGATAGTTGTGTTGAGCATAGTTTTATGTTTTGAGTGCCTAGAGTATTTAAAGTGCGCTAAAGTGCCTAAAGTACTTCTGCTGAATGAAAATTTGTTCGGAGTTCATAATTTTAGGCATTTTAGGCACTTTAAATACTTTAGGCACTTTTTATATTTTGAATGAAATCATCAAATAAGAATTCGGTATCCACCGGACCTGATGATGCCTCCGGGTGAAACTGTGTAGAGAAGAAAGGTTTCGTTTTGTGGCGGATCCCTTCGTTGGTGTTGTCGTTGACATTGTAAAAGAGCGTCTCCCAATCTCCCGGAATGGAGTTTGGGTCGATGGCATAACCGTGGTTTTGCGATGTGATGAAACACCTGTTTGTTCCGGTCATTAAGACAGGTTGGTTATGGCTCCGGTGTCCGTATTTGAGTTTATAGGTAGAGCAACCGGCAGCAAGACCCAGCAGTTGGTTTCCCAGGCAGATTCCCATAATGGGTTTCTCTTGCGCCATGGCCTTTTTAATATATTGAACGGTAATGTCGCACATGGTTGGATCCCCGGGGCCGTTGGTTAAAAACAGTCCATCGTAAGGAAGCGTGGTGAAATCATAATCCCATGGAACTCTAACAACTTTAACCCCCCGTTTGATCAGGCAGCGGATAATGTTGTTTTTGACCCCACAATCAACCAGGACAACGGTTTTCTCACCCTCACCGTATGTTTCAACGCTATTTGTACTTGCTTTAGCGACGAGGTTCATCAGGTTCGGATCTACCAGTTCAATGGATTCTCCTTCAAACTCGATTTTGCCGATCATGGATCCTTTTTCCCTCAGTATCTTGGTGAGCGCACGGGTATCGATACCATGTATTCCCGGGATTTGCTGAGATTTCATCCAATCTGCCAAACTTGATTGCGCGTTCCAGTGGCTGTATCCGAAGGAGTAATTGTCGACGACAAGTCCGGTAATGTGAATTTTATCCGATTCGAAATGGCGGTGAAGTCCATTCTCTTTCCTGTCGGAAGGCACACCATAGTTCCCAATCATCGGATAGGTGGATACGAGGATCTGACCGGTGTAGGAGGGATCTGTCAAACTCTCGGGATAACCAGTCATGGCTGTATAAAACACGACCTCACCGGTCACCGATTTTTCATAACCGAATGACTTTCCTTCAAAGGTTGTCCCGTCCTCCAGTATCAACTTTACTTTTCGCATATCTTGTAATTACTTGTTCGTCTAAATGTTACACAACTTGTCCCGACATGTCGGGAGAGTAGCACAGAGAAGCCCCAGAGTTACACAGAGTAAAAAAAACAGTTTTTTCTCTGTGTAACTCCTGGGTTCCTCCTTCTTCCTCTGTGTAATATTTTCACGACGATAAAAATTATTTTCTCTTGGATTTTTTCCGATACCAACCTTCAATAAAGAAAAAATGCGTTTCCACTACTTTTTAATCAGCAGCAAAAACGCATTTTTTGCGTTAACAAGATCGATATTCCCGGATGTTGTCGCACGGTGACAAAAGTAGATAAATCTTCCGATTACACCAAAGGAAGCTAATAAATTTATAAATATTCACAAATAATTAACATTTGATATAAAATGCAATATTAATACGAAATATTTGATAAAATATGCAATTATTGAATATATTTGCATTTTAATACGAATAAATATTCATCAATAGGTTTGTTTTGAAAAACAAGGAAGAACGTTTTGAATTGATCAAGCAGATCATCTCGGGCGAAGTAATCAGTAACCAGGATGACCTTCAGTTGAGATTGCATGCAAAGGGCATGGAGGTCACTCAGGCAACCTTGTCGCGTGATCTGAAATTGCTACAGGTTATCAAAGTGAGTGATGCCAAAGCTGGGTATGCCTATCGTTTGCCCTCCCATGATTTATTGTATTCGTCTCAAAATGAATCAACTTCATCGAGGCTTAATTTTTTGGCAGACGGGGTTTTGGGGATTGAGTTCTCCGGAAATCTTGGCGTGATCAAGACCCTGCCGGGATTTGCCTCCAGTACGGCCCTGGCCATTGATGAGTCGGGATGCAAGGAAATTTTGGGGACCATTGCTGGGGATGACACCATCCTGGTCGTGATAAGAGACGGTGTCGGCCGAAATGATGTTACCAGGGCGCTGGTGGGGATTATGCCGAAACTTGAAAACAGAATATAGATGAAAGATTAGTTTGAAATGTTTGAAATGTTTGAAATGTTGAACCCTTCAAACAATTTTTAAACTCTTCAAACCCTTCAAACGAATAGTAGTTAGAAATATTTTTATATTGAACGATTGTAAGATAGCAAGTAGATGATATTCAGAAAGAAAGTTGTTGAACCGCAAAAGCCGGAGATCAGTGTTCTCCTTGCCAATGAGACGCACCTGAAATATGTCGATGAGATCAATGATACCATCGAAAAGGCTTCCAAGGAGCGGGGAACAGGTATTGCCCGGCGAACATACGAGTATATAGCAGGTAAAATATCTGAAGGCAAGGCCATTATTGCCCTTGATGGCGAGAAATTCGCCGGATTTTGCTACATCGAATCGTGGAGTGATGAAAAATATGTGGCCAATTCGGGTCTGATCGTGCATTGGGACTACCGTGGATTTGGACTCGCCCGACGCATCAAACACAAGGCGTTTGAAATATCCAGAAAGAGATTTCCTGAGGCCAAATTGTTCGGTTTGACAACAGGTCTGGCTGTAATGAAAATCAATTCGGAGCTCGGATACAGACCCGTAACATTTTCGGAACTTACTGATGACGAACAATTTTGGAAAGGATGCCAAAGTTGTGTAAATTACGACATTCTATTGAGAATGAAACACTCCAAGTGCCTTTGCACCGGAATGTTGTACGATCCGGCCTGGCACAAGGAGAAAAGCAAAATGAATATGCCTTTCGAAATGTTCAAAGAGTGGATGGAGAAGAAAAAGAAGGATAAAGGATAAAGGATAAAGGATAAAGGATAAAGTAAAAAGGATAAAGTAGGCATTGGAGCCCAGATATAAGTTATAAGATATGAGTTATGAGTGATGGGATTTGTGAAAATTATAATTAGAGCGTTCTTTACTTTATCCTTTTTACTTTATCCTTTATCCTTTTGAATATAACTAGAGCGTAAATATTGATTTTATAACGAATAAAGAAAGATGAAAGAAAAAGTAGTCCTTGCATTTAGCGGAGGTTTGGATACCTCATTTTGTGCTATTTATCTTGCAAAGGAGAAAGGATTGGATGTCCATTCCGCGGTAGCAAATACCGGAGGTTTTTCGAAAGAGGAGCTGCAAAAGATTGAGGCAAAGGCGTATGCGCTGGGTGTAAAATCACACAAAACCCTGGACATTACGGCTGATTACTACAACAAGGGAATTCGGTACATGGTGTATGGCAATGTGCTGAGAAACAATACTTATCCAATTTCTGTAAGTTCGGAAAGAATTTTTCAGGCACTTGCGGTGATCGACTATGCCAAAAAAATTGGCGCTCAATATGTAGCGCATGGCAGTACAGGAGCTGGAAACGACCAGATCAGGTTTGATCTGGCTTTTGAAGTGCTGGCTCCGGAAATTAAGATTCTCACGCCGACCCGCGACCTGGAGTTAACCCGGGACGCAGAAATTGAGTACTTGCGAAACAACGGAGTCAAAGATAATTTCGAAAAGATGGCATATTCCATCAACCAGGGATTGTGGGGAACCAGCATCGGTGGGAAAGAAACGCTTACCAGCAACAAAACATTACCTGAGAGCGCCTACCCGACTCACCTCACCAAAGAGGGGGAGGAGATTCTTACCCTCGAATTTCTGAAAGGTCAGCTAAAAGCGGTAAACGGGAAGACCCATCACAACCCAGTGGATGTTATTCGCGAGGTTGAGAAAATTGGTTCAGCCTGGGCCATCGGTCGCGATACACATGTGGGCGATACCATCATTGGCATCAAAGGGCGTGTGGGATTCGAGGCCGCAGCTCCGATGCTGATCATCAAGGCGCACCACCTGCTCGAAAAACATACCCTCACCAAGTGGCAGCAATACTGGAAAGAGCAGCTGAGCAACTGGTATGGTATGTTTTTGCATGAGGCACAATACCTCGAACCCGTTATGCGTGACATGGAGAAATTTCTTGAAAGCAGTCAGGAGAACGTAACCGGGAAGGTGATCATCAAATTATTGCCATATACCTTTCAGCTGGTTGGAATCGAGTCTGATCACGATTTGATGAACAGCAATTTCGGTCAGTATGGCGAGATGAACAAAGGCTGGAGCGCCGATGATGCAAAGGGTTACACCAAAATTCTGAGTAACCAGCTGAAAATTTTCTTTTCTGTCAATAAATAATTTTTGTTGAACAGTCGGGGCTAAAGAAATTATTTGTTGACTGGAATGGGGGTTCTTTCATTGCCGTCTGCTTTAGCTGACGGATTGAAGCAGATCATTTTAATCCGGCTTTAGCCGAATCAGACACAGAATTTTGGCTAAAGCCCTTTACTCGGGTCTTATTTTTACCCGTCAGCTAAAGCAGACGGCAATGAATTTAAAAGCATAGCCGGGTTGCAGAAATTGATTGGAAATATTTGAATAATCTATAAGATGACAACTAAAAATATCAAGATCGGAATTGTCGGAGGTGCCGGATATACTGCCGGTGAGTTGATCAGAATTCTGCTGTACCATCCGAACGCTGAACTGAAATACATTCAAAGCAGCAGCAACAGCGGACAGCCTGTGGCCTCCATTCACCGGGACCTCATTGGGGAGACGGATCTGCTGTTTTCTGAAATTGACCTGGATCAGGTTGATCTGCTTTTCCTTTGTTCTGGCCATGGTAAATCGATTGAGTACATGGCTGAGGCCGCTATTCCAAAGCATGTCAAAATCATTGATATGAGCCATGATTTCCGTTTGAAAAGAGCCGGAAACAGTTTTATTTACGGATTGCCGGAACTCAACAGAAAAGAGATTCAGTCAGCGTCACATATTGCCAATCCGGGCTGTTTTGCCACAGGTATCCAGCTGGCTCTTTTGCCACTGGCTGCAAACGGGTTGATCTGTGATGATTTGCATGTGAATGCCATCACCGGGTCAACAGGGGCGGGGCAGGCTCCGACAAAGACTTCCCATTTTAGCTGGAGGGATAACAATCTCTCTGTTTACAAGGCATTTGAGCACCAGCATCTGGGCGAAATCTGCGAAAGTCTGGAACAGGCACAACCCGGATTAAACCATTCCATTCATTTTATTCCTGTTCGGGGAAATCATACCCGGGGGATTTTCACCATGGCTTATACCCGGTTTAAAGGATCACTGGATGATGCCAAAAAATTATATTCTGCTTATTATCAGTCTCATCCTTTTGTGCATCTTTCCGATGAGAATCCAGATCTAAAACAGGTTGTCAATACCAACAAATGTCTGCTCTACCTCGAAAAACACGGGGACCAGCTGATGATCATCTCCTGCATCGATAATCTGTTGAAAGGGGCCTCAGGTCAGGCGGTTCAGAATATGAACCTAATGTTTGGGGTCGATGAAAAAGCAGGACTCAACCTGAAAGCGGTTGCTTTTTAACAACAATAAATAATTTTGGATTTTCGATTTTCAATTTTGAATTGAAGAACGGAATATCAGCAATTGTTCAATTAATAAATGAGTAAAAGATGTTATCACAATCTGTTTTGGATTGCGTCGTAATCGAAAATCGAAAATCGAAAATCGAAAATCCAAAATCGAAAATATTACTTTAACCTCTAAATTAAAATCATTGTGAACCTCTTCGATGTATACCCTTTATACGACCTAACTCCTGTTTCGGCTAGCGGATGCACCATTACCGATAAAAACGGAGTTGAATATCTTGATCTCTATGGCGGTCATGCTGTGATTTCTGTTGGTCATTCCCATCCGCACTACGTTAAGCGGATCAGTGATCAGCTGAAAAAGATTGGGTTCTATTCCAATTCGGTACAGAATCCAATGCAGGCAGAGCTTGCAACGAAGCTGGGAGAACTTTCCGGTTACGGAGATTACAGCCTGTTTCTATGCAATTCTGGCGCTGAAGCCAATGAGAGTGCTTTGAAGCTGGCCTCCTTTCTGACGGGCAAAAAGAGAATTGTAGCATTTGATAAGTCGTTCCACGGGCGGACTTCCGCTGCTGTGGCCATGACTGATAATCCCAAAATAATTGCTCCCATCAATGACGTCCACGACCGGGTGATTCTTCCGCTCAATGACATCGATGCATTGCAAATAGCCCTTTCAACGGGTGAAGTAGCAGCGGTACTGGTCGAAGGGATTCAGGGAGTTGGTGGATGCAGGGTTCCTGATCCGGAATTTCTTCAGAAAGCCGGCCAATTGTGCAAAGAGCACAAGGCGCTCTTTATCCTGGATGAGGTACAATCCGGCTACGGTCGCAGCGGAAAATTTTTCGCCCACCAGTTTGCCGGAATTCGACCTGATGTGATCACCGTAGCCAAGGGGATGGGCAACGGCTTCCCGGTAGGAGGAGTTTTGATTTCGCCCCAACACAAGCCTTGGCATGGAATGCTCGGAACCACTTTTGGCGGAAATTACCTGGCTTGTGCGGCCGGTCTTGCGGTATTGGAGATCATGGGAAAGGAGCAACTGACAGAAAATGCGGCCACAGTTGGCGGATACATGATCAAGGAACTTTCTGCTTTCACCACCATTAAAGAGGTGCGCGGCAAAGGGTTAATGATTGGACTTGAATTTGATGAGCCCATTGTTGACCTGCGTAAAAAGTTGCTCTTCGAAGAAAAAATATTCACTGGAGTTACCGGGACCCATGTAATCAGAATCTTGCCCCCGCTAACCCTGACCAAAAAGGAGGCCACCCGTTTTCTGGAAACCTTCGCCCGTGTGGTGAAAAATATGTAATTTGCACCTTCAATCAGAAACAATACAACCATGCAAATCAATCAAATCAATATAGGCATTATAGGAGGCGGAAATCTCGGCAGATCAGTAGCTGAAGGCTTCCTGAAATCAGGAATTGAACCCTCAAAAATTGTGGTCTCCCGAAGGCGGGTACATCTGTTGGAAGATCTTCAGGTCAAGGGTGTTCGCATTGAGAAAGAGAATGCCAAAGCGGTTATCGGGCAGAATGTAATCGTTATAGCCGTCAAACCATATCAGGCTATTGAATTGCTCAACGAGCTGAAACCATTTCTGAAACCCGGACAGATTCTTCTCTCTCTGATGACGGGTATTTCCCTGGCTGAGTTGAACCAACATGTTCCTGAAGGGGTTCTTGTTTTCAGGGTAATGCCTAACACAGCCGTTGCCCTACAGGAATCCATGACGCTGATTGCCGCCCCTGATTGTGATCCCGCATTGCAGAAACTGGTGGGTGATCTTTTTGAAACGCTCGGGAAGGTTATTTTCATCAATGAAGAGCTGATGGCAGCGGCCACAGTACTTGGCGCTTGCGGAATCGCTTTTGCGCTCCGGTTTATCAGGGCTGCCATTCAGGGTGGAGTGGAAATTGGATTTGGCGCCGATGTGGCTCAGCAAATTGTGGCACAAACGGTGAAAGGTGCGACAGAATTGATTCTGCAAACAGGTCGCCATCCGGAACAGGAGATTGACAAGGTGACTACGCCGAAAGGAATTACCATCTCCGGATTGAATGAAATGGAACATCAGGGCTTCTCTTCGGCTTTGATTCGCGGATTGCTGGTATCTTACAATAAGCTGAACAACAATAAGTAATTCCTAAACTATGGAACAACAAATTTTGGAGATCGCCGACCGTCTCAAAGCAATGCGCGAATCTCTGGAGATTACACCTGAAAAGGCAGCTCAAACCTGTGATATTTTTGTGTCTGACTATTTGAAATTTGAAAGTGGCGAAGCAGATATTCCGGTTAGTGTTCTCCATCGGATGGCGAAACATTTTGGTTTCGATATCACGACCTTACTCACCGGTGAACAGCCTCATGTCCGCACCTACGATCTTACCAGGAAGGGGAAAGGGGTCGTTGTTCAAAGACGCCGGTCGTACAATTATGAATCGTTGTCATCCAATTTTGTCAACCGTAAAGCGGATCCCTATTTTGTCATTGTTGAACCGAAGGAAGATCCTGAAATAACCGTCAATGCACACCCCGGACAGGAATTTAATTACATGCTTGAAGGCCAGATGAAGCTTTGTATTGGAGGGAATGAACTCATCCTCAATCCTGGAGATTCGGTCTATTTCGACTCTGCCATTCCGCATGGTATGCAGGCGATGAATGGAAGGGTGGCAAGATTTTTGGCGGTGGTTCTTTGAATATTATTCACTAAACAGGAACAGATTGCTTCGCTCCGCTCGCAATGACAAAAGCTAATTTGGAGCTTCGATGAGGCGAGGCGTGGGACAAAAACTTGATTTGGGGTTCATTTCCACCCACGCCTCGCCTCATCGAACCGAACAAATAAAGACACCGTCATTGCGAGTCACCACCCAAATTTTTTGGGCACAATGTGAAGATGACAGAAAATATTTGTGCATAATGAAGCTGTTAAATACATTTTTGCACCTATTTGATATTCAGTATATTACAAAATCTGTCATTGGTAGCTGAGCGAAGCAATCTCAAGTCATAAGTAAATTTAACTATGGGGATATCTCCGTTATATAAAAAAATAGTCATCAAAGTTGGAAGCAATGTGCTTACCAAGGAGGATGGAATGCTTAACATCTCCCGGATGGCGCACATTGTGGAACAAATTACCCGGCTGAAGAAAGAAGGGGTACAGGTGATTCTGGTTACTTCCGGTGCAGTGGCGGCAGGCCGTGCGGAAGTTGATCCGGTCAAAAAGCTGGATCCGGTATCCAGCCGGCAGTTGTGGTCGGCCGTTGGCCAGGTGAAGCTGATCAATCATTATGCAAATCTTTTTCATGAACAGGGAGTAATCTGTGCCCAGGTATTGACTACGAAAGAGAATTTCGGTGATAGGCTTCACTATCTGAACATGCGTAATTGCATGCAGACATTGCTGGAAAACGATGTGGTTCCGGTTGTCAATGAGAATGATACCATCTCGGTGACCGAACTGATGTTTACCGACAACGACGAGCTTTCAGGATTGATTGCTTCGATGATGGACATGGAAGCGCTGGTAATTCTCTCCAATGTCGATGGTGTCTATAGCGCTGCTCCCGATCAGCCGGGAAGTGAGCTGATCCGCACCATCTATCCAAACCAAAATAGTGGAAAGATCTCCATATCAGCCAAAAAGTCAAATTTCGGCAGGGGAGGCATGCTGACAAAATACCACATTGCCGCCAAACTTGCCGGACAAGGCATCTCAGTTTTTATAGCGAATGGTTTCAGGAAGAAGATATTGACAGATATTTTACATGGAGCAAATCAGCCTCCTTTTACACATTTTCTACCATCATCCAAGAAATCAAGTGGAGTTCGGAAGTGGCTCTCCCATTCCGACGACTTTGCACGTGGGGAGGTGGTGATCAATGAAGGCGCCCGTGCTGCTTTGCTTTCTGATAAGGCTGTTAGTCTGCTAATGATTGGCATCACTTCTGTTTCCGGCTATTTCAAAGATGGCGATATCGTGCGGATCAAAGACAGCGACGGAAAATTACTTGGTCTTGGGAAGGCCTCTTACTCATCTGATGAAACCATGGAGGAGAAGGGTGGAAAGAAGACCAAGCCATTTATTCATTACGATTATCTATACCTGATTTGATGAGCACGAATTTGACAAATAGCTTTGAGTCCGCATGGCAAGCCAGCCGAAAACTGGGAAAATTGTCGGATGACCAAATTAACCGGTTGCTACTTAGGCTGGCCGATGCCGCGGTAGCATCTGCGAACCTGATTTTGAAGGAAAATCAAAAGGATCTGGATTTGATGGATCCTTCCGACCCAAAATATGACCGTCTGAAACTGACGAAAGAAAGGATTGAAACAATTGCATCGGAAATAAGAAATGTAGCTGCTTTGCCTTCACCGTTAGGGAGGATACTAAGTAAGGAACAGTTGCCAAACGGACTTCATTTGAAGAGAATCAGTGTGCCGTTCGGCGTGATTGGCATTATTTTTGAAGCTCGTCCCAATGTTACTTTCGACGTTTTTTCACTGTGCATCAAATCGGGTAATGCGGTGATATTAAAGGGTGGAAGTGATGCCTCCTATTCGAATGAGGCCATTGCTGAGTTAATCAGGGATGTACTGGCAGATTTCGATATCGATGTAAACGCTTTGATTTTACTGCCTCCGTCGCGTGAAGCCACAACGGCTTTGCTCCAGGCAAGAGGTTATGTTGACCTGATAATACCAAGGGGAAGCCAGGAATTGATAGACTACGTCCGCGATCATGCTAAAATTCCGGTCATCGAGACAGGTGCAGGTATTTGCCATACCTATTTTGATGCGGAAGGTGACCTTGAAGTTGGCAGACGGGTAATCCACAATGCAAAAACCCGCAGGGTGAGCGTATGCAATTCGCTGGATTGTCTGATTATTCACAAAAGCAGGATGACTGATTTGCCCTATCTGGTTGGTTTGATGCCAACAAATGAGGTGGAGATTTTTGCGGATGCTGATGCGTTTAAAGCCTTAGCAGGAAATTATCCAGCTCATTTGCTGCATCGTGCGAACAAGGACTCCTTTGGGACTGAATTTCTCTCCTACAAAATGGCCGTAAAAACTGTATCTTCGTTAGAGGAGGCGCTCGAACACATTGCGCATTACGGTTCAAAGCACAGTGAAGCAATCATTTCAACCAACCGGAAAACGTTGGACGAATTCCTTTTATCTGTCGATGCAGCAGCCGTTTATGCCAATGCCAGCACTGCCTTTACCGATGGAGCCCAATTTGGATTGGGAGCGGAAATTGGTATCAGTACCCAAAAATTGCATGCACGCGGTCCGATGGCGCTTCAAGAGATCACTACCTACAAGTGGGTGGTAGAAGGGGAGGGGCAGGTTCGGGAATAAGGATAAAGTAAAAAGGATAAAGTAAAAAGGATAAAGTAAAAAGGATAAAGTAAAAAGTAAAAAGGATAAAGGATAAAGGATAAAGGGAAGAACGCTTTAATCAGAATTGTCTAAAAACTCATAACCCATAACTCATAACCCATAACTCATAACCCATAACTCATAACCCATAACTCATAACTCATATCTCATAATTCATAACTCAAATGCGTCACTTTACATCAGTTTACGATATTCCCGACCTCAAAGCAGCGGTTGACATGGCCAGGGAAATCAAGAAAAATCCATATGGTTACCAGTATCTTGGTAAAAATAAGACGATGGTTTTGATCTTCTTCGACTCCAGCCTGCGCACCAGGTTAAGTACCCAGAAAGCCGCCATGAACCTGGGAATGAACACCATGGTGTTGAATGTCAGTCAGGATGGCTGGTCACTTGAAACAGAGCTGGGTGTGGTCATGGACGGCGACAAGCCGGAGCACCTGCGCGAGGCTATCCCCGTTATTGGTACCTATTGCGACGTAATAGGTGTCAGGGCTTTTGCCCGTTTCGAGAGCAAAGAGGATGATTACAGGGAGAAAATACTGCAACAATTTATCGATTTTGCCGGCGTACCCGTCATCAGTATGGAGGCCGCCACACGCCATCCTTTGCAGAGTTTTGCAGACCTGATCACCATCGAGGAGTTCAAACAAAGGCCAAAACCCAAGGTGGTTCTCACCTGGGCACCCCACCCAAAAGCGTTGCCTCAGGCAGTTCCCAACTCTTTTGTAGAGTGGATGCGCCAGACTGACTATGAACTGGTGGTGACCCATCCGGAAGGGTATGAGCTGGCTCCCGAATTTATGGGTGATCTGAAAGTCGAGTACGACCAGAACAAAGCCTTCGAAGGAGCTGATTTTATCTATGCAAAAAACTGGTCAGCCTATGGCCAATACGGCCAGATCCTCTCGAAGGACATGAATTGGACCGTTACCATGGGAAAAATGAAGCTGACCAACAATGCCAGGTTCATGCATTGCCTGCCCGTGAGGAGAAATATGATCGTGACCGATGAAGTTTTGGACAGTGATCGTTCCATTGTTGTGAAGGAAGCAGAAAATCGTGTATATTCGGCACAGACTGTTTTAAAAATGATATTAGAGAAATTGTTATGAGTGATCGTCTGACTATCATCAAAGTAGGTGGAAATGTGGTAGAGGAAGAGGCCTCTTTAAAATCCTTACTGAAAGATTTTTCCAGAGTGGCAGGGTATAAAATTCTGGTTCATGGTGGCGGTAAATCCGCCAATATTCTTTCCGAGAAACTTGGATTGGAGAGTAAAAAAGTGGACGGCCGCAGAATTACGGATGCCGAGACGCTGAAGGTGGT
The DNA here is from genome assembly GCA_026391315.1 of Bacteroidia bacterium. Classification (GTDB taxonomy): domain Bacteria; phylum Bacteroidota; class Bacteroidia; order Bacteroidales; family Prolixibacteraceae; genus CAINVV01. The sequence goes on from JAPLDT010000075.1 coordinate 21,933, forward strand.
GACCATGGTTTATGCCGGGTTGGTCAACAAAAACATTGTTGCCGGCCTGCAGGCTTTGGGCAACAATTCCATCGGACTCACCGGTGCAGATCTGGATCTGATACGTGCCGGAAAACGTCCGGTAGGAGAAATAGATTACGGGTATGTTGGCGATATTAAAACAGTCAACTACCAGGCCCTGAAGGAACTGCTGGATTCCGGTGCTGTGCCGGTATTGGCGCCGATCACCCACGATGGTCATGGTCAGTTGCTGAATACAAATGCTGATACCATTGCTTCTGAGGTGGCAGCTGCCATGTGTTACGATTACGAAGTACGCCTGATTTTCTGTTTTGAGAAGAACGGTGTGCTGATGAATGAAGAAGATGAGAAATCACTTGTCAATGAAATAAATCCAGAACTCTTCAATCAACTAAAACACGACGGCATCGTTTCCGGTGGCATGATCCCGAAATTGTCGGATGGGTTTGCCGCTCTGCGCCGTGGTGTTAAGGAGGTGGTCATCACAAATCCTGCAGGGATATCTGAGGGGTTGAGGGGAACCCGTTTGGTTTTGGAATAAGTGAACTAGAGTGAACTAAAGTGACTAAAGTACTTACGCCACAATCATTATTTGTTCGGAGTCCATAACTTTAGGCACTTGAAACCATGAAAAACAAATGTAATTTCTACCACAAATGAACCCGATCTATATAGAAGATTCCCTTGCCCTCCTGCGCGCCATGATCCGTATTCCCTCCCTCAGCCGGGAGGAAAAGGATGTTGCGGATATGGTAGAGCAAAAGCTTACTTCATGGGGTTACCAAACCTACCGGGAAAGCAACAATGTCTGGATACGCTCATCGAGATGGAATGAGGAGCTGCCAACCATTTTGCTGAATTCCCATGTTGACACGGTACGTCCTGCCAAGGCCTGGAGTCACGATCCTTTTGGCGCCACGGAGGCAGATGGTAAATTGATTGGTCTTGGCAGTAACGATGCCGGCGCCTCAGTGGTGGCGCTTTTGTGCGCTTTCAGGCATCTGGATCAAAAGCCGCAACCCTACAACCTGATCTTTTGCGCCAGCGCTGAAGAGGAAATTTCAGGTTTGAATGGTGTTGCCTCTGTGCTGCAACATTTTGGAAAACTTAGTTTGGCAGTAGTTGGAGAACCTACCGGGATGCAAATGGCTGTAGCGGAGAAAGGGTTGATAGTCCTCGACTGCGAAGCCAAGGGGAAATTGGGCCATGCCGCCCGCAATGAAGGGGAGAACGCCATTTACAAGGCTTTGGCGGATATCAGTACTTTGATGGAATTGTCCCTGCCAAAAAAATCAGAAAAGCTTGGTCCGGTAAAAATCACAGTCACCCAGATTGAAGCTGGTAACCAGCACAATGTGGTTCCTGATTCATGCAGGTTCGTGGCAGATGTGAGAACCAATGAATGTTATTCCAATGAGGAGGTTTATCAAATCATAGCCAAATCTATTGAATCGGAGGTAAAACCCCGCTCATTTCGTCTGAATTCTTCGGGAATTCCACTGGATCACCCATTGGTACAAAGGGGAATCTCGTTGGGATTGGCCCCTTACGGATCCCCAACCACCTCCGATCAGGCGGTCATTCCCTGCACCTCGATTAAAATTGGTCCCGGTGAATCGGCCCGCTCACATACGGCAGATGAGTACATCTTCCTCGATGAAATCAGAAAAGGGGTGGAGATTTATGTGAAGTTGCTGGATCAGCTTGTGCTCTGAAGAACTACCAGTGGGTTACCGAAACATCTTTGCCCGTCAGGGCATCAAGCTCAATAGAAAAAATTATGGTGATAGAGCGGTTTTCCCGGACGGGAATAAACCGATATTCATTGCAGTCCAATTTTTGATGTCAATGTTTATCCCCATCCGGGGAAATGGTTTCACCGTATCCCTTGTTTCTATTAAGCTTGATGCCCTGACGGGCAAAAAATAGTAAAATTAATTGAGGCTTAGATCATCTTCCTCAACAATCTCTTCCGCATCATCATCTCCGAACGGATCATCCCCATTGATGATTTTGGTAAAATTGTCCGGTACCTTTTGCGCTTCAGGAACATACGGGAACACATCGATGATGGGACTTTCTGTGATCCCTCCGATTTCGAAGTCGGCCATCATCCCTTTCATCGCTTCGATTACCTGATCGTAGGCCGCCTTCACATTGTCTGAAAAGACCAGCACAAACTGACTTACCCGCTTCTCCTTGCCACTCTCTTCATCGAAGGTGATGAAGGTTACCTTTGCCTTATACCAGCGGTCGCCCACCTCTGAAGGGATGATCTCTGCCAGCTTTGTTTTGGATATTCTAGTTACGGTAAATTCGCCGCTGACCATCGAAACCAACTCTTTGTAGATGCGTGTTTCTGCCTCGGTGAAGGAGACCGCATCCAGCAGGTAGGTTTCACTCACTTTCTTTTCGCGGCCATCTTCCCCCATCTTGGAGTACTTTGCCGTGCATTCAAACCAGGTATTCATGTTTTATAGTTGTATTTGTGTGATTGTTAAATTGTTGCAGAAGGATAAAGGATAAAGTAAAAAGGATAAAGGGAAGAACGCTATTGCAGAAGGATAAAGGATAAAGGATAAAGTAAAAACGCCGCAATCATGATTTCATCGTTTATTCTCAAATCCCATAACGGTCTGCGACTACCCGCAGGCAGAGCTATTAAAGTTAATACTTTTTGGACTGGCAACATTGCTCAGGTTGCGGGTAGTAATTAGGCACAGTTAGTTTTCCCAATATTCTTTAAAGATTATTAGAAAGTCTATATCTGAAAATACTCCAAAATCAATTTGAGGTTCTTTTTTCCCATTTGTCAAAATGTAACCCGTCTTGTTTTTTTTGTCTAAAAGTCTATCAAATGTCTTGGTCGTATTATTATCAAAAATAACTTGTATATATCTACATGTTGTCTTGATAGGTTTATAGTCATGTTTATTAATCGTATCAGCAATTGCTTCTGCATAATAATTGAAATCACTTAAAACTTCATCTATTCCAGAGTTTGCATCTTTAGTAAATCTTTCATACTCAATTTGAGATAAAGTGAAGAATACAAATGCCTTGCCCTTAACTCTAATAGTATCATTCGGTATTTCCTTTTTCTTAATATCCGGTCTGAGGATAATTCTGTGATTCTTTCCGTTGCTTTTTGATGGTGTACAACTTAAAAAGCCAACCAGAATCATCGTAAAAAATGTTGTAAACTTCATTGTCTCCATATGTTGTGCCAATCTCATATCTCCTAACTTATATCTGAACTCCAATCCCCCCTTTATCCTTTTTACTTTATCCTTTATCCTTCAAGATCTTGTCGATTTCCGCTTTGATCAATGCCCCCCAAATCTTGTACCCCTCGCGGTTGAGGTGAAGGTGATCGTCCCTGAAGAATTCGTTTCGGGGTTCCCCTTTTTCATTCAGAAAGCTATTGGCCGTTTCGATGAAATAGAGGTTTTTCTGCTTGTGGCACAGGGTTTTCAATAGGGCGTTGTCCTCCTGGATCAGCGGCCACTTTTTCCAGCGGCTCTGTGATGGCGTGATCTCGATAAGGAAAATCGGCTGTTTCCTGTATTTGGTGCGGATGGTTTTGATGATCTTCCGAAAGGTGGCGGCACTCTCCTTCGGGGTCAGGTCGTTGGGAGAACCGGTGATGTCGTTGGCAATAAAAATCACGACCGCCCTGAAATGATGCGGATAGACGATCCGTTCGGCGTATTGGGCAACTGCCGGTGAGTTCGATCCGCCAAATCCCCTTTGAATGATGGGGTAGGGCGCCATCTCCTCCTTGATGGTGCTCCATAGCCGGATACTTGAACTCCCCAGAAACAGCAGTGAATTATCCGGATATTTCTCTGTCTGGTTGAGCTTGTCGAAAGCTGCAATCTCGCCTTCCCATTTGGTGCCAACCTCTACCTTGTTTTTTTGGGCGATGCAGGAGGAGATGAAAATCAACGAGGCGAAAATAAGGGTCGTTAATCTGAGGGTATGGACAGTTCTTTTCATATTCATTCTTCTCAATGTTGCATTATTAGCCAAAATCTTTGTGAAACCTTAGTGTCTTGGTGTCTTTGTGGCAGGGGAAAATATAGCCACCAAGTCACAAAGGCACGAAGGTTTCACAAAGGAGTATTTAAACTATTTCTAGTTCCAAAAGGAAAATCTTGATTTTTCTTCCCCTCAATTCAGATAGGAAATGTAAGGAATTTATACGATTTCGCCATAAAGGTCAAACTCTTCGGCATCAGTAATTTTCACCTGATAGTACTGACCAATGGTGAGTTTTTTCCCGCTTACAAGTACCTCGCCATCCACCTCCGGCGAATCATATTCGGTACGCCCGATAAAATACTCTTCCTCTTTGCGGTCGATCACTACCTTGAGAACCGATCCGATTTTTTGCCGGTTAATTTCGAGGGCTATCTCCTGCTGAATGGCCATGATCTCTTCGGCACGGGCCAGTTTCACCTCCTGCGGAACGTTATCCTCATAGGTCTCTCCGGCAAAGGTATCCTCCTCGTGGGAGTAAGGGAAAACGCCTAGCCGCTCGAACCGCATTTCGCGGACAAACAGTTTCAGCTCTTCGAAATCTTCTTCCGTTTCGCCGGGATGACCCACAAGCAGAGTCGTACGGATATGGATACCGGGCATCTCCTCCCTAATCCTCTTGATCAGGGCAATGGTTTCGGCCTTGTTAATGTTCCTGCACATCAGTTTCAATACATGGTCGCTGCAGTGCTGCAAGGCGATATCGAGGTATCTCGCAACATTTGCTTGCTCCCGCATCACTGGCAAAAGATCGTATGGGAATCTCGTAGGATAGGCATAATGCAACTTGATCCATTCAATACCCGGGATCGCGCTCAATCTTTCGGTCAGTTCGGCCAGTTTTTGCTTTTTGTAAAGATCAACTCCATAATTGGATAGATCCTGCGCGATCACCAGCAACTCTTTGACACCTTTTTCGGCCAGCGCGGTTGCCTCAAGAACCAGTTCATCCATCGGAATGGAGCGATGTATGCCGGTCATTCTTGGAATGGCGCAGTAAGAACATTGCCGGTTGCATCCCTCCGAGATTTTGAGATAGGCATAATGGGCCGGAGTGGTTTGATATCTCTGGTGGGAGAGGCTCATGCGGTATTCGGCCTTGAGATCCTCCACCATCTTTTTGACCTGAAATTTGCCGTAAAAGCCATCGACTTCCGGTATTTCCTTGATCAGATCATCTTTGTACCGTTCAGTTAAACAGCCAAATACAAATATTTTATCGATTTCTCCCCTGTTTTTGGCCTCAGCAAACTCGAGAATTGTGTTGATCGACTCCTCCTTGGCATCCAGGATAAAACCACAGGTGTTGATCGCCACCATTCGCGAATCGGCTACTCCACCGTCGTGAACCACCTTGTATCCGTTGGCAGCCATCTGCGAAAGAAAAAGCTCCGAATCCACCAGGTTCTTGGAGCAACCCATTGTGACAACGTTGATTGATTTGGCCATGATTCAGGGAATTGTTTGAATTGTTTGAAAAGTTTTTTTTTGTTTGAAAAGTTTGAAGGGTTCCTCGTCCCCAGCCCGATCTCCCTGAGCCTGTCGAAGGGTCATTAATTGTATGAGACCAACCCGGTCCCTGAGCCTGTCGAAGGGTCCTCATTTACCCATCTTCTCATCTTCCGGAACACTGGTCCATGAGCGAACTAGAAAATTCTCATTCTTTCTACCGGTCCCTGAGCGAAGCCGAAGGGTTAAACAGTGAATCCACAAATTCAGCCCTCTGGAAGATCTGCAGGTCATCCAGTCCTTCACCGACACCAATGTATTTCACTGGAATTTTGAACTGATCTGAGATTCCGATCACTACGCCACCTTTGGCAGTCCCGTCGAGTTTGGTAAGCGCCAGGGCAGTCACTTCGGTAGCCAGGGTAAATTGTTTGGCCTGTTCGAAGGCATTTTGTCCGGTAGAACCGTCCAAAACCAGCAAAACTTCATCCGGTGCATCCGGAAATACTTTTTGCATTACCTTTTTGACCTTCGACAATTCGTTCATCAGGTTGATCTTGTTATGCAGACGGCCTGCGGTATCGATGATGACTACATCTGCTCCCGATGCTTTGGCGGAAAGGAGCGTATCATAAGCCACCGAGGCAGGATCGGATCCCATTTGTTGTTTGACAATCGGAACACCAACGCGATCAGCCCAGATCTGTAGCTGTTCGATGGCAGCGGCTCGGAAAGTGTCCGCAGCCCCAAGTATAACAGACTTGCCGGCGGCCTTGAACTGGTGCGCAAGCTTGCCAATGGTGGTGGTCTTGCCCACGCCATTGACACCTACAACAAGGATCACATAAGGATTTCCGGTTTTTGGAAGATCAAAATCGGCAGCTTCATAGGAGTTGTTTTCAGCCAACAGGGCAGCGATCTCGCTTCGCAGGATGCCATTCAGTTCGGAGGTACTTACATATTTGTCGCGTGCCACCCGTTTTTCGATTCGCTCAATGATTTTCAGGGTCGTGTTGACACCAACATCCGATGAGATAAGAATCTCTTCCAGGCTATCGAGCACTTCGTCGTCAACCTTGGTTTTGCCGATGACGGCGCGCGAAAGTTTGGAGAAGACACTCTCTTTTGTCTTTTCAAGACCTTTATCAAGACTCTCTTTTTTCGATTTTGTAAAACTGAAGATACCCATGGATCAGATTGTTGCGTGTTGTGACAAAGATAGAAACAAAACCACTCTAAAAATAAAGGGTGGATTTTGGCGCCTGTAAAAAAAGAAAGCTCTCATCATACCTGACGAAAGCTCACTTTTAATATCTTAAAGTACGAATTACTTTTTGGCAAAATAATCTTTTACCATTTCGTTGGGAACGATCTCCTCAACAAA
>JAPLDT010000061.1 GCA_026391315.1 Bacteroidia bacterium
AAACCCTAAAAATACGCTCACCTTCTGCTTTCTGGTCTGATCCGGAAAAAAACAGGGGACCCCAGCCAAAAGAGCATCCCAGTGCAAGGAGTGCAACAACAAGCAAGAGGTTCCTGGAGACAATATTTCCGGTTGGTTCAGTCATGGTGATAGGGTTCTCCTTTGATAATTGTCATGGCACGGTAAAGCTGTTCGATAAAAAGCAGCCGCACCAACTGATGCGGGAAGGTTAACTTTGATAGAGACATTTTGCTATTGGCCCTTTTGTATATTGCCTGCGAAAACCCGTAAGGTCCTCCGACAACAAAGATCAGTTGCCTGGTGCCGGCAAGCATTCGTTTTTCAATCCAGTTGGCCAATCCGGGTGAGGAAAATTCAGCCCCTTCGACATCCAGCAAAACCAGTTCATCTCCCGTTGACACCATGTCCAGAATGGCTTTGCCCTCGCGCTCTTTTTGCTGATCAGATGAGAGATTTTTGGCATTCTTGATATCCGCAATAATCTTTACCTCAAAGGGAAGGTAGTGGATCAACCTTTTCTGGTAATCCTCAATCCCCTCCAGGAGATATTTTTTATCAGTGGCTCCAACCAGCATGAAAGTAATACGCATGGCAAGGTGATTGTAAGAGAAGCTACAAAGTAATGTTATTTTTGCACATGGTATAAAATCAGGCACAAAATTTGCAGGTATTGGTTATATTTGACAGTCAACTGAATTTCGAAACAGTTCAAACAAGTACTATGAAGAAAATTCTTACCTCTTTTGGCTCAGTGCTCTTACTGCTGTTGCTGAGCAACAATCTCTTCTCCCAGATTCCAGTCCAGATTGAAAACGGATTGAAAACGGGGAATGCCAAGATGATCGCCTCCTGTTTCAACGACAACATAGAACTGGTGATCCTCGACAAGGAAAATGTCTGTTCCAAAGAGCAGGGAGAGATGATTCTGAGCGATTTCTTCAGCAAAAACAGACCCACAGATTTCAAGCTTACCCACCAGGGTGGCACAGATTCTGTTTATGGAATTGGGAAAATGCTAACGGCAAATGCCAATTTCCGAATCTATTTCATGTTGAAATCATTTGCCAACAAACCACTTCTGGTTCAGTTAAGAATTGAGAAAGACTAGCAAAAAAGAGCTGTATGCATACTGTTCTAGAATCAGCCAGGATTTGGATCAAAAATATTATTGACCGCATTGTAAAGAAGGCGAAAAAAATCACTGTGCCCTTTTTCGACGGGCTGCCCTTGTATGATGTCGCACTCTTTTTCTGGAAGGGGATTGTAGATGGAGCAATAACTACCAGGGCATCGGCCATTGCGTTCAATTTCATTCTGGCGGTTTTTCCGGCCATCATTTTTCTTTTTACCCTGATTCCCTATATCCCAATCAATAACTTTCAGGCTCAGCTGATGGACCTGATACAAAGTGTATTGCCCGATAATGCATTTATCGCCATCCAGGGTACTATCCAGGATATCATAACACAGCCCCGGGGCAGCCTGCTTTCGTTTGGTTTTTTTGCGGCTTTCGTCTTTTCAACCAATAGTTTGGTATCGATCATCGTCGCTTTCAACAATACCATTCACGCCATAGAAACTCGTAGCATCGTTAGTCTCTACCTTGTCGCTTTTGGTTTATCATTGATTCTTACCACATTAACCACCATAAGTGTCGCCCTTATCACAGTTAGTCAGCGGGCCATGACATTCCTGGTGGCCAAAGACTTCATCCGTTTCGACTATATTTATTACCTATTGATCGGCGGCAAATGGCTGGTGATCCTTTTCCTCTTCTTTTTTGCCTTTGCCTTTCTTTTTTACTTCGCCCCCGCAAAAAAAATGAAGTTCAGGTTTATCTCGGCTGGCGGCACCCTTGCTACCGTACTCTCCATTCTGATTTCGGTGGGTTTCTCTTTCTACATCAACAATTTCGGGAAATACAACACCCTCTACGGTTCCATCGGTACCCTGATTGTGGTGATGCTCTGGTTCTATTTTATGGCCCTCATTCTCCTCATCGGCTTTGAGCTCAATGTCAGTATTTGGAGTGCCCAGAGCAAAGCAAATGCGGATGCCTCGCAAGCCTTCATTGATGAAAATAGTATTTTTAATACGGAAAAGTGAGGATGGTAAGAGGGAGCAGATGAGCGCTGCTCATCTACTCCCTCTTACCATCCTCACTTTTCCCTGAAGATCTTTCCTGGTAAGGATTTCGTCGAAACCAAATTCTTCCAGCAATTTTGTGGTTTGCTCGCCCATCGCTTCATTGATTTCGAAGTACAAACTACCGTGAAGTTGTAGATGAACAGCAGCAAACCGGGCAATGGTCCGGTAAAAAATCAGCGGATCATGGTCGGGAACAAATAGGGCCACATGGGGTTCAAAATCGATCACATTTCTTTCCATCAGGTCAGACTCCTCCATCAAAACATAGGGCGGATTGCTGACGATGACATCCCATTTTGATAGTTCAGTTATCCCGGTAGGGGCAAAAATATCCTGATAGGAAAACTGTACTTTTGAATCGTTTCTAACGGCATTGCCCCTGGCAATTCGCAGCGCCTGCTCCGAAATGTCCCATCCATCAACTTTGTCAATGTTTGCATTTTTGTCGATAGAGATTGGAATGCAGCCGCTGCCGGAGCCAATGTCCAGCAGATTTTTGCAATGCGCTTTCTCTTCCGAAATGATCCAGTCGACCAGCTCCTCCGTTTCTGCCCTAGGAATCAAAACGTCGGGTGTAACAGTGAATTTCAGTCCGTAGAATTCTGTCTCGCCCAAAATGTACTGGATGGGCTCGTTTGTGAGGAGCCGGTTCAGGATCTCCGTGATTTGCATTATCTTTGACTCTGGAAGCGGTTCGTTTTGGTTCATGTGCATTTGTAACCGGTTGAAACCGGTTACATGCTCCAGAATGAGCCGGGTAAGGCCCTCCACCTCGGAAGGAGGATATAGGGGAGAGAGTTTCTCCCTTATTATTTTCTTTGTTTTTAACATGGCAGGAAATACAAAAATAGAGAATCGCAGCAGTTTTGATACAGGGCAGGCCGAAGAAAAATTTATGGCCCGCGCCATTGAGCTGGCCAAGCTTGGTATGGGACAGGTAGCGCCCAATCCGATGGTAGGTTGTGTGATCGTGCACAACGGACTAATCATCGGCGAAGGATATCACTGCAAATATGGCGAAACGCACGCCGAGGTGAATGCCATCAACGCTGTAAAAGACATGAGTTTGCTAGCTCACTCAACAATGTATGTGACGCTGGAACCCTGTTCTCATTTTGGCAAAACACCGCCCTGCGCGGATTTGGTGGTAAAAATGAAAATCCCAAAGGTAGTGGTTGGCTCAGTTGATCCCAACGAAAAGGTGGCTGGAAAGGGACTGGAGCGTTTGCGATCTGCCGGATGTGACCTTGAGGTGGGCATGCTGGAAGATGAGTGTAACAGGATGAACCGCCGGTTTCGGACCTTTCACCAAAAAAAGAGGCCTTACATCATTCTGAAATGGGCACAAACGGAGGATGGCTTCATTGACAAGTCGCGCGAAGAGGCAGATTTTGGTCAGCCAACCTGGATTACCAACAACCTTTCGAGGATCGCAGTCCACAAGATGCGGTCGGATGAGGCAGCCATCCTGGTAGGGACCAATACAGTTTTGAAGGACAACCCTTCACTGACCGTACGGGAATGGAGTGGCAATCATCCATTGCGGATGGTGCTCGACAGAAGGGGAATATTGCCTGCAACTTCCGCTATGCTTGATCAGTCTACTGAGACCCTGGTCTTTACTGAAAAAGAGATGGAATCTAAGCCAAATCTGGAGTACATTAGAATTAAATTTAACAGTAACATGCTCAGTGAAATCAATACCATTCTTCTGGAAAGAGGGATTCAGTCATTGTTGGTTGAAGGAGGAAAGTCCCTGCTTGAATCCTACCTGCGCGAAGGGTTGTGGGATGAGGCGAGGATTTACATCGGGAATGCCAGATTTGGCTCAGGCATCAAAGCCCCCGAAACTGATTGGGTCCTGGACCGTGAAGAGAAGCTGGATGATAGTTTGATGAGGATATATTACAGGAACGAGGAGGGAAATCAAGAATCAAGAATTACCGATGGAAGAAAAAATTAAATTGCACAAAAAATTTTGGCAGGGTGAGGGACCGGGTCTTCTATTGATTCCTCCTTCCAGGGCTAATCTGTATGATATTAACAACTATCATATCAGGTTCTATGATCCCATGGCCATGTGGGAGACAGAATTAAAAAGGGCACAGGCTGTTATTGGATGGCCTACTGATGGGATCCCTACCGTTCGTCCCAATTTGGGGGTGATTACGCTTCCTGCCATGGCCGGTCAGGATTTCCAGACTCCCGGGAATTCGATGCCATGGCCCGGGGATCCCCTAACAATTGACATGATTCGTGCGATCAGCGAATCCAGCCTGGAGAATTCCAATATTTTCAGGCTGGCAGCTGATTTTTATAGCTTGTACCATCACTACTGTTCACCTGATATTGCTGCTTATCTGCCAGATACACAGGGTGTTTTCGACATCGCCCATCTTCTCTACGGTGATGAGATATTTTATTCTCTTTTTGATTCAGAACCAGAAAGTTTCATGACAGAATTGATGGAGATCAGTTTGTCTATCTATCTGAAAGGAACAGAAATCCTAAAGTCTGCCATGCATGAAGATCTACAAACAATGATCCATGGCCATGGAACCGAGCAAGGGGTTTATTTTCCGGAGGGTGGTGTCAGGGTTTCGGAAGACACAGCTACCCTGTTGTCTCCGGAGATGATTGAAGAAATTATTCTTCCATATATAAAAAGAAGTACACAACCTTTCGGAGGTGGATTCCTACATTTCTGCGGTGAACACCCTACCATTTTTGATCAGTTTACATCATTACCCGAAATTAAAGCCATTGACCTTGGGAACCCTGAAAAATACAATACAAAAAAGTTGATGGAGCGTTGCGCCGAAACAGGAACAGTTCTTTATAGCCGAATTGCAGCAGAAGCAGGCGAAGACTGGAAAAAATATATTGACAGGATAGGATCTTTGGTCTCAGATACCGGAGCACGTGTGATTCTTAGGCCATTGGTTTTCCCTGAATCGAAGCAAGAGTGTCAGGAAATGCTTGACCGCTGGCATCAGTTAACCTCTATTTAAGTCTTGCCCATTCCCCTTCGTCCCAGTCTTCCTAGTCATCCCCACTTTCTTTCCGTCTCTCCGTCATTTCCGTCTCTCTGTCTCTCAATCCCCCTTCGACAAGCTCAGGGACCGATGACGGTGCGTTGTATTTTTGCACTTCGACCCTTCGACAGGCTCAGGGACCACAGGCTCAGTGTGCGTCCCCTCTTCTCTCCGTCTCTCCGTCATTTCCGTCTCTCCATCCCCAGGTCTCCCCCTCTTTTTCAGAAGGGAAACTCCCCCTCTTTTAGCACATTCTTCGCTTTTATGGTTTTGGGTTTTTCTGCCGCGAGATGGGTCGGATTACCATTCACATAAATAGCTTTAAATGGGGTAGTAGGGCAGGCATACTCGCAGGCACCGCAACCGACACAGATTTTCTGGTCTACCTCAGGAATAAATAGCTTTCCGTATGGAATCATCTGTACGGCCTTTGTTGGGCAGTGCTCGGAACAGGCCCCGCAGTCAGTCTTTTCAACCTCAACGATGCAGTTCTTCTTCTCAAAATGCACCTGTCCAATCTGTAGCAAGTGCTTGGCATCCATCGTAATGGGAATAATAGCGCCCGTAGGACAGACATCGCTGCAAAGGGTGCAGTCAAATTCGCATAGTCCCTTATGGTACGCCATATGTGGCTGCATGACCCCGATCAGCCCGTATTCCAGGAAAGAAGGCTGCAAAACCTTGGTCGGACAGGCCGACACGCACAGCGAACAGCCTGTGCATATCTTGTTGAAACGCCAGACAGAGTGGGAGCCGGGAGGAGATACGGCCGATGTTTTAACCTCAGGAACGGTGCTTTCTCCTTTGGGCTTCGGTACGATCAGTTTGGGCTTTTTTACTCCGGGGATCGAATCAGGTGCCTTGAATCCGTAAAGGGCAGCTATTCCAACGGCGGAAGTAATGAGAAAATTCCGCTTGGAGGAGTCGGGTGCTGACACACCTTTCTTTTTGGCAACTTTAGGCTCAATACCCGCAGGCATCACAAAAGGTTTCCCAAACTTTGGATTGTAGGTCATTGCTTTATCCGAACACACAGTCAGACAGTTGTAACAGGCAACACAACGGCTGTAATCGATGGTTTGACTCTTTACCTCGATGCATTCCGCTTTACACACCCTTGCACAGCGCCCGCAATGGGTGCAATTGTGCTTGTTGATCTTGATTTTAAAGATGGCGAACCTGGAGATCAGTCCCAGGAAGGTTCCTACCGGACAGATGGCATTGCAATAAAGTCGTCCCCTCGTAAAAGCAAAATAGCCAATCCCTGCAAGAAAAATCGTGTTAACGATAAGGATTGCCGGATGAACCGGGATCATATCATATCGATAGAGCCAATTGTAAATATCCGCTTTGGCAAATCCGGCAGCAAAAACATTGTTAACGACTACCACCACCGGCTTAAACAGGATGGTGGCAATTCTTCCGAAAAGGCTGTAGGGATCGAGAAGTGTTACAAGTGTAATACTCCCCAAAAGCAGTGGAAGCAAAACCAGAACCAACAGGGAATATCGGCCAATTGTCCAGGCTTTGTGGTATTTGTATCTTCTTTTTTTCTTCGTTTTCCCCGAAATCCATGAAATGACATCCTGCAAAATACCCAACGGGCAAAGAACAGAACAGTATACTCTTCCAAAAAAGAGCGTAAGCAAAAGTAAAAAAGTGATACTCAAAGCAGCTATACCCGGGAGGAAGTATGATTTAAGGATCGCGGGTACGAACTGCAACGAGACAGCCCATTGGTAAAAATCCTTGGAAAAACTCTTCCTGAAATCGACGAAGAGCAAAGCCAGCAATACCAGAAAGAAAATGGCGAGACCAACCCTCAACCGTTTCAGAAAACTAAAATTCATTACAAATTGATCCGGTTGATGTTAATTTTGGCAAGGTCCATCTCTCCCATTCCAGCTGCATAGGCCATCTGGATGTGGTTGATATCCGCAGGATCTTTGCCGAAGAATTTGGTTGCAGCAGAATCGGCAGCAACGATATCCCTGGAAAGAATAAGGCTCTTCATGGTGATGACATCATCCAGTGAGACGCCCATTGGACCGTTCTGCTTCATGACATAATAGGCATCCACAACGTTCAGTGTGGGCTTTTTGTAATGTAAGAAATCCGCAATACATTGGTGCAGGTCATTTTTATGCCAGAAACCGCGATCCCACACACATCCCATCATGTTCTTCATGCAGATGGAGATTTTGGAGGAACTATGGTGTTTGAGAATAGGAACATTGATGAAGACATCACTGTTCAACAGCAATTCGTGTACTTTCATCTCTTTGAGTTTGGAACCGCCAACAACATCCACCTTCTGGTAATATCTTTCGCTATCGCCGGGGACCATCTTGCCTCCCGCCGCAACGACAGCAGCCTCAATTCCAGAATTCTTGTAACATTTGGTCCATTCGTGACAGGTGTGGTCAAATACAAATACCTCTTTGGCACCTGCTTTCAAACACTGCTCGACGATTCGTTTTACCAGGATTGGATTGGTGTTGGCGCCTCGCTCGGGAACACGGTCCCAGCCAATGTTTGGTTTTATCACCACTTTCTGCCCGGGTTTGACAAACTGCGACATACCGCCCAACGCTTCGATCCCTTTGTCAAACATGACATCCGGTTCACCGCCGCGAACAGCGATCAAATCGTAAGGCAGTGCAGCGTTACCTGCAATTATGTTATCTATACCGCCAAAGGTTATCGCAGCACCAGTAACTATGCCTGCTCCGATTCCTGAAGTGATGAATTTTCTACGTTCCATGCTGTTTGAAATTAAAATTGATACAATTTCCCGATCCAAATTTATAAAAATTACAAACGATCTGAAACGACGCATGCCCTCCTTGCCTTTCTATGTCTGCCATCCCGATTAAAAAGCGAGATATTCAAAATGTAGATCCCCGGTTGAACTTTCTGAAATTCACCATCTAAACCATCCCAAACAAACTGATCTGAACGACCGGTAGTGACATTGTTGACCAAATTCCGGACAACCCCACCGGTACAATTCAGAATCGTTATATTTAAAATCCAACCCAAATCATCCGTTTTCACTGAAATATTCAGCTGATCATTTAGCCCATCACCATTCGGAGTGAAAACGCCGGGGTCGACAGAGACCATTTCACCGGTTGGATCTGCGACCTCTATTACCGAATTTAGGTATCCTGGAGTGGCAAAACCCGCACTCTTTGCCGCCGAGTGCCAGTTATCCTTCCGGGAAGCCTCTACTGCAAAACTAATTCTCTCAAGGGATATCCCTTCTACCTCCGAGATCAGCGGATCGTGCATTCCCTCATCATAGTTCAACTCATCCAGAACTACCAGCTCCTTATTCAGCAACACAACACAACCGTTCTTGTCTGTCAATGTTGGGAATTTTTGAGTCTTCAGCAGACACTCCTCACACCTGGTCCTGTAAAAACGCCGAATCCCTTCCGGGGATATTGTGACAGCAAGAAAGGCACCAGGAGCCAAATACTTTTGGGAAACAGACAATTGCGCAAGTTGCTTCAATACTTTTGAAGCGTCTCGGGTGGCCAGGAAAAGCCCGGAGATATCCACGGCGTGGCCGCTGTTGTTGTAAATCTCAACAAAATCACAGCCTTCAGGGAACGGATTGAAAAGCACTTCGCTGATAAGTATTTCCGGTTTTGCCGGCACCGATTCTCTACCTTTACTTTCGATTGAGTCAAAAGAAAGGAATAAAAAAATAAAAATGTAAATAAATACAGCCATTTTTTGGAAAATAATAAGAATAATCACTAATTTTGAACCCAAGGGGTTATAGTTTGTTTTGTATTCAGGGTTTTCCCTATACAAGTTAACCTATTTCAGGATCAAAAACGAATAAATTGGACATGAAATGGTGGAAGGATAACCGGTCCCTGAGCGAAGCCGAAGGGTTATCCTTCTTTTTCTTATCTTGTTAATTAATAGAACCATAGAATATAAAAAGTCATGAGAGTAGCAATCGTCGGAACCAGTGGCGCAGTAGGCCAGGAGTTTTTAAGAGTATTGGCAGAACGTAATTTTCCTTTGGATGAACTGGTACTTTTCGGATCGGCCCGCAGTAAAGGAACAACGTATGAATTCAAGGGTAAGAAACTTACAGTAAAAGAGTTGCTGCACAACGACGATTTCAAGGGCATCGATATTGCGCTGGTATCTGCCGGAGCAGGTATTTCCAAAGATTTTGCCGATACCATCACCAAATTTGGCACCATCATGATTGATAACTCGAGCGCCTTCAGAATGGAAGCTGATATTCCACTGGTGGTTCCCGAGGTCAATGCCGCCGATGCCAAAAACATGCCGCGACGCATCATCGCCAATCCAAACTGTACCACCATCCAGATGGTGGTTGCCCTGAAGCCGATCGAAGAGCTCTCCCACATCAAACGGGTGCACATCTCCACCTACCAGAGTGCCAGCGGTGCAGGTGCATCCGGTATGGATGAACTGCAGGCCCAAACCGTACAGGTAGCCAACAACGAGGAACCTACTGTGAAGAAATTTGCCTTTCAGATTGTGCAGAACTTGATTCCCCACATTGATGTCTTCCTCGACAACGACTACACCAAAGAGGAGATGAAGATGTTCCATGAAACACGCAAAATCATGCACTCCGATGTCCTGGTAAGTGCGACTGCAGTTCGTGTTCCGGTGATGCGTGCCCACTCCGAAGCCATATGGGTTGAAACAGAGAAAGAGATATCTGTCGAACAGGCGCGCGCTGCGTTTGAAAAAGCCGAAGGGGTGATCGTGATCGACAATCCGGCGGAGAAACAGTATCCGATGCCACTTTACCTGGCAGGCCGCGATGAGGTATTTGTTGGAAGAATCCGCAAAGACCTTACCACTCCCAACGGACTAGCCTTCTGGACCGTCTCCGACCAGATCAAAAAAGGAGCAGCTTTGAATGCTGTGCAGATTGCGGAATATCTGGTAAAAGAGGGAGTAGTGAAATAGTTGACAATTGACAATTAATTCAAATTGGAACTCACTGTAAGATTAAATACTAACATTAAAAGGCGTTAAATTCTATAATTTATCGCCTTTTTTATTTGTGTAAATTTGTGTAATCTGTGGTGAAGGCGGGGCTAATTTTTCCAGAATCCGTGGTTAGTCTTCGAAATTTGGGAATAAAAAATCGTTGAACGGAAATCTCGTTACGTGAATCTTTTTCACCTCCTCGTACAATACCCGTTTGAAATGGGGGATATTGATCCGCAGTTTCGCCGAAATAAAGATCGCGTTCCCGCTCTCTTTGGCCATCCATGAATTTTTCCACTCCTCCAGACTCTTGTTCTCGCGGGTAGATGGCGTGAGGTCGTCCTCCTCCTTCTCAACATGCGTAAAGGCATCAATCTTGTTGAAAAGATAGATCATCGGTTTATCGGATGCCCCGATGTCGGCCAATGTCTTGTTAACCACCTCAATCTGATCCTCAAAACCCGGATGGGCGATGTCGACCACATGTATCAGAATATCCGCTTCCCGCGTTTCATCCAGTGTCGACTTAAACGACTCGACCAGGTGATGGGGCAATTTGCGGATAAACCCTACCGTATCAGACAATAAAAATGGCAAATTGCCCACAACTACTTTGCGGACTGTGGTATCCAGCGTAGCGAAAAGTTTGTCCTCGGCAAAAACCTCCGATTTGCTGATCATGTTCATGATGGTGGATTTGCCGACGTTGGTGTATCCAACCAGTGCCACCCTGACCATGTTGCCCCGGTTCTTTCGCTGCACACTCATCTGCTTGTCGATCCTGGCGAGTTCACTCTTCAGCAGCGAAATTTTATCGAGGATAATCCGTTTGTCTGTTTCGATTTGCGACTCCCCCGGTCCGCGCATCCCGATACCCCCCTGTTGCCGTTCGAGGTGGGTCCACATGCGGGTTAGGCGGGGAAGTAAATATTGGTATTGCGCCAGCTCGACCTGCGTTTTTGCATGAGCTGTCTGGGCTCTTTTGGCAAAAATATCGAGGATCAGGTTGGTTCGGTCAAGTATTTTGCAATCAATCACCTTTTCGATGTTCCTAAGTTGTGTTGCGGAAAGCTCATCGTCGAAAATAACCGAGTCGATCTCGTGAATAGTCACAAAATCAAGGATCTCCTGAAGTTTTCCGGATCCGACAAAAGTTGCTGGGTGAGGATTGACAAGCCGCTGGGTAAAACGTTCATAGATCTCGGCGCCTGCCGTTTCGGCTAGAAATTCAAGTTCATCGAGGTACTCTTGCACCACCTTCTCGTCCTGCTTCCCGTAGATCAATCCTACCAGGATTACTCTCTCCTTTTTGATGGAGGTGTCGTGTAATTTAGCCATGGGACAAAAATAGTTAAAAAACACGGTCAGAGAGTAGTCATCGGGGAATCTGCGACAAACGATTCGAATAACGTCGTCTGGTTACAAATATCCTCGAACATGAGTCACTCCATCCCTTGCATCACCCGAAGCGTTACAGGCCCCAGCAATCCCGACTCGAGCAGTGGATCGCCCTTCTTCCACGGACGCCATGAAGTGAAACTCTGACGTCCGATGGGACTCTCCTTCTCTGCTGTTATCCATTCGGGCCAGTTACTCTGTTTCATCGTGCCGTTTGGATCTATTTTCTTAATCCATATACTATTCTAAAGTGATAACCGTAGACGGCAAATTGAATAGCTTCTTTGATCAAAAGAGGTTTCCTGAAAAGGGTCCATAACATCAACTTCCAAAATTCACCTCTTCCTTTGTTTGCTATACCAATGATGTAAACAGTTTTAAATAAACTTTTGAATAACGAAAATCTTGCCCTCCTTTTAATAGCATACAGTTGCTGATACGTTTGCAGAAACTGACGAACCCTTTTGTAATAGGGTTTTATTGAATAGATATTACGAATGAGACCGTTGTATCCATCCAGGAGTTCTTTGGGGTTCATTTTGGGGATGAAATTTATGGATGCATCCGTATTGTTGCCACTCGAATCTTTTATGATCCGGTCCTCTCCCACCATACGTTTATACAGCGTGGTGTTTTTGGGAGCATGCAAAATGCCAACCATTGCGGAAACAATTCCACTTTGCTGAATAAAATCCAATTGTTTTTGAAAAACGGAGGAGGTATCCGTGTCGAAACCAACAATAAATCCTCCGGAAACCGACATCCCGGCTTTTTGAATTTTTTTCACACACTGAAGCAAATCCCTGTTTTTATTCTGACTCTTGTTGCAAACCTGAAGAGATATTTCATCAGGTGTTTCAATCCCAATGAAAGTGGAAGTAAAACCTGTGGCAACCATCATTGACAACAGTTCATCATCATCGGCCAGGTTGATAGAAGTCTGCGTTTCAAAGGTGAATGGAAATCTGTGATTTTTCATCCATTCCATCATTGCAGGAAGCAGGTTCTCCTTGACTTCATGTTTGTTTCCGATAAAATTATCATCCACAATCAGAACAGGACCGCGCCAATTGAGGTAATACAATGATTCAAGTTCAGCTAAAATCTGGCTTGGTTTCTTCATGCGCACCTTATGGCCCAACAAGGCAGTTATCTCACAAAAATCGCAGGAGAAAGGGCATCCCCTTGTTACCTGAACGTTCATTACAACATAGTCTTTTCTTGACAGCAAACTGTAATCAGGAATAGGGGTATCAGATAAATCGGCAAAGTCGTCTGTCCTGTATATTCTTTCGGGGGAATTTCCGGAGGCCAAATCCCGCAGAAATGGAGGCAGTGTAATCTCGGCTTCGTTTAGAATAAAATGATCTATCTGTGGATAATTATCATAATCCTGTGTAAAGAGAGGCCCGCCGCCTACCATTTTGGTCTTGTATTTTAAGCACTCCCGAATAACTTCATTCACCGATTCTTTTTGAATCGACATTGCACTGATAAAAACATAATCAGCCCAAACAACATCTCCTGTCTTAAGTGTGGTAATATTCATGTCTACCACTTTTTTGTGCCATGCTTTTGGCAGCATTGCCGCAATGGTTATCAATCCCAACGGAGGAACGGAAGCTTTTTTGGAAATAAATCGCATAGCATGCTTGAAGCTCCAAAATGAATCCGGATACTGCGGATAAACCAATAAAATGTTCATTGCCCTATGATTAAAAACAATCAAAAATTACAATCAACTTTCCTTGAAAATGTTATATAATTTTGGGAAAAAATTACAGAATTCACACATTGATGATTCTATGCAAAAATATCTAACCAAAAGACATTAAAAAAGGAGGCAATCACCTCCTTTTTCGCTCATTTACATACCTGCTTAATTTAATCCCAGGTGATTTAGCTCTTCAACAGAAAGCGGAGCCCCAACTTCAATTACCGTGCTTTTTCTGAAACCAGCTTGGTGGCTGAAGTGTTGATGTCTTGCATTTGCTTCAATTCCTAACATGACGACCATACCAATAACGAAAAGTGACAACCCTTTGAAAAAATTCTTTGTTTTCATAATCTTATAATTTTAAAAATTGTTTTTGTAAAAATCTTACTCAAAAATAGTTCAGGCTCTTTGGTGCCACAAATACAATAGACCAGTTGAACTATTTTATAGACAGATCGTTGGATTTTATCGAAGTATTATAAATCCTAAGAGTGACGACTTGATCTGACAGTGCTCATTTCAATGGTCGCGAAATCCATCGGCGCTCTGACAGAAAATTAACAGAGTAAAAATTTAAGTCAGCGATTTAATAACTCATTTCTGCGACTTCCTGATATTTTGTTACTTTTAGATACAAATTTACAGTACTCTTAACATTAAGGATTTGTCATTCACATACAAATATTTTATTGTTTTATGGAAACGCTCCAACTGATCAAAAACAATCAAATAGTCATTGTCACTTTTTCCAGACCACAATCTTTAAATGCACTGAACACACAGGTTTTCATTGATCTTAATCTGGTGCTGGATGAATTGGAAACAGACAACGACATTAGGGTGGTTGTGTTAACAGGAGAAGGGAAAGCATTTGTAGCAGGCGCTGATATTGCTGAAATGAAGAAAAAATCACCTGCCGATGCACTCCTGTTTTCGCAGACCGGCCATGATACTTTTAACCGCATCGAGAACTTTAAAATTCCGGTTATTGCCGCTGTAAACGGGTTTGCCCTTGGCGGCGGATTAGAACTGGCTTTGGCATGCGATTTTATTATTGCTTCCGATAAAGCTAAATTCAGTGCTCCTGAGGTAAACCTGGGTCTGATCCCCGGATTCAACGGAACCCAGCGCTTACCCCGTGCCGTTGGGACAGGTTTTGCAAAATACATGCTGTTTACCGCCCAAATGGTCGAAGCACTGGAAGCCAAACAAAATCAACTGGTTCAAATGGTGGTTTCCTCCGAAGAACTAATGGACAAGACGCTTGAAGTAGCTCAGCTCATCTGCCAAAAAGGTCCGATGGCCATTTCGTCCGTAAAAAAAGCGGTCAACTTTGGCCAGTTGAATGGCATTGAAAAGGGCGGCCTCTTTGAAATAAAAGAATTCTCGAAACAGTTTTCCAAACAAGGGACAGAGGGAATGACTGCATTTTTAGAAAAAAGGAAACCAAACTGGAACTAACCCGTCAAACAATCACCACAATGACAAATACCAACAGAATTCAAAATGTGGCTGTCCTGGGGGCTGCAGGAAAAATGGGAAGCGGTATTCTTTATC
>JAPLDT010000096.1 GCA_026391315.1 Bacteroidia bacterium
CAGCCAACTTGTACAACCTGGTCGAATATTATCTTTTCCATAATGAGGTAATTTTCGGCAAAGATCGATATTCATTTTCGGTTGGTGTGTTAAAATTTTTAGCTCATGGGAATTTCATTTGTTTATATTTTGTTTTTTAATGGCCAAATGGAATACCAACATAATCATTTTCGGTTGGTGTGTATATTCACTCATGGCTATTTCATGCGTATAAAGATTGTTTTTTAACGGCCGCATAGAATACCCACATAATCATTTTCGGTTGGTCCCGACTTGTCGGGATGGGTATTTCATAGTTATACCTAATTTTATTGTAAGTATAACTATTATATTTAGTTTATCAACTATGTATTATAGTTTAATAACTATTATTTTTAGTTCTTTAACAATTGCATCCTTGTTTCGGCGGATTTGATTCGTTTCTCAAATGCTTTCCTGAATGAATTGCTAAAAGAAACCTCCATCAGAGCATTTTCTTAAGATCATTGATGTTTGATGAAAATTCGAGACTACCCGACTCCATCTCCTTCTGGGACTTTTTATAATTGCCAGCAATCTCATTTCTTCTCGCAGTTGGTACAGATTTACAATTCTGCACCTTTTAGCAAGGGATTTCCAAGCCCATACAATATAAATTAAAAATTAAACTCAATCGTCGATCGAAAGTTTAAGTTTGTCCCTTTGTTCGTAATAGCAAAGGGTTTTTTATTTCTCAGCCGTTTTTATCGCATATTCAGGCTTATTAAAAGATATTGGAAAATACAGAGTAGATAGCGTCTGATATCCAATTAGTTGTGAATTAATCTTTGTCTTACTAAAAGAGTCCTAAAAACACTAATACTGACACAGGAACTGATTTTTCTTATATTTGGGTGTTGATTCCCAAAAATGACATGGATATAAAAAGAATATCTGCAAACAGCAAATTAATATTCAGCAAAGATAATGGTATCTATCGCGCCGAAGGCCTGGTGTATAAAGAAGAAAACTTAAATTATTATTTATTCGATGTACAAGAAGGCAATTGGATTTTTACAACAGAATAAGGATCAGCAATAACCAAATTTACAACAATCAGAATGAAAACTACCTCACGCCGGGAATTCATAAAATCGTCTTCAGTTTTAGGGCTGACTATCCCATTGTTAAATCCCAATGAAATATTCGGTCAATTAAATGATTCATTTACCTTTCAATCCCCTTTCATGAAAGTCGCGATGCGAAAGGATTTTCCTCAATTAGATTCATTATGTATAGATTCATTGGGCAAAGGTAAAGCAGCGGCGCATCCGCCTTTGATTAGGGAAATTATTAGCAAAAAATATAGAAGTACGATCTCTGCAAAATCAATTTCTTACCAAATTGAAAGTCAGGAAAAAAATAGTCCGCCAGCCTGGAAATTTAGTTTTTCGAATAAAAGCATACAGATTATCTCTGAAAAAAGCGGAAATAGTGAACCATTTAATATCAACATCAATCAGGAGCTAAATCACGCTACCGTTCTTGGTATTATGAAAGAACGCAATAAGGTTGCCTTGCCTTGCCTGATTCATCTTCCGGACATGGGTACTTTTCGGGTTACCAGTAATGTTTCCGGGTTAGAATTACTTACGGATGCCCGAAGGACAAACTCGGAGGTGAAAGGTAATCCGGAGCATCATTTTGTAAGTATTTCTTTTCCTCCGGCTTCCGTTGAATATCCTCAGATTATTTATCAATTAGAAATTGTTAGCATTTATCCCGATGTAACAGCTATAAAAAATGACCCGGTTTACGATGGTTTCAGACGGAATTTCATCAATATATTCCAGGTAAATCCCCGGCTTCGGGTATTAGCAAATAACTCTTCCTCAGATTCCTGTGCTTTTACATTGTACATGTCGGCCCAGCTGGCCCAATATACACCTCCTTTGGCGGATGGATTAAAGGCAATGGACCTGGTTAAAATGACACTTGATCGGTACATCAGTGGCATGAAAGCTTATGGTTTGGTAGGTTACACAGACAATTATGAGGAGGCAGATACTGTTTCGTGGAAATCAAAATATGACAGCCTCGATTCTCATCCTTCTTTATTGATGGCTGCCTGCTATTATATCAATTCTGCAAATGACACTAAATGGCTGAATGAAAACATAAGTTCACTAATAGAATGGGCAGATATCACTGTAAAAAATGATATAGATGAGGATGGCTTAATTGAATACCCGTTAAGTGGTAATTACGGCACATGGGATGGTGTTCGGCGGCCTGCTAATTGGTGGGATACGGTTGGCTTTGGGCACAAAGATGCTTATTCAAATGCTTTGGCATACAGGGCATTGAATCTCTTTGGAGAAATTTTGAGAAATACGAATATGCCTGAAAGTCAAAAATACACAGATCATGCAGCCAAATTAAAGTCAGCCTATTATTCAACTTTTTATAACCCGGAATCAGGTGTTTTAGCTGGTTGGAAAAGTAAGGACGGACAATTGCACGATTATTACTTCACTTTTGTGAATAGTATTGCCATTAGCTACGGTCTATTAAATGAGGAACAGGGCAATCGGGTAATGGATAAACTATTATCAAAAATGGAGTCCGTTGGTTTTACCGATTTTTCCCTGGGCTTGCCGGGAAATCTGATTCCGGTAAAAAAAGGTGATTATACCGCTTCTGATCATAGGTGGGGCGGTCCATCCCTGGAAGATGGAACTGATGCATTTCAGATATATGAAAATGGAGGGGCAACAGCCTGTTACACCTATTTTATGGTGGATGCCTTGCAAAAACTGAAACGAAATCCGGATTCAAGAAAAATATTGTATCCCATTCTTAAAAGTATAAGTGATGGGAATTTTAGCGGTAGTTGTGTAAACGGAATGTCCAAAGACTGGAAAACATGGAAAGGCGAATGCTGGGGTTACGAAGGTTTCTTATGCGACGGTTATATGGTACTGTTGTCATGTTTAGGTGAAGATGAACGTTTGACATAATGATCGATCACCTAAATCACTAAAATATCTTTACCCGATTTTCCTTTGTATCACACATGGCTAAAAAATTTAATGATTCACTAACCGGTAAATTTCTACCTTTAGGTCAAACTCTTTAACCAAACTATTATGCCCTTGCTTGTTGTCGGCATCGGAATTTTGATCCTCCTGATTTTGATCAGCAAATTTAAAATCAATGCCTTTCTGGCGTTGTTGATTACCTGCTTTGCTGTAGGACTGCTGAGCAACATGAACCTGATTGATATTCTTGATTCCGTGTTGAAAGGTATTGGCGACACCATGGGCAAAGTATTGTTGATTCTTGCATTTGGGGCTATGCTTGGAAAGATACTGGAAGAGAGTGGCGCTGCTCATGCCATCTCCTTTCGCATGATTGAATTAATGGGTGTGAAAAACATTCAATATGCCCTGTTAATAACAGGCTTTCTGGTTGGTTTGCCGATGATGTATAATGCAAGTTTCCTGGTTTTGGTTCCGCTCATTTTCACCTTTGCCAACATCACAAAATTGCCGGTTGTATGGCTTGCACTTCCACTTTGTTCTGCATTGTCCGTCACACATTGTTTCCTACCTCCGCATCCCGCGCCAACCTATGTCTCATTTATTTATGAAGCCAATGTCAACAAAGTATTGTTATACGGATTAATACCGATGATTCCTGCTTGTCTGATTGGCGGCGTTTGGCTTACCCGTTTCTCTAAAAACCTGAAATCTGAGTTCCCGTCTGACCTTTTCATGGCAAGAAATTTTGAAAAAAAAGAACTCCCCGGACTGGGGATCAGTGTCCTTTGTGCGGTCACTCCGATTATTTTAATGCTGTTTGGTGCGGTGACTGATTTGGTATTTGGTCCGCCTCCGGCGAAGGCCGAACTCACCAAACTTGGGATTGAAAACATCACTGGATTTTATTTGCACCTTTTTTCAGGCAAAGGCTTCAGCGGTCATACTGCATATATATTATCGATGGTACTTACATTCTTCAAATTTATAAGCGATGCCAATATTGCTCTTTTTACGGCAGTTGTAGTTGCCATTCTTACCCTTGGGTTGCGCCGTGGCCGGACGATGGACGAGGTGATGCGCAGCTCGGCCAAATCGATCGGTGCAGTTTCCATGATCGTGCTGATTATTGCCGGAGGAGGGGCTTTCTCTCAGGTTTTGAAAGACAGCCAAGTGATCGAGTACATTCGTGCCGTTTCAGCATCTTTTCACATGAATCCACTGCTCATGGCTTTTCTGATCGCTTCGATTTTAAGATTAGCAGTTGGATCTGCCACTGTTGCCACCCTGACAACTGCCCCCATCATGTTGCCTATCATCCAGCAAACAGGCACCTCTCCCGAATTGATGGTGCTGGCCACCGGTGCAGGTAGTGTGATGTGGTCTCACTTCAACGACTCGGGATTCTGGATGTTTAAGGAGTATTTCGGATTATCCGTGAAACAGACCTTTCAAACCTGGACATTGATGGAATCGACAATTGGGGTGGTCGGAATTCTGACTGTGCTGATGATGAGCTGGTTTATATAGAATTAAATTAACCACGAAGGACTCAAAGGCAAACACAAAGGACACAAATAGCATATAATTAGGCATATAATTTGTGCCCTTTGTGCGTACTTTGTGTCCTTCGTGGTTAAATAGACTTTAAATCAATCCTAATACTTTATTACATGGAAAAAACGTTTTTCCCCCTGGTAAAGAGCATCATCTTTTCAATTCTGTTGATCTCAGGTATTCAACTGAATGGTAAATCCATTAAAAATTTTCCGACCAAACTAAAGACCAGCCTCAACGCATACTCTTTTAGCAAGCCTCTGCTGAGCGGAGAGATGAGCCTCGACCAACTGATCGAATTTTGTGCGTTAAATCAGATTGATGCCGTTGATCTGACCGCTTACTATTTCCCCGGTTACCCGGAAGTACCTTCAGATGAATATCTCTACCACATCAAGCAAAAAGCATTTCTACTTGGCGTTGAGATAAGTGGCACCGGTGTTCGCAATGATTTTACGGAACAGGATCCTGCTAAGTTGAAAGCGAGTGTCGATCTGGTCAAAAAATGGATCATCGCCGCAGAAAAGATCGGAGCCCCCGTGATTCGCGTTTTTTCCGGAGCAGCCGATCCGAAAGGATTATCGCGTGCTGAAGCAGTGGATCAGGTAGTCCGAATGATGAGCGAATGCGTGGCTTTTGGGAAGGCACACGGTGTGGTAGTCGCCATCCAAAACCACAATGATTTTATCAAAACAGCCGATCAGGCCATCGAAATCATCCAACGCATCAACTCCGAATGGTGCGGTTTGATTCTGGACATTGGAAGCTACCGAACCGGTGATCCGTACAAAGAAATTGCGCAGTCCATCCCGTTTGCCGTGAACTGGCAGCTCAAGGAGAACCTGTTTGTGAATGGTATTGAGCAAAATACGGATCTTAACAAATTGCTGACCATCATTCAGGCCTCAGGCTACCGCGGATACCTCCCCTTGGAAACTTTGGGTGAAGGGGATCCAAAAATCAAAGTGCCACTATTTCTGAAAGAGATAAGGACTGCGTTGAAAGAGATTGGCCAATAGACTTTTAATTAGCACATCATATCACCCACGCCAGAATCATATTTAAACTTTGTTAAATAATTTCGAAATAGATTGAACCTTTTTGATTCGCAACGATCTAACAGACAGTTTTGGTAAAGTTCGAAATGTATATTTTAAAAAAAGTAAAAAGTATGAAAACAAAAATTTTTATGGTAGTCATGCTGATGAGCCTTTCTACCATCCTTATCGCACAAACGGCAGAAACCGGTGTAAGGAAATTTCGCGGCATGCAGCATCCAGGTATGCAAAAGAATGAAATGCGTGGAGGCGCGAAGGGTCTAAATCTGACCGATGCTCAAAAAGATGCATTCAAAGCAAACGTACTGGCTACGCAAAAGCAACTTCAACCTCTTCGGAATGCACTGGGAGAGGCCGAAGCGCATCAAAAAACGCTAGTGACTGCTGAAAAACCAGATTTTGGGGCCATCAACAAAAACATCGAAAAAATTGGTGGAATCCGTGTCGAGATGGCCAAGATCCAGACTAAAAATCGTTTGGAAATGCGTGCACAACTGACGGATGAGCAAAAACTAAAATTCGATCTTTTTAAAGAGGGAATGAAGCATGGGAAAGGTCCAAAAGGGGCCAAAGGTATGATGTAAATACTTCTCAATCATAAAAAATGAGCAATTTATTTGCTCATTTTTTATGATTGCCTTCTTCGAACATTTTTAATAGTAAGGCAATAAATTCACGGGTATCAAAAATTGGTTTTACCTGATTAATACTTCCACAGAAAGTAATTTTCTTAGCCGGACAATAGGCAATCAGGGAGCCCCAAAAGCCTGCATGCCCAAAGTAAGTATCCCCATTGAAATTATATTGGAATAATCCTAATCCATAATAGCCAACCCTGCCTGTTCCCGATGTGTGGGAAATTGTGCTGGTCATTTTTTCAAGCGTCTTTGCGCTCTTAAAGAGTTTGCCTTCAAAGAGTCCATTCAAAAAGAGGGCGAGGTCAGTTGTAGTTGATACTACTCCACCTCCGGCCCAATCATAGGACGTATTTAGTCGCTTGGTTATGTCAATCTTACCAAAAAATGAATGAGCCATCTTCTCGTTCCCTGCCGGCGGTTCAAAATATTCAAAATAGCTATTTTTCATGCTTAGCGGCTCAAAAATCCGTACACGAAACTGTTGGGCAAGTGTTTGTTGCGCAACTTTTTCTACAATCAGGCCCAGCAAGAAAAAGTTCACATCCGAATAATAATAACCACTGTCAGGAACAAAGTGAGCGTCCTTATGCAGTCTGTATTTGTAATACCTTTTCATCAGTCTCTCTGGATCCCATTCTTGCTGTTTGTGAATAAACTCATTGATGTAAAACCGAAATGAGGCATCCGTAAAAATATCTGCGAGTCCACTCTTGTGTTGCAACAATTGCTTGATTGTAATGGAATTTCCATAAGGTTTTCCCTTGAAGTAACTCAAATCATTAACCCTTACATAAGGTACATCCTCCAAGTACCTGGAAGCCTGATCTCCAATATTTAAAATGCCTTCTTCCTGCATTTGAAGGATAACCGTTGCGGTCATCATCTTGCTGATACTGGCTATTTTAAACAGATTGTCCTTCTCTGCCGGTATCGATTTTCCATCAGAAAATCCAACCGCATCACAGAATGAATATTCAGGATTTGAAAGGTAAATCTGCATACTATGAACCGGATTTCTCCCTTCCGGTTTTAGATATTGATGCATTGTTTTCTTCAAAGCCTCTGCCTGCTGTCCTGAACATATTGTTCCAATAACCAGTAAACCAACCAGTAGAAAACAATACCTCTTCATAATCTAAAATTTTGCTTATACGCCTTGAAATAATTATTAAAAATACACATTGTCCCCGACTCATTTTGCATCTGGCTTATTCACAACAAAAATTAAAAAATTTAGTGCGTTTTGAATATCTATTTTTCTGCAAATTATTTCTCGCCTCAACAACATAAGAAGATTGTGATTATTTTTAGATATTGATTAAACTACCAGGCTTATGAAAACCCTTCTTGCTCTTTCCATCCTTATTTTTTCGATCCTGTTCTTTGCCCCTGTGTCATCTGAAGCCAAAAAACCGATTAGAATTCTTGTTGTTACTGGTGGACACGGCTACGACAAAGCTCCGTTCAATGAGATGCTAGCCAGCCTGGGTAAGAATATTACAAGTCAGGTTGTCGAATTTCCTGCTGCTTTCGATCAGTTTCTTCCTGAAAACAGGGGGAATTACGACGTTCTGGTTTTCTACCACATGTGGCAGAAGATAACTAACGAGCAGGAAAAAATGTTCGCTGAATGCATCAGGGAAGGCAAGCCATTGGTTGTACTTCACCACAGCATTTGCGCCTTCGATGATTGGCCGGAATACTGGAACATCGTTGGAGGAAAGTATTTTCATAAACCCACTACCGTGGATGGCAAAGAATATGCAGCCTGCACCTACATTCATGACATTCACTTCATGGTCAATGTAGTTAACAAAAAACACCCTGTCACAAAAGGAGTGAAGGATTATGAAGCCTTCGATGAGACCTACAAAGGATATTATGTGGCAAACGGCGTTGAACCGCTCTTAACCACCACAGAAAAATCGAGCAATCTAGTCATCGGCTGGAGCTGGCACTATGGCAAGGCAAGGGTCGTTACCCTGCAAAGCGGGCATGCCGCGCCAACCTTTCAGGATGCAAACTTCAGAAAGCTGCTTAGACAGGCGATCGAATGGACCTACGCCGGGAGCAAGTAAAACCACATTTCGATAACAACCTTAGTGCTTCCTTTGTGTTGTCCTTTGTTACCTTCGTGGTTAAGTTTAAAATTTTTATTCAAATCACAATTGCAGGGAAATAAATAGTTGTCAACTGTCAATTTTCAATTTTTCATTCGATAAACCTCACTCCCTGCCAACAGAAAGCAGCCCAACCCATAATCCTCAAAATTCGGAACACGATCGTAGGAGGTTGGCTGACTGTCGGAAGGTTGTTTCCCTGTTCCCTGCACATATCCCAAAAAGCCGTTGGGATGAACCGCGTTGTTTACCATGGCGTTCCAGGCATTGATGACAATCGGCTGGTATTTCTTCTTGCTCAGGATTCCATGATTGATTCCCCAGGCCATGCCATAGGCAAAAAGGGCAGTACCGGTCAGCTCCTTGCCTCCATAATTATTCGGATCATGCAGACTCGCATTCCAAAAACCATCTATTCGCTGAATCGGGATCAAGGCCTTGGCCATTTTTTCGAATGTTTGCTGGTACTCTTTGCGGTGGGGTGCATCTTTGGGCATAACCTCCAGCACCCTCACCAGGGCAGCAAGAACCCAGCCATTGCCCCTTGACCAGTAACAATCTTCCCCGTTGGGTTCTTTGTAAGGAGGTACAAAATCTTTGTCACGCCACCATAGATTATCTTTTGGATTGTAAAGTCCCTTCCCTCCCTGAATATTTTTACTGTGGTTGTACATCTGGTACATCCGTTCGAAATAGCGGTTGTCTTTGTACAATACACCCAATTTAGCATAGACAGGCATCGCCATTTGGAGGGCATCAATCCAGGACCAGTCGTCAATTTTTTCTGATGCCAGCATCAGATCAATGGATGCTTTCAAATCTTTAATCCGCTCAGGTTTCTGGTCAATCAGGTACAAATCGATGTAGGTCTGACCGCAGCATTGGTTGTCGGCATTCCGGGTCTGAACTCCGCCGTTCAGTCCCCATTTGTGCGATTCACCCCATGCGACAGCATACTCGTAATAGGATTTGTCGTGGTTCAATCCGTACAATGCCATCAACCCCTCGTAATAGACGGCACGGGTCCAGATGTGGCTCGGGCGGGTTTTGTCATTGACAATAACGGCGCCCGGATCCGGCCATTTGTTCATAAACCAGGCGTTGGCCAGGATCATTTTGTCCATAATCTCCTTTTGGGAAGGCAGATTTTGTGCCTTCGATATTCCGGCTACGTAAATAACCATGAACAGCAGGAGTAAGAATTTAAGATTTTTCATAAGATGATATGGTTTGATAGTAAAATTGCATTTTTAGGTATTATTTGTCGTATAATTGAACTGCACTGTCGTTGATCTCAACTCTATGAGTCTTTACCAATTCTATCATCTCAGCCCCTGCCAGCAAAACCGGACCATAGCCGTGGGCCGCATAAACATTGATGGGACGGTATAATAGAATGCAGGGTCAAAGCCCTGGCGTTGCGTTTTGATCATCGCCGCACAAATAGCACCGCAATCATCCAATGCCTGTGGATGCAGCGTGCGGTACATGGCATGTTTTACGCCTGGTTGCTTCTCTTCCAGCTTCAAAAAACCATTGCGCATTTCAGAAATAAATTTGAGCCTGTTTTTGGTGTACTCCGCATATTTCGCATCACCCGTAGCTTGCGTTGCGAGCAACATCCCGGCATAGGTGACACCCCATTCGTAACTAAGTAGCCTGAAATCTCCGGGCTTGAAAATGGTATTCGCATCTATTTTGGAATAATCAGTCAATTCGGCCTTTGTCACCTTGTCTATCAGAACCATCGGGGTGGTTTGATTGAGATAGTTATAAATTCTATCCAACACTACCGTGATGCCCTTCTCATCGGGTTTTCCGTAAGGAGTATCGTAATTGGGTGCCATCAAATGGAGGGGCGTGGTGGAGTCATTGATTTTTTGGGCATGAAGACTAATGCTAAAAAGGCAGAACGGTAGGAGTAAAAGGGGTAATTTCATGAGCTATTGTTTCTAATTATTTTGACAGAGTTATATGATTGACATCTACGGATATGCCTAGAAAGAAACTGCGTGGCAGTGTCTTTGTCGTCCCGCACAAAACCTGTCTTCGGGTGCTGAACCTTGAAAAGCCGCCGAAACCCGCTTTGGGCATAGCCATTGCTGGGGTTTGTTCTTTTATAATATTTTATTGCTTTTCCCGCTATTACATTCATTACAAGCCGTTATTAGATTATCATAATTATCAGTTCCACCTTCAGCAACTGGAATTTTATGATCAATCTCGAGGCTTATTCCGTCAGCAATTGTTCGTCCACAGTATTGACATTTATGTTTATCTCTCGTAAATATTTCAAATCTTAATTTTGTTGAAATTGGAGTTCTTCTCGCTTTTTTGTCAATAAAATACTTGCTAATTTTTTTCTTATCTAAGTTCTGAAAAACATATTGTGAAAACTCCAAACATTCTGAATAATGCCTTTCACTATAGTTATTAAATCCAGTCTGATGATCTTTTTTCCCAAATTCATCATATTCTCCAGATATACTAGCTGTTCCCTTTGCAAAAGCTAATGCATATTGATCGTCAAAAAGATTAATTTCAGGGCACATATTTCTATAGGATACTCGTTCATTCGCTCTTAGAAATTCCGGTTGTTCAGCAACTGTTTTAAAACTGGTTTCATTAAAATCAGCCCTAATTATTCCATCCTTTATTAATCTTTCCAAATAATCAAACCTTCTACTTTTATATACTTCTGTATCAAAATATTGATAAAAAAAGATTGTTTGTGCCCATCTATCACAATACCCAAGTAACGGACATCTTGGAGGTAAATCCGCTTTTTTACTTCTTATTAAATATTGGTCTTTATTCATTTAATTGAACTTAATTTGTTACTCTCCCAAAATTACCCAAAACGTTTGTATAGACTTAGTGTATTGCCCCTATTCCCATTTATATTATTCCCCAAAGAATAGCAATTTACCGAAGATTGCTCATAATCAGCAAACTACTACTCATTTTTCAATATTTCAATCAATTCTACATTAATATCCAAAGTTTCTCTGCCAACTTTTTGGGATTTAAGAATTCCAATTGCTTCCAGCTATTTTAGTCGTTTTCCAGTATTTCCATTAGTTTGTGATTCAGATATAATTTCTCTTTCCCTACCTTAACAGATTTCAGATATCCTTTTTCTTCCAATAAAATCAGATAATTACCTACAGTCTTGGGCGTTCCTAATCCAGTGTCAATTAAAAATTGCCTTTTGGTATAAGGTAGTTTGAAAATTATTTCAATTAAGTCTTTAGAATAAACTTTTGGAAGTTCCGTTTTAATCTCCTCTGCCATTCTTTCCATCAGGGAAATCACCTTATCTAATCTGATCAGACCTTTCTTTGCTGTGGTTTCAACTAAATCAAGCATGTACAGGATATAACTTTCCCAATCCTCTTTTTCTGTTACATTCCTTAGTTTCTGATAATACTCCGTTTTATTTTTGATGATGTATTCACTGAGGTAAATAGCAGGAATATCTAACAGTCGTTCCATTTTTAGATATAAAAGCAATAGAATTCTTCCGGTTCTACCATTGCCATCTGCAAATGGATGAATCGCCTCAAATTGATAATGCATCAAAGCCATCTTAATCAATGGGTCTAGGGTGTCATCCTGATTGATAAATTTCTCGAGATTAGCAAGTTTCTCACGAATTAAGTTCTCCCCGGAGGGTGGTGTATAGATAACTTCTCCCTTCGAATTGGCCAGAGTAGTCCCTGGTGTAACCCTGATCCCGGCAGAATTCTGTTTGATGCGCTGAACAATCTCGATACAAAGGTTCGTCGTTATAAAAGGACGTGATTCAAGCCTTTCAAGTCCGGCCCAAAGAGCATCTTTATAACTTAATACCTCCTTAGTCGCAGGATTTTCATACTTTTTGGCTGCAACCACAGATTGATACAAATCATCATTGGTAGTAAGGATATTTTCAATTTCGGAACTTGCCTTTGCCTCCTGTAAATGAATCGTATCCAGGAAAAGCCTTGGATTTGGGAGATTTATCATTGCTCCATTTAATTGGGCCAATGCCCTACTCGCTGAGATTGTTTTTAACAATACTTTTTTTGTCTCAAGTTCCACATTTGGAGGAAGTAAAGGCAAATCATTGAATGGAATTTCTTTTTTATAATTAGTCATAACTCAGAAGTAAATTTTACCCTTGTCAAACAAACAAGGGTAAATTTAGTAAATATTTACCCTTATTCAATACTCCAACGTAAATTTTACGCTCGTATTTCACTCCAGGCAACTTATCACGAATTGTCATCCAAGGTCAATCCCCGATTATTCCCCCAAATAATAACTGGTTACCGGTGATTGCTCGTAGCCCATGGACCTGTGAACAATTTCTGCCCTGTAGAACGAATCCTGCATCAGGCAAACCCGGCGGTCTTTGGCCGGTATGGTGGTTGCGTAAATCCGCAGTTCTCCAGGCAGGATCGTAATCAGCTCTTCGCGCCAGTCGCCCTGAAGGTCGGCCATCATGATCACAGAACCCTGGATTTTTGTTTCCAGAGTATCGCCCTTGTATTTTACAATGGATAACTTGCTGACATCGAATCGGTCCCACATGCTGTGCTCGTAGCCCGGAGAGACGATGCTTTCGCGAACCTTGTCGGCATCCCAGAAGATCCAGTTTCGGCATCCGGGTACATCCTTGTCGGTGGCCAGCATTTTCCCCTTTGCCGACAACAGATATTTACTTCTTGAACCACCTTTGGGATCTTCAGAGGCGAGACACTCCAATCCGGGAACATCCGGCAGGATATCAGCGACCATTCCATCGCCGACATGGGTCGTTTTTTGGCCAATGCCCCAAATTACCTTACCGGTTTTGGCATCTACCAGACAAACACCGTTGCCGTCGTCGTGCCAGTCTTCGTAAGCATAAAAAATCTCCAGCCCCGGACGTTCAGGATCGATATCGGTCACAAAGCACTTGTCGGGGTGGCCAAAACCCGTTGACCAGAGGGCCGTGCCATTGTCGTCCAAAACCACCGATCCCAGAACTATTTCATCGCGGCCATCGCCATCCACATCGGCACTGTGCATGCCATGGGCGCCCTGGTGCCGGATGATAGGGTTTTCCTCATCACCGTCCCATCGCCAGAGTTTTTCGAGTTTCCCATTTACCAATTGGTAGGCATCCACCATCATCAGGCGGTAGGTGCCCCTTGCAACAAGCAGACAGGGGGTTTTACCATCCAGATAAGCCATTCCCATCTGGTTGCGGTTGTTGCGGTTGTAGTCGCCGAAACGCCAGCTGCGGCCAGGCCAGTCAACTTTGCAGATCTCTTCGCCGGTCATGCCGTTCAGGATGGAACACCACTCAGGTCCGCTGCGCACGCGGCCATCCTTCTCCCTAACATCTGCCGGGCCGGTTTTCACGGCTATTTCGGCCTTGCCATCGCCATCAAAGTCATAGACGATCATCGGTGAATACCAGATTCCGGGCTCAATGCCCGGACCAAGATCCTTGCGCCAAAGGAAAGTTCCATCGTTCAGATAGGCCTCAACTTTGTACGTCAGGCCATCGGTATTGGGTTTCCCGCCAGGATCAATCCCCTGGTCGGGCTGTTTGACGATAAAATCGAGCGCCCCGTCACCGTTGAGGTCGGCCAGGGCAATGCGCTGTGGTTTGTAATCCCCCTGTAGTTTTATACTGCGGTAATTCTTGAACTCCTGAGAAAGAACAACCGATACCTTTTCCGAGGGTTTCAACTCTTTTCCCGCAACCACCGGTGTCACATAATAGCCAACGACTGTCTGCTTACCAGGAAGTTGGTCTTTAAAATCGGTAGTTGTTGTCAGCGGTTTTTTGTTGATGCGGATCTCCTTTTTACCGTTCTCTTCCCGATAGATATTAAAGGAGGTTTGTGGCGCATCTTCCGCCAGCAGTCGCCAACTGAGATAAACCGTGCGGCTGTCCGTTTGTATGGCAGTCAATCCCCTGTTGAATTTTTCAGTGACCCTTTGGGTTGCCCAACCGGTCACAAGTGGTTTCGGTTCATGGATTGGATTCAGCGCCGGATACATGTAATTTCGCTCCCGCGGATCCTGTGCCTTCAGCCATCCTGGTAAGGTAAAAAGGAACAAGCCGGCCATTAGCAACCGACATGTTGAAATCGAATTGTAGTTCATCTTCATCGCTTCGTCATTTTTTCGTTGCCAAAGACCTTCAAGGTTTTTAAAACCTTGAAGGTCTTGGTTCAATTATTTTGAAACTGCGTGATGGTTACAGGTCCCAATAATCCTGATACCATTGGTTTCCAGCCTACTGCATCGAACGGTTTGTAATCAATGTTTACAAAGTTGATTTCATGATAATTGCGCCAAACCACCTTTTGCTGATCCATCTGCCGTATGCGGTTGGCCATCAGGTTGGTCACCTCAATTTCGATCGTATTCGCTCCGGGTTTAAGCAAGTGACCGATTTTGGTGGTAAAAGGAATGCTCCAGAGAATTCCGGCATCTTTCCCATTGACCAACACCCGGGCGCTTTCGCACACCTTGCCTAGATCGAGCAAATATTCACCCGTGACTTTTTCTCCCATATTAAAAGTTGACTTGTATATCGCTGTTCCAGAAAAATTGTTTGCCAGTTTGTCAGGAAGTTCGGTCCATGAGACCAATTCTTTGAGTTCAGTAGCGTTCGGCAGATTAGCCCCACCCCGGGTAAATTTCAAGTTCCAGGGTCCGGCAATTTCAATCGGAGCCGTGGCTTTCCAGAAATATTTCCAGGAGCCCAATTTCAGACTTTTTGGCGAAACCAGCACAAACATCGCCTCTCCCGGCCGCATTTGCAGACGTACATTCAACTGGTTTTTGTCTGTTTTGATTTGAGCTGTTCCTGTTACTCCCGACTGGGGATCAAGCAACAGGCAACTGTTCCCCTTTTCGTTGAGTGGGACAAAGCCATCAATGGTTTTTGAGGAATGGTTGACCAAATAATAATAAATGCCCTGGTCACATATTCTGCGGATATATTTGAGACCCGAATCAAGCAGGGTTTCACGCATGATATTTTTTGATTCAAGGGCAATCTGGATCTGGCTGGACTGCAGGACCTCACCTTTCCCAACTTTGGCTGATTTGACATTCCCAGCCATTCCAACCCACTGAACAGAATTTAGCAACTCTTTCAGCTGAGCCCTTCTCTCTGCCAGGTTGTTCTGTCCGGGAACATCTTCGGGCATCTGCTCAAAGATTACTTCAGCCCCCTGACCGGCCAGTTCCAGAATCCGTTTCAGGGTGGCGACCGGCATATGCTGACTGGCAGGAACCACCAGGGTACGGTAAGTACTTCCCGATTTCGTGGAGATCAGCCCGTCTTTCACAGACAATCCGTTGAGCAGTCTGTCGGAAACATAATCGAGCGAATATCCCTGCTTTGTCAGCTCCTTGATGTCCTTGCAAAATGGCGTTGGATAGAGCCAGCGGTCAATGGAATGAATGGTCAGTTGCAGATCTGCGCTTTCGGGTTTCATCCAGACATCGTACACCGGCCAGTAAATCAAAAGGTCATTGTCGGGGACTCCACTTTGAAGAATCGTTTGGCAGCGGGTAATGTATTGGTTCAAACCGTTGATATGGGGCCAGAAACTGTTGGAGGGAGAAAACTCGACAGAGGCATAAAACAACCAGCCGGGCCATCCCGCGTTAGCCGGAGAATAGGCTGTTCCATGGTAATAAACATGGTTCACACCGGCCAGAAACGCTTGTTCCACTTCGGGTTTGCATTGGGAAAGCGCCACCTTGAAATGTTCACCCAGCCAGGTAAATGTTTCACTTGAAGTTAGAATCTTGCCCGAAACATTGGCAGCTGAGGAGGCAAATTTCATCATTACCGGATCTGGATCCACATTGCGGATATCGGCGCTGTCGCGGCGAAGGCCGGGAATATCAAAATGACTGCTTCCAAATGTCTCGCATTCCGGAATATCTACGGTAGCATAAAGATCCAGCAGGTTGCCGGGCGAACCGTGCGCCTGGTTTCGGGTGAGACTGCCCTTGCCATGTGCCCAGTTGGTCCAGGTTTGAGTGAAGTTCTCAAGCAGCATATCTGAAATTGTCTCGCGGTAATCGCACTGAACCCGCCGGGAGATTTCGGACAGCGGCAGTTTTTCTGCCAGTTCGCGCAGATAGGGCTGAAGGGAATAACCTCTCCTTTGTTCAAATTCCTTAAAAATAGAGGCCGACCAGTTGGTGCCATAAACTTCATAACTGTCGTTAAAAAACG
This sequence comes from Bacteroidia bacterium, assembly GCA_026391315.1. GTDB lineage: Bacteria > Bacteroidota > Bacteroidia > Bacteroidales > Prolixibacteraceae > CAINVV01. The sequence goes on from JAPLDT010000096.1 coordinate 16,615, forward strand.
ATCCCACCCCATGATTGGATTTGTCAAAAGCGGAGTCAAACCGGGATAGATAGCGAGTGAGCGCCTCTTTTGAAAAATGATCGAAGGTCAGTCCTTCGCCTCCGGGCGCAGCCCGCTTCACTTTTTGCAGCGTCTTTCCACAGAAGGCAGCATATATCTCCCAATCCTGCTTTTCTGCCACCCATGACAGCGTTCCGTCGGGTTTCACCAGGGAGGTCAGATCCTCAATTTTACCATCCTTTCCATAGGCGGTGACGGCTTGCAGAAAAGCTCCGGCCTCCAGTTGCTTTTTATCTGTCGGGAGAATCTTTTCAGAAAGCTTTCCTCCGGCAGGAACAGAATATTTTTGCAGGATCATTTTGGCTGCCGCATTTTGGGTATTGATCTGTGGTCCACCAAAAGGCCAGCCGGTTCCGGTATTCATATCGATGCCCATGCTGTTCTTACGCGCCTCCCTGACCGAAACATCAAGCATCTTCATCCATTCAGGAGAAAGGAAAGAGAGGTATTTCGCCTCATAACCCACCGCTCCGTAAATTGGGGTAATTTCGAGTCCGCCAAAGCCGGCTTTCCCATACCTGGAAATCAGATCAACAAGATTTGGCTCATCGACAGCGCTTCCCATCCACCACCACCGGGCCCATGGTTTTGACTCTTTTGTCACTTTGGGCCATCCCGAAGCTCCGATTGTTGTCTGACTATGGCAAGGAAATACCAAAAGCAACAGAAAAGCCAGCATCATACTGGGAAATGTGGTGATTCCTGAATTGTTTTTCATGGTTAGTTTGAATGTCCCCTTTTTCAAAATCCAACATTAATTAATCTATCTAAAGTAACAATAGATTTTGAATTTATGGTGAATATTGCTTTCCAACAACTCAGGTGTTTCAATAGCCTGGTCCACAATGACCTAAGCATTGTAAAATACGCTTATCAGCCACAGCCTTTGCTTTTCCTGGCAATGAATGAAAAGTATTGGCCAAACCTATCAGCATTCCCTAAAAACACCAATAAACAGATCACGAAAATCCTAAATCTCGTGTAATAAGGAGTTATTTATTAACAACATTCAGCTGCATCCATGTTCTGATAGCGCCTCCGGTTTGACTAGCGTCAGCAAATGGAACTAGCAGAAGTTGTTGTTTTGTCTTATTCTTTCCGCTATCAATTACGCTGACAGAGTATGCTTGTTTACCAATCCATTGTTGCGGCAAAAGATCTGCTCTGCATTTATTTTCCGGAATTAAAACGGAGATTTTCTGATTCGGTTCAAACTGATATCCCTTCAGAAATTCGGTGTTTAAGGAATTGTCAAACGCCAAAACCTGAGGTCCCCGCTGAAATGCTATTTCCCCTGGATAGCTTTTGCCTCCTGTGACAATTTTAACAGGCATTTGAAATGATATCTTAATCTTATCGCCTGATTTCCAGGCACGGTCAATCGTTAATTGTTGCCCAGTTATATCACTGTATACTTTGCCTCCTATTGAAGCCGAAAATGCACTGCACCACGATGGCACTCTCAAAGCGATCGGAAATGATTCAGTTTGAGAGGGATTTATTGTTACATCTACATTACCGTCGTCAGGGAAGTTGCTATCAACTTGCACGGATAAATTGAGGTGATTCTTGTTTGTAGCCGTAATCTCTTCTTTATAGGATGCTGGTTCATACATCATAAGCGTTGGCACGTTCTTCACGTTTCCAAAAGTAAAATATGGTATCATGGCAATTCCCCTCGGAACGCTTGACTGGCAGCAGGTAATGTTGCAGGTATAGGGCTTTTTGTCCATCAGCGGAGTGTAATAGCTAACGCATCCTGTCTCTGGGTTTTCTGCTCCCAAAAGTTGATTGTAAATAGATTTCTCGATTTGTTCTTCGTATTTTAAGTCACCCGTAACAGTAAGCAATTGATGATTTAGTTGAATCCAGGTAGTGGTTACACAACCTTCTCCCATATTGTCACCAGCACCTGCCGGCAAAATCCCCTCTTCCTTAAAATATTCATGTGAGCTGGTAGTTCCTGTGATATAAAGCCGGTTGGTTGCAATATCCTGCCAGGCAATTAATACCGGCTTCAACAATTTGTCGTCGCCTGAAACCCTGTATAAATTTACTAGTCCTACAAAATTGGAGAGCATTTCGTAAGCCTTTCCATTACCAACATTGGTCACTTTTCCCGTTGCCAAAAGAGAACTTATAATTTTAGGTCCATTCTTTTGTTCCCATGCCTCCAGAATATAATAACAGAAGTCAAGGTATTTCTTTTCACCCGTATATTTGTAAAGTTCAACCATTGGGTCCAGCACACTGGTTGCTGCCATTCCAATATGTGTACCTGCCAGAATTATATCCCGCTGACCCTGTTTTTTCCCAAATGTAGCACACAATAAATCGCCCATTCTTTTACACGCTTCCAACGCGGGTTTATAACCAGTTGTTTTATAATAAGCCAACAAGCCATACAAATTGTATTTATGGCTCCATACATCCCAACTTGTCCAATACTCATCCGGAGTATAAGTTCCCAAATAACCATCAGTCATTTGTGAATTTACCAATTGGTACATCAGCCTGTCCATCTGAGTTTTCAACCTTTTATCTCCGGTGTTTTTCCAAACATTGCAAGCAGTCTCCAAATACTTGCCGATATGTTCACCGGCCCAGGGATGATGACCCGGCCTTTCAAGGTAACCATCTAATGTTCCATCTTCATCAAGTTTCAATAATCGCTCAACCAGATTTTGGTTCATCCTGTTGCCAAGGTATCCGTGCTGCTTCTGATTTTGGAAAGGGACAGACGTATACACATCCTTCATCCTATTTTCAACTACCTGTTTGGGTTCTCCGGCAACTTCAATTTTAACCTGCTTATCGGCCAAATAAAGGTGTTCTTTGCTGATAGAAGCAGTGCTATTATTTTCAGTAACACGGTAGTAAATTCTGAAAATGTTTTCATGAACGGGCTGATAATCTGAGAATGCTATTTCCTGCACAAATCCCGGAACAGGCATAATTTGCACAGGTTTAGTTCCGCTAAACAGCTCTTTGTTACTAATATCTGCTATTTGGTATTTTATCGTTCCGCCAAAAGAGATATTTCTTTTGTTGGTAAACTTGACTTTCGTAATGAAACCATTATTGGCTGTTTCAGAAATGTTGTGTTGAACTGAAATAAAATCAGACCATTGGATTGGTCCATATTTATAAGGGCCCTGGTACATACCGACCCAACTATCCGGACTAAATATCCTTACAGCAATTACATTTTCCTTGTCCCATCTAACTTCGCCCTCCGGAATGATATAAACCCGATCCTCCTGCCACCGGGTTTGAAAATCAGGAGGGAAAGAACCTGTCTGCCCAATCAGCTTACCATTGAAAAATGTCTGGTCAATATCATCAATCTTGCCCAGTTGCAACAGTATCCCTTGTCCCTTCACCGCCAAGGGCTTCATACTTGCAGGTATGACAATTTTAATCCTGAACCATGCATATATATTTTCTTTGGCACTGCTATCCTTCAGGCTTGTTCCCAATAGTTTACTGCCCCAATCAGCATCATTCAGGGATGGATCTGCCCAACTCCTGTCATCGCCAATTCTACACTTGACCTCTTGGGGTAACGCGACCAACTGAGCCTGTGAAGGATAATAAATAATGACAGAAAAGAAAAAAAGCAGATAATTCCGAAATTGATTTTTAAAAATGGAAGTTCTCATGATATATTTTTACCGGGATAAATTAACTAATTATACGCAAAATTTTACCTTAGTTCAGATATAAACCTGTTAAGGTCGGTAACACTTCAATGATCAACAGTATTATTGCAGTAGGTTCGTCTCAGTATCATCTCTGGAAATTGTTTCAATCAAACCCTTTTTTAAATCAAAAAATGAAGGAGGCATTGCCTGACTCCTCCATTTTAATCTGGCATTTTAAAACTCCATTTATTAAACTGCCTATACTGAGAGTGCAAGTTTATTTTTTATTTCAGATACCAGGGAATCAGGTTAATACCATCATATCCACCATACTGATCGTCAATCGCCTTTTTATAATTTACAGGATTAGATACCTGTTCATCAGTTGGATACTTCCATCGTTGGGGATATAATTTTTTGTCATCAGGATTCATGCTGGTAGTCGGATCCAGAGGAAATTCAGGATATCCTGTACGGAGGAATTGAGGATAATTTAGTCCGTTACCCTGGAAGAAATCAATAAGCCACCTTTGCATCCATATTTGGTGCAGACGATCCGTTTTAGTTCCACTCGTTGCATAAGCGGCTGCGCCGGCAAAATAATTATCAATATATGCCTGATTAATTGCCATTCCATGAGTGCCCGAGGCGGCAGAAGATAATCCCATAAAATATTTCAGCATTGCTTTTACTCCGTTTTCGTAGTAGTCCTTAGCATTTCCGGCAACCCAACCTTCTTCGATCGCTTCAGCAATAATGAAACATTGTTCCGCATAGGTAAATTTTAGCATTGGATCACCCGCTTTAACATCTTTGTAGCGTTTATTGACCAGAGAATACTTGCCAGCCTGATTGTTAAGAGCAAGAGCGTCAGCGGCCAATTGTGTAGGTGCTCCTTCGTATGCATCAAAATCGCTTTCCAATTTACCACCTGTAATCAGGTATTGTGCCGGCTCCGCGAAATAAAACAATCTACGATCTTTCAATCTTTTTAATTCATCAACCACTAATTTTGAAACACCAACATAGATCCTCATGGATTCCCCGTTCCAAAAAGGGTGAGAGGAGTTTGGGTTATCTGAATATACCAATTGAAAATTATCAGCATTGTCGGCCATTAAATTATTGGCAGTTACTATAGCTGCAAAGCGGGTTTTTTGTTCGGCGGTGATTTTTTTGCTCATGGTCTGCAAAACCTTTAACTGCATTGCATTACAAAGTCTACGCCATTTCGTGACGTTTCCACCAAACATGATGTCACCGCCAAAATTTTTCCCCGCAGCGAAAAATACCTCGGCAGCTTTCAAATCATTTAGCACCGCTGCAAAAACATCTGCCTGTTTATCATACTTAGGCTGCGTTATTCCCTCCTCTGCTTTTCCCGCTTCAGAATAGGGAACATCACCCATATCCAATGTTGCAGCAAAGCCATAAGAAGCCTTCAGAAATAAAGCCAAACCCTCAAAGGAGGATTCATATTGAGTTCCTTTTGAGAATTCAACCATTCGCTTGAGATTGGTCAACTTCTGGTAAGAGCCAAATCCCCCATATGGCCAGTATGAATAGTAATATTGGTATGGGTTAGGATTTGTCTGAAGTATAGCCGTATGCTTACACCATAAGTTTCCGGTTGAGAAATCCGTTGCATTTGGATTCCAAAACCGGTAAGCATCTTTCAATGTTTGTGTCGCAAGCATTTCAGGTGAAACAGTTGCTGCTGCATCCGGATTAGTGTTAAACTTGTCAAATTTGCTGCATGATCCAGCAATGGCAAGGGAAATTACTGCCAATAATATATATTGTAAATTTTTCATGTTAAGTTTGATTAAAATGTAAGTTTAATATTCACTCCCAGATACCTTACTGCCGGGTCTGCAAAATCTTCAGCACCTCCGTCAGGATCAGAGTATTTGAAATCTTTTGCCCACAACATAACATTTTGCCCTACAAAACCAACTGATGCAGCTTTGGCCCATCCGTGCAAAAATTTACCAGGGACAGTGTAAGTAAAAGAGATCTCACGTAGTTTAAAAAATGTCTTGGAATAAGTATCCGCTGGACTTCCATTGCCTCCCCAAGCGCTACTGTTGTGCAAATCTATTGCATATTGTTTATAGGTGGTTGCAACATCATTGGGAGCATAAGTACGGGTATCACTGGTAATATTACCAATGTTATCATAAGTAACTGTACCCGAAACAACTTTTACACCCTGACCAATAAAGTTTTTAGAACCCGGTGTTGCAACGTCTTTTGCCCTGGCTTCAGTCAGGGAATTTGGATGAACTCCTGATTGCCACATGTAACTTTCAGTTCTTGTATTCATCAATCCGCCAACAACGCCATCAAAAGACATAAACAGACTGAAATTTTTGTATTTCAAATTAGCATTTGCTCCCCAGACATAATCAGGGTCAGACCAACCAAATTTTGAATCATATTGACTATACTGGAGCCTCCCATTGTTGAATATAAGATCTCCGGTAGACGGATTGATTACAAATGCCCTGCTTACAAAAGCATCAACCCGCTCCCCTACTTTTACCCATGGTTTGGTACTCGAGTATTTAGGGTCTAACTTGGTATAATAGCGCGCATATGTTGACCAGTTCAGACCTAAATCCAACTGCCAATCTTTATTTTTAAGAGGGGTGCCGTTAACGGCAAGCTCCCAGCCACGACGGGATATTCTCTCTCCAATATTGACATAGCTGCCCGTATAACCGGAGGCTGCCGTCAGTGGTGCATTTTTCAAAAAATCGTACATATTTTTATCGTAGTAAGATACGTCTATCATCAAACGATTTTTTAACGCCATTCCCTGCAAACCAGCCTCAAATGTTGTAGCGCTTTCAGGTAGTACATCTGAGGGATATAGAGAACCTGGAGCATTTGCACCATTCATTGTACCCCAGGTGCCACTATTGATCGAGAAGACACTGTTAATCGCATAAATTGCTGGCGGCGTTTTTGACATGGTCCAGGAACTTCTTACCTTCAATAAATCAAGCCAATTCTTTGTTCCCGGAAGAAGTTCTGAAACTACAAAACTTGCGGCCACCGAAGGATAAAAGTAGGAACGGGTTGTAGCCGGTAGTGTTGAACTCCAGTCATTACGCCCTGTTGCTTCAACAAACACCATTTTGTCCCATGAAAAAGCTATTCGTCCGTATATTGAATTGACTTGTTGTGCATAAGTACTCTGTGATACATTGGCAGGATTAACCGAGGCTTTCAGAGAGAAAAATCCTGGAACAGAAATACCACCTACAGTGTTTGCATAGATGTTATTATCCCGTTTGTAATAAATAGTTCCTCCTGCAAGGTATTCAACCTTAAATTTATTAAACGATTTATCACCTGTCAGGAGCAAGTCATTGTTCATACTAAAACCCTGGGTTTGTCCTGTATTAAAACCTCCGGTCCATGCCCCGTTCCACGTGTATGGATTCCCCGGTATGGCCGTATTTCCGGTTGATGTGTACGATCCCCATGAAACTCTTTGATCACCGCGATCTGTATAAAAATCAAGACCTGAACGGAGACTGGCTTTCAACCAATTGGTTAGTTGATAACTCATTGACATATCAGCATTAAAAATATCACGGGAAACCTCATTGGTCCTTTCATACCTGTCAAAATAAGGATTGTTGGAGCCTGACCGATAGGTGAAGTTTTGCACTTCATTTTTCTTAAGCCAATAATTATTTTTGTAGTCCAACACATTATAATCAGCGCCTGACCAGATTAGCAAAGAATACATAGGATCGTAGGAAGTATATCCATTGGATCCCATATTGGGAGATGCCCTTCTTGCATAAGATATGTTTGAACTCAGTTTAAACTTGTCTAAATTGATATCCCCACCAAATGAATAAGTATATTTATTCAATTTGGAGTTAGGATATTGTCCTTTATTTTGTGTCCAGTTTAAAGAGCTTCTAAGAGAAACAATATCATTTTTATATCCAACGTTGATGTTATTGTTGGTTACATAACCTTGTTCCAAAAAATTATGAAAGTTGTTTTTTCCGACCGGTAGGTACGGGTAATCCCTGTAATCCATTAAAATAGGATCCCACTGATTACGGACAGTTCCGTCCATCAATGTTCCCCATGCATTATCCGAGTTTTTATCATAAGTATTATTACTGCCCCGGCCATAGAGACCTTGTTTCTCAGGGAGAGCTAAAAATCCCGCAGTATACATCGTGTTGGTTGAAAGATCTACCGTTATCCCGGCTTTATTGGTACTGCCATTTTTTGTTGTAACCAAAATTGCACCACTTGCACCACGAAAACCATAAAGTGCCGATGCCGTTGCGCCCTTCAATACACTCATGGATTCGATATCTTCTGAGGAGATATCGCTTAACGTCTTATTGGCATAAGCTACTCCGTCAATTACCAATAAAGGTTTCTCGCCACGAATAGAAAGCTCCGGAACAACTGCGAAATCCGAAGAATTTTTAACCAAAAGACCAGCTACTTTACCAGTAAGGGATGTAGCAAGATCAACACCCGAAACTTTCTGAAGACTCTCTCCTGATACTTTTTGGACAGCATATCCAAGGGCTTTTTCAGAACGTTTAATACCCAGAGCCGTCACAACTACTGTTTCAACGCCGATGGTTGTTTCCTCCATCCTTATGGTAATTGAAGTTTGATCTGCAATTTTTATTTCTTGCATCTTCATTCCGACAAATGAGAATACCAGAGTTGTCCCAGACGGTAAATTGGAAAATTTAAAACCTCCGTTTTCATCTGTAATAATCCCATTTGAAGTTCCTTTAATAACAATGGAAACACCAGGCAGTGGAGTTCCAGATAAATCAGTGACTCTACCAGTAATTTTTTTATCTTGTTGCATTGCATCAAGGGATCCCTTTGTGACCACTATATTTCTATCGAGGATTTTATAGGAGAAGCCCTCATCAAGAATTTTCTTGAGAATATCTTCAATTGTGGCATCAGTAACATTTATGGATTTGCGCGATTCGAGGTTTAATTCCTCACTTTTAAAGAAAAATCCGAACTCACTGTTCCGTTCTATTTCCCTAAAAACATCCACAATATTTGCATTTTTCATATTCAGACTGATACGGGCTGTCTGGCTGTATGAATTCCCCGCAGTTGCAGTGATCAAAGCAAATAAAATAAGACCTACTGTTAATTTCATAATTCGGATAGTTTTTTTCCACCTTTGCTGTAAGAAGTACAGCAAATCATCACTTTTTTTCATAATTTTGTAATGTGTTTTAGTTAAACTTAGAAACTGACTACAATCAGTTTCGATGACTGAAATCGGGTGCACCCCTCCACGGGTGTACCCTTTTTTTAATAGATCAATACAACGTCGTTTCCCTCCTTTTTATCTGTTATTTTGTAATTAATCCTATCAGTTAATGCGAGCATTTGTAGCACCAATTTAATGGTAGTGGTTCGTTTTATTACACTTGTGTACCTGGTGTCTGCCAGGGCTTTGTTTTCAATGACAATCTTTACATTGTACCAATTTTCCAGATCGTGACAGATCTCTTTCAGCGTTTTATCAATAAAGACAAACTTTCCATCCTTCCAGGCACATGCGATGGTAGGATCTTGCACCGATACCGTCATTTTCTTTGATTGTTTATCAAATGTCATGTACTCAGCGGTTTTCATGATCAGTAGCGATTGATCTGACATCGATAAAAACTCAATTTTACCTTCAACAAGCGATGTGTAAACGCCTGCTTCATCTCCATAAGACCTGATATTGAATTTTGTACCAATATCTTTTACTTTAAAAGTTCCCATATCAACAGAGAACTTCCTTTTGTGGTCGGGAACTAGATCGAAATAGGCTTCCCCATGCATTTGGGCAGACATCTCTCCGTTTGACCTCTTTTGAATTTTGATCCTTGATGCCGAACTTAACCAGATCGAAGAACCATCCGACAAATGAATCGTTGAAACTGATCCTTTTTCAGATGTATACTCCACCTGTTCGACGATTTCACTGCCCGATTTATTGTTGCTAATCAGATATTGAACCATGAAACTGATAATCAGCGTTATTACAACGATGGCTGCATAACGGTACCACAAGTTAATGATTAAGAACTTCTTACCAGGATGCACATGATTCCATATGCTTTCAAAACGATCATTTGATATGCTAATTCTGTCCTTATCCTGACAAGTTGAAATAGTGTAGAGGTTTTTGTATTGGAAAAACAGTTCACGCATCTCATTGTTTTCTCCCATCTCCCGGTAGAAACTGCCCTTTTCGGCTTCGGTGGCCGAATTATTTAATATTCTGATGAAGATTTCTCCTGACATTTTTTTTCTGAATTGATTACTATACACACAAACTCCTTCCGACCCTATCAAAAAATCGAAAAAAGTGAATGTTTTCTTTCTACCTTAGGATAAAATATTGGTAATAAGGCAAATGATTGTGAGAAAATCTTTCAATTCCGAGCGGAGGATTTTCAATGCTTTGGTCATTCGGGCTTCAACTGTTTTTACACTGATAGCCAATCTCTCTGAGATTTCTTTGTATTGCAACTCTTCAAACCGACTCAACAGGAAAGTCTCCCTAATATCATCCGGCAAAGAGGCAATTGCGAGATCGATTTTTTGACGAAGCTCTTCAAACTCAATGTAATTCCCAAGCTTTTCCAATGCTTCGTAATTGAATTGCATTTCAAGATACTTGAGGTTCTCCTGATGCTTCAGTATCATTTTCTGATTCCTGAGATAATTCAGGCAGTTGTTCTTGGTAATGGTATATAGGAAATTCCGAATGTTAAACTGCTCGTTTAAAGTTTCCCTTATTTCCCAAAGCTTCACGAATGTATCCTGTACGATCTCTTCTGAAATTTTTGCATCATGCAGATATTGAAGGGATAAGTGGTACATCACTCCGTAAAAGTCATTGTAAACCTCCAAATAGGCATATTTCTCCCCTTTACGGAGAGCCAAAATCAGTTCATTTAGTTTAGCCGGATCCATTTCCGGATTAAAATTACCTTAAAATTACCAAAATAAAAAATAGGAGAGGTTATTGAAAACTAACCGGAAAATCTCATATCAAATAGACTTCAGGCATAGAAACAGCAACCCCTCATGAGTAAAGTCTCACATCATGAGGGATTGCTGATATTGATAGATTTTCTAGCTCAACCAAACATACAAAAACAGAGTGATCAGCGCCAAAATGCTCCAGTGCAATCGCCAGTCGGTAATTCCTTCAAACTTGGCAACGCCCTTGGAATAGTTGATAGTTGTCTTCTCCAGTTTCTCCGGTGCTGTTTTTTCAGTAAAAGCTGAGACAGCAAAGAGTACCCCGGTAATCAGGATCTCAGCCCAAAGTCCCCTGAAACCGAAGTTAAGCGTCATTTTATGGTGCAAAATCGGGAAGATCTGTTTACCCACTTCGGCTCCCATTAATTGATCCATAACAAAGATGGTTGCGAGTAATACCCCTACCATCACAGAAGCAATAGCTCCTTTCATGGTCACTTTCTTGCTTACAATTCCAAAGAAAATTGCAGGAAAAACAGGCACAACCAGATAAGCGGATATAGTTTGCAGGTATTTGTACAATCCCTCATCATTCTTATAAACTAGATAAGCAGCCCCAAGTCCGAGTAGCATGACACAAACAATCACGTAACGGCCAAGTAACACCTGCCTTTTCTCAGTAATATTCGGCTTAAATTCCAGTACAAAATCCCTTACTACCAGTGTTGAAACAGAATTCAAAACGGCGATAAGGGAATTAATAAGCGCCGCGGCCAAAGCAGCGAGCAAAAGACCCCTAACACCTGTGGGAAGCAATTTATTAAGCAACAGCACAAAAGTTTGTTTAGTCCCATCACCCTGCAATTCATTTGGGAAAAGTGCAAATGCAATTACTCCCGGCAGAGCGAAAATAAAGATAGGCAACAATTTCAATGCAGTAGCCAGCATGGCTCCCCAACGGGCGTTGTGCAAATCTTTGGCCGACAAAGCGCGTTGCACATTAACCTGATCTATACCCCAGTAAAAAATTCCTGAGTAAAACGCTGTAGCGAGAATTCCCCAGAAGGGATAAACAGGATCATCTATTGGCTTTGAGATCTTCATCATTTGTGGAACCTTTTCCATCAAACCATGCCAACCGCCAACTTTATCCAGACCAAAAAACAGCATTGTAGAGGCACCGATCAGGATTACAAAGACCTGTATGGTATCCGTATAGGCAACAGCAGTAAATCCCCCTATAATCGTAAATGTGGCAACTGCAATTCCAATAATGAAAATAGTTGTCATGATGTTCCATCCCAGAATACTATTTAGTACCATGGCTCCCGCAAACAGAGTGAATGCAAGTTTTGTCATGACGCTGATGACCAGCATTAACCCTGAAAAAAACGTTCGTGCCCGACGATCATACCGTATTTCCAGAAATTCCGGAATAGTGAAGATTTTATTCTTAATGTAGTAAGGATAAAGAATTGCACAAGCAAAACCCAGCGTGATAGCTGTGGTTAACTCTACAGAACCGGCGCTTAAACCATAACGATAGGAATCACCTGATAAACCGACCAAATGTTCCGCACCAATATTGGTGGCAAACATTGAAGCGCCAACAATAGGCCATGTTAGCTTTCTGCCCCCCAGAAAGAAGTTGGAACTATTATGGCTTGCTTTCTTCCGGTAAGCCATGATCAAACCAAAGGATAAGCTGCCTACTATCACAACGGAAAAGATGATCCAATCCAGCGAGGTTAACGTTAAATTCATGAAATGTTAGTTTAGTTATAAAAAGCAGTGACTAGAGTGACTAGAGTTGTTTGATGAGTTGTTGATAAAGATAGGGAATAGTTTGAATCTGGTTTCCTTCGATGTAAAAGCCTTTGCCTCCGTATGCCTGGGGAATCCGTGTGACAATGCTCTTCTGGTCCCGGAAATAATATCCGACTGTAGATTCATTGGTAGCCGTTTCAGGCTTATACTGTCGTAGATCGAAATTGGCAGTCAGGATATCGTTGGGGGTTTGCTGCACATTGCCAACCATGGAAGCCGCTTTCAAAAAGACCTCCGGACCTGTCACCGCACTTCCGATATTTAGAATTACGCCTCCGTAAATCAGTTTCGAGACCTCTTGCGTATAGATTAAAAAATCCCTCCCTGAACATCCGCCTTTGGCGCAACCATCGAACCAGAAATGCTGATCCAGTACATCCGTACCAATTCCTACATGAACCGTGAAGGGTATCTTCTCTTCGTAGCAGGCAGCTGCGATGCTCAATTCGGGATGAGCAAAGTTGATTGCAGAAGGCTCAATTCCCAAATATTTAGCCACTTTTTTACGAAAAGATTTCTTACAGATCATCTTTCCGACAGACTCACCATATCCAAGTTTGTTCTTGTTCCCGACACTCAACGCTGCATTGATAAAATTGAATTCATAGGCCATCCCAAACTCTCCCTTTTCCAAAGCCTGAGGAACATATTCACTCGTCTCGCCCATCAATGCCAGTTCAAAATCATGAATGGAGGTTGCCCCGTTTCCGGAGATGATCGTGAAAAGACCTTCGTGAATCAAGTCGACCAGCAAACGATTCAACCCATTTTTAACCAGGTGACCTCCTGTAAACAAAAGGATTGGCTGGCCTTTTGCTCGTCTTTCGATGATCTCTTTCGACAAGGCTTCAATGTTTTTCTTAACCTCCTCCGGCAAATCAATGGTGCAGTTCAGCACTTCGTCAATTTCGCGGAGATCTCCGTATTTGACTTTATTGGTTCTTCCTTTTACGGGATATGTCTTGATTTGTGCCGGATCAAATACTTCGTACCTGCCTTTGTATTTCATATAGTGTATTATTAATAATTATAATATAAGCTGTTAGCTAATAGCTTTTGCCGTTAGCTGAAACCAATTTGTCTACGCCCTATGCTCTTTGCTCCATGCACTATGCACTATGCTCATTCCCCCCTGCCCTTCGACAAGCTCAGGGACCGGGTTTAATTGTTTAATCATTAGTCCCTTCGACAGGCTCAGTGACGGCATGTTTGGATACAATTTCGAAATCGAAAATTTATTTCAACAGAATATTCAATCGGTTTATGCTCTGAATCGCGGCCCTTACCGTATGGTAATTGATCTTCCAGGAGTGCCCCATGTGAGTCCATATTGGATTACCCTTCCGGGAAAGCAAGGGATACCATTCACCAACTCCTTTGTTGACCATCTTGTCGTAGACGAACCGATGGACATTTTTATACGCATCCCAGTATTTATCGGGCCCAAAAAGAATAACTGCATCCAGCAAACCCGTTAATACTTCCGCCTGTTGCCAGAACTCCTTCTCTTTGTCATAGACTCCTCCGGAGTGGGGACCTTCCACATAGACGCCTCCAAATTCGGTGTCAATTCCATTGTCAACAGTATGGTCGTAAATGATTTTAAACAGTTCTTTGTATTCGTCCGTATCACTCTTCAGAATTTCAAGGGCATGCAACAACAACCAGGCAAATTCAGCATTGTGGCCAAAACAAGTGTTATCGGTAGCGTTCCCTTTTTGTCCCTCTTCCGAAAAACGATCCCAGCCCCAAATGATATCAAACTTAATCTGTGGCGCAACCGTCCAATCTTTGAAGAACTGTGGTATCCCGGTTTTATAAACAGGATGGATGATTTTATTTATTAACAAATCTATGTCTTCCAGCAATTTCCGGCGGTGGACCTCTAATCCGGTGCATTCGTAGAGCGTGGTATAAGCCTCCATCAGGTGCATGTGCACATCAAGGGTTTTGCGGTCTCCACCCTGACTGCCTGGTCCGCAAAGGGTCCAGTCGCGGTGAAACATTTCCCAATAGCCACCATAACGTGTATCCGTGCAATATTTCTGCAAGAGATCAAATACCTTTTCTGCATATTCCCTTCCCCGCGGATCCCCTGTAGCGAGGGTATATTCACTCAGGCAATAGATGGCAAAACTGTGACCATAGATAATTTTCTGATCAATTTTCACCTCCCCTTTACGGTTCATCATCCAGTAAAATCCACCATACTTTTTGTCCCACATTTTGTCGATCAGAAAATCGACGCCATGTTTGGCCAACTCAGCCAGTTTCCCTTCCCCATAACCTGCCCGGTGAGCAGAGGCGATGGTATATATACACCTGGTCTGGGCAATCAGTGATTTTTCATCTTCGCCGGTATCTTTACCGTATAGATCAAAATGTGTCAGGAAACCGCCATTCACATCATCTCTCATTCTGGAGGTCCAAAATGGAAGCAATTCTGTCAGCAGATGAATTTCTGCCTCTTTCTTTAACCCTAAAATTTCCGTTTTATTCATGTCATGTAGTCATTAATCAGTTAAAAACAACTTTTTCTTTCCGGGAGGAACAGAAATTGAGTTATTTTACACAATATACCTATAGTCGTCGATTCGTATGTAAATATAGCTTTTCATTGACTTAATCCGCACAATGCAGCGTAATTTTCCACAATTTTGAGAAAACCAGCAGCAAAAACGGAAGGTTGTTGCCTAGCAAATTAATCTGTGCGCCTATTCCGGATGACAATTCCCATTCCTGAGAGATAATGGATGGTTCAAATTAATTATCTTGGGCAAAATTTTCAAACGCATGCATTCGGACAAAGAAATATCACTCAAATACCTATTTTTCACGTTTCTAAAAATTGGGGCGATCTCGTGGGGTGGGTTTATGGCTTTGGTCGCAGTGGTTCAGAAACAGTTGGTCGACAAAGATAAAATCATCAAGGAGGAGCTTTTGCTGGATGGATTATCGCTGGCTTCTGTCCTGCCCGGAGCAGTGGCCATTAATGTGATTACCTATATCGGCTATCATCTGAGAGGGGTGAAAGGCGCGCTGGTGAGCATGTTCGCTACAATCATTCCGGGCTTTCTTATGATTGTCGGATTGGGAATTATCTATTCAACATATGGAGAATTGCCCGTTTTTACCAAATTCTTTATGGGAATTTTGCCGGCCATTTCAGCCGTGATTCTGAGTATTGCATTCTCTATGGCACAAAAACAGGTAAAAGATTTCAAGCAAATAATGATTTGCCTCATTGCCGCCCTTTGTTTGCTGACAATTCATTCTTTTTTTGCCACACTTTTTGTGATTGTGTCCAGCGCTTTTACCGGATATTTGTTTTACAATCAGCCTGGTCCCGAACCTGAAAAGGAAGAGATAAAAAAAAATCCTTTTAACTATCGGAAATCTCTTCTCATTGCTGTTATTCTGCTTGTTGCAGTTGCATTGATCACATTTACATTTGCTCTCTTTAAGATAGATACTCTTGAATGGTACAAGATCAACCGAACCATATTCCTTACTTTTTCGGGAATGAGTCTTACTCTTTTCGGCGGGGGATATGTCATAATACCAGCCATGCATCAGGTCATTGTTGAAGGATTCCATTGGTTAACCACCAAAGAGTTTGCCGATGCCATTGCAATGGGGCAAATCACGCCAGGCCCTGTCATTCTTTCCGCAACCTTCATTGGATACAGGGTTGCAGGTTATTTAGGAGCTTGTGTCGCTACATTGGCGATCTTTCTACCCCCCGGGTTTGTGATGATTTTACTCACAGGATTTCTGAAAAAAATCAAAGATTCAACTCTATTAGCGGCTATTTTTAAGGGGATGAGGCCAGCCATCATCGGAATGATCTTCTCGGCTGCCGTTACCGTTAGCAAAGAAGCTGAGCTTGTTTGGCCTTCCGCCATCATCTTCCTGACCGTTCTCATTCTGATTGTAAAATTCAAAGTGGATGTCGTCTATTTGATACCACTTGCTGGGATTGCCGGGATCTTCTTTTTCTAAGCGCTAACGATTGAAAAGGATAAAGGATAAAGTCAAAAGGATAAAGTGGAATTTGTGGAAGGATAAGCCTTCATTGCTATGAATTACAACGCTACAATCTTGATTGCGGCGTTTTATCCTTTATCCTTTTTACTTTATCCTTTATCCTTTATCCTTATCCCCGGTTAGGGCAAAAAGAAGCCCCGGCTCAATTGCTTGAACCGGGGCCCGGGTTTAATACGGCGGCGACCTACTCTCCCACTTTCGCAGTACCATTGGCACTTTCGCAGTACCATTGGCGCTGACGGGCTTAACTTCTCTGTTCGGAATGGGAAGAGGTGGAACCCCGTCGCTATTGCCACCTAAATAGCTTTAGCTGTTGTTGTACAGACGTGATTAATCACGTCTCTACCTGTCAATCTCAATATTTTAACATGGGAAGAAACTACTCAACTTCAAAAAAACCCTGACCAGAGAAATTCCGCTCCAGTAGAAAGTTACGGGTAATTAGTACTGCTCGGCTTTGACATTACTGCCTTTACACCTGCAGCCTATCAACGTTGTCGTCTTCAACGACCCTTCATGGAGACCTAATCTTGAGGGGGGCTTCGCGCTTAGATGCTTTCAGCGCTTATCCCTGCCACACGTAGCTACCCAGCGGTGCCCCTGGCGGGACAACTGGTACACCAGCGGTATGTCCAACGCGGTCCTCTCGTACTAGTGTCAGCTCCTCTCAAGTCTCCTACGCCCACAACAGATAGGGACCGAACTGTCTCACGACGTTCTGAACCCAGCTCGCGTGCCACTTTAATCGGCGAACAGCCGAACCCTTGGGACCTTCTCCAGCCCCAGGATGTGACGAGCCGACATCGAGGTGCCAA
>JAPLDT010000088.1 GCA_026391315.1 Bacteroidia bacterium
ATTCAGACTGTTCATCATTCAATATGTTGAAATTCAGGATATTCATTTACTGTTTTATCAAGACAATCGTTTGAAAAGCGAATTCATACAAAATCTGATGTCCATATTCACTTAAATGAACTGCATCCATTGAGATACTTTCTGGTGCCATTTCTTCTAGCAAAACAGGTGATAAATAGGAAATATTTGAACTTGATTTTGCTATCCTTCTTATAAAAATATTAGATTGCTTCAGTTGCAAGAAAAAATGCTTTGGTCTGATTCTGTCAATTCTAATGTTGTCATCGAATTCTAATACTCCAATTAGATATGATTGTTTAAAATGGGTTGAGATAAATTTCGATATTTCAGTTTGAAAATGCGTATAATTTACTGTCTTTAATAATTCAATACTTCCATTATTTAGTTGATATTCGCACAAATCCACTATTGCCATGTGCAATGCATTAAAAATGAAAGGTTTTTGATCAATAATATCCTGGATGTAACTTTGTTTTTTTGGGGTTAGATCGACAAATCCAAGATTTGTAATCAAAAAATTGAATCGATATTTGTTTTCTTGAATAAAATTGATAAGTGTAAAAAAGACTGTCATCTCTTTTGGCCTTGTTATTAACAAAACTCTAAGCCCTAGATTTTCATAAGATTCAAATAAGAGCTCTGCCCATGATTTTTTAGCTTTCTCAGAGGAGCTTCCTTTAGAATCAGTAAATATCAAAACATCAAAACCATTCGATTCCAGATTTGAAGCGATTACCTTAAAATCAGTCCCTTCATTTTTTTTGCCTGGACCCCATTGAATATCATTATGTATTGTGATGTCAATCAAAACTATAGATTTTCATTCAGGAATGAGTTTTTTAAAAAAAATTAGGCAGAGAAATTTATAGATATTAATGAACCTTATAATTTTGACATTAATTTTTCAACTTTTCTAAGGTCTTCCATAGTATCCACTGCTTGCGTATTGTGAATGGTTGGAACCATACGTACTTTTAACCCGTGTTCAAGGATTCTCATCATATCTACAGACTCAGCTATTTCCAATGGTGTTGGAGACATCTGAGTGTATTCCAATAAGAAATCTCTTCTGAAAGGAATGATGCAAACTTGTTTTCCCATAGGGATATGATCAATTTTGCATCGGGTAGGTATTGGTTCACGTGAAAAATAGAGAGCATTAAGGTTTAGATCTACAACTACTTTTATGCAGTTTCTGTCTTCAAATTCTTCCTTATTCTGAATTGTACCCAATAAGTTTACAACTTGAATATCTGAATCGTCCAGGAGGGGTTGCACAGCTTCTGAAATCATATCCGGATGTGTCATTGGTTCATCCCCTTGCACCATTACTACAATGTCGTATTTAGTATTGAATTTATTTTCAAGGATCTGTAAGGCTTCAGCGCAGCGATCAGATGCCCTTTCGTGCTGAATGCCTGTCATGACTGCAATTCCCCCAATTGATTCAATATAATCGAATATTTCAATGTCACAAGTTGCGACTGCCAAAGTATCTAATAGCGATGCTTTCTTTAAACGTTCATAAACATGTCCTATCATAGGTTTGCCAAGAATTTTGGCCATCGGTTTGCCCGGGAAACGACTACTTCCCATGCGAGCAGGTATTAACGCTAGAATTTTCATAATGAGATATTTTAATTTTTTTGACAGATTACCATCATATGTGAACTAAATCCGTGATCAGATATAAAACTTTGCATCTCTTGTTTGGTTGGTTCATCTGATTGTTCAATAAACGTTCTCCAAAATTTATCTTTTATAAATTTAAAACTATTTGTCATGATATCAATGTCTAATTTTCCAGGTGTTGTAACTTTGATTTTGTCAAAACCTGTATTCTGTAAAAGACTTTGAATCGATCTCGGATTGAAAAAATTCAGATGGTGAGGTGGTGATACAGATTTAGAATTCTCCCAAAGGGTTTGAATATCCACACCACTCCCGGATAGTGTTGTGAAAATAAAAACATCCCCGGGACTCATCAATTGGAATAGATGTTCCAGAAATGCATTGGGATCATACAAGTGTTCAAATAACTCAAAGCTGACAAATGCCTTTGGGCCATTAGGGAGTTGAATTATATCAATATCTTCTAAGAATGCTTCAATTGTTATAAGCCCTTTTTCCCGGCAAACATCAGCCAACGAAGGTCCGGGTTCAATTACGGTGACTTTTTGCCCACTCAATTTCTCATATTCCTCAGCAAAAATGCCGTATCCACCACCAATATCAATCAATGAATATTGCGTATTACAGTATTCACTGAGTGTTTTTTCAATAAGGAGCGCCTTTGGTTTCCAAAGCCTTTCCCGTCGGGCCTCGGCAGTACTTTTATAAAAAGTGGTTGCCCAGTATTTGGTTGATTCAGATTCTGTATAATATTTAGTGAATGCCTCAGCTGGCGGACGTGGGCTCACAAACAGTGTTAAGCAGTCAGGACACTCCTCGTATGAGAAATTATGTTTTATAAATGAGTGAATACCTGATGAGCCACATGCAGGACAAGGAATTGGGGAACATAATTCCTTGTCAAAATACAAAAGAGTATCTTGTTCGGTAAGTTTAAGATAAGTGTCAAATATTTCCTGAGGTCTAATATCTTCTTCTTTCATTTTAATTGATATTTGGCTTATTTACAGATGTATTTAAAAAAACAGAATCGATAGAATAAGCTATAAATCGATACCCTTCTGCAATTCTCTGCTGTAGAACAAATTCATCGGGCTTAACCACATGTACACCACAAGGAACTTTGTTTTGTACACATAATGTTTTAATTCGATCCATTGCTGTAATAAATTCAGGAGAATCAAATTTCCCGGTAATTCCCATAGAAGCAGACAAATCATAAGGTCCAATCAAAATAGCATCTAATCCTTCGACCTGGAGAATTCTGTCGAGATTGTCAATGGAAAGAATGTGTTCGATCATTGCTACCAGAATTGGTTTTTGGGCTTCCTCCGTGTAAGCATCAAAATGTTTGCCAAATAAATTGGCTCTTGAAAAGCCGACTCCACGTGTCCCCGCGGGAGGCCAACGACATGCATCCCTAACTTGAATTAGCTGCGCGGCACTTTCAATCATTGGCACGATTACTCCTCCTGCTCCTGCATCAAGCGCATGTTTGCAATCTTTTATCTGACCTTGGGCAAGCCGGACAAGTGGTAATGTTCCACCAAGTTCGAGAGCGCGGAAGAGATCTGGCAATTGATGAACACTGATTGATCCATGTTCCAAATCAACTGCGACCCAATCGTAGCCTGCTTGTCCCATAATTTCTGCCGTAGATGGGTGGGGAATCTGTATCCAACTACCTATAGAAGGTTTTCCTAATGTCAATATTTGGCGGATGGCTCTAATTTTATCTATACGATTCATAATGGCTTAAGATTTTCTTGAAAACATTATTCTAATTCGTTTCAAGTTTTGAAATTACAAAGTTATATATCAAAAATAAATTTAACATATCGGATACTTCTTCATCATCAAAACGAATCTCAAATTCTTCTTCTAAAGCGACAACTAAATTCATGTGGCCTAAAGAATCCCAACGTTCAAAAGTTCCATAAGAACAATTTTCAGGAATATCTGCAACCTCCACATTTAGTACGGTTGCCATAACATATTTTATTTGTTGTTTAATGTGATCCATTCTATTTTCGCATTATTTAAATTGAATATAATCAATAGATTTTGGTTTCAAGTTTGACAATTCGAGGGTATATGTTTTTTTTTGAGAATTCTCATTTATAATGGAAAATCCTATACTATCGTAAAATGTGTTTACCTGACTATTTTTTGGTGTTGATAAATATTCCGCTTCAATGTTTGTAATATTAAGTTCTTGCAGTTTATATACAATTTTACTGAAAAATGCAAATTCTATATTGCGTCCAATAACACGACAACTCATGAGGAATGTGTCTATAAAAGCATGATTCTTTAATTCATTCTGAATTCTAATGATGGACATTCCAGTGACACCATAATCACCAAATTTATCTGAAGCTGAAAAAAGTACCAATAAATAGCAAGGATCAGCCAACATTCTTTTTATATCTGCTTCAGTATATCTGTGAGTAGTCAGGTTGAATTGATTTGTCTTCTGTGTTAGCTGGGCCGCCCTAGCTACTGGGATTCCCACATCCCAGATTAATTCTAATACTAATTCCAGGGAAGATAAATATTCTTCAATTGAGGAATATTTATTAATTTGATCTTTTCTTAAAATTTCCTGTATATACATTTCCGTTCTACTCTGGTCTTCTTGAGTATTCGAGAATGAAAAAAATTCATTTGTTAAAGATTCAATGACTGTAGGATATTCAGATAAATTCTGTGGAACAATAACACAATGCACCTGAGGTAACTCTTTCTGGATCAATCCTAATTCAAATTCGGAGTCGTCAATAAATACAAAACTATCAAGACCCAGGTTAAGTTCAATGGATAATTCCCTCAGATTTGTCGCCTTATTCTGCCAACTTACTTTTTTTGCAACAAAGTCTTCATTTCTGAGTATCATCCCTGGATGAGTTGCAAACAGTTTATAAACATCTTCTGGGTTGTTTTTACTGCAGAGAGCTAATAAAACGCCTCGGTGTCGAAGCCCTTTTATGAGATATTGAATTTCAGTAAAACATTTTCCAGCAAGTGTTTCCTTGTCTAACTTTATTCCCGATTCGCCATCTTCTCCGATTATGCCTCCCCATAATGTATTATCGCAATCAAGGACTAAAAGTTTTTTGGATCTACCTGTGACTGCGCTGAATGCAGGTGCTATAGAAACTGCATATGCACGAAAAAAATCAACTGTGTATAATGCTTTGGAAGAATAATACTGCCTGAAATCAACCGAACTTCTCAATCCTACCTGTAAAAGCACTGCATCTAAGTCTACGATCAAGAAATTTGAAGTTACTTTTCCCTCTAACAAAATATTAAGCCGATTGCAAAATTGTTTAAGAGAATCGTCCTTTAATTTATTGGTCTTAAATAATGAAGACGAAAAGCGATTTATTATTACCAGTGGAATATTCTGGAGCTTCTTAACGATTATATCAATTTCACTTTCAATACGTTGATATAACAATAGAAGATCATCCTCTGAATAGAGATCAATACGACAATGCAAGAAATCAACTATGTTTGCTGCCTCCCAAAAAATTACAATTGAGTTGACATCCTGAAATTTGTTACAATCCTGAATGATATTGTCATAATCACCTACAGTAATTTCAGCTTTTATATGGCGTTCTCGTAAAGCTAATTCGAGGACCTCCTTTAAGTGGTGGACTGTGATATTGGAAAGTAAAGCGATTCGGTACAATTCACCAGTAAGGTTTGCTCCAAGTTCCCTGTTACGCTGAAGGATTTCTGTGTACTTCATAAATCTTAAATCATTACCTGACCACCATTAACACGAATTGTTTCGCCACAAAGAAAATCAGATTGCTCGGAGGCAAGAAAAGTTATGGCCTTTGCGATGTCCTCTGGTTGAGCCAATCGCCTTAATGGAGTGCGCGCTGCAGTAACCAATCTAATCCTTTCAGGAATTTCAGAAATCTGATCAGTATCAGTCATGCCAGGAGATACACTATTTACCCGAATCCCTTTTGGTGCCAGATCGAAAGCTAAGGCCCGAGTGAATCCCAATAAAGCGCCTTTAGCGGTAATGTATGGTAACCAATCAGTAGAAGGAGAGTCGAGTGCTTGCGAATTTAGTGTTATAATTTTGCCATATTTTTCTTTCTCCATATATGGTAATATACTTCGCACTAAATTAAATGTTCCTTTTATCTGATTTTCTAGATGCTCTTGAAAGTCATTCCAATGCAAATCAGAAAATTTGATTGCGCTAATTCTAGCAGTTGAACAGTTTACCAAAACCGAAATGGGCCCATAGTGTCGAATAACGCTCTCAACCATATCATTTACAGCAGCAGGGTTTTGTATATCTGCGCAAAAAATCTTAGCATTTCGGTCAAAACCAATAATCTTTTCAGAAACTGATAACGCAGAATTTATGTTTTTAAAGTAGTGTACAGCAACATCAAAGCCCTCATTTGCCAGTGAAAGACAAACAGCAGAACCAATTCCCCCAGATCCGCCAATTACTAAAGCAACCTTCTTTCGAACTAAAATTAATTCCTTCGAATCTTCCTCTGGCTCTGGTTCGATAATTTTAACTTTGGCTATGCCAGAAGTAACTTTTTGTCGGTTTTGATTATAAATGTCTGTTTGCAGTTCGATCATGCGTGAACGCTCATCTTTATGAATAATTTCTGCCCTAACGGATAAAGTATCTCCAATCCTAACAGGTAAATGGAATTCAAGATTTTGTGCGAACCATAATGCGCCATCACCAGGTAGTTTAGTGCCAATTATTGTTGAAATAAATGAAGCCCCTAGCATTCCGTGAACAACCGGCTTTTTAAAGCTCGTCTTTGCAGCAAAATTAGGATCTGTGTGAAGAAGATTGTCATCTCCTGTCAGTTCTACAAAATGACGAAGATCATCTTCCGTAATAGTATGCTTAAGTTGGGCTGTAAGACCCATTTTTAACTCGTCGAATTTATACATTATTTATTTCAGATTTGTAAGTTGCCAATTTAATTCTATTTCCAATAACGCGTGCAGGATTTCCTGCAACAATCGAGAATTCTGGAATTATGGAGGAGACAACCGACCCGGCACTTATTACTGAACCTTTGCCAATATGCGTACCTGAGAGTAATATACAAGAAGCACCAATCCACACGTTATCTTCAATTACCACGCTGTATTGTTCATCTAAATAAGTGATAGATTTAGCAGAATGTCCTTGATTTAAAATTGGCAGATCAATTTTTTCAGTGTTGTGATTGGCAGATCTTATATAAGACGATCGGGCAATGCCAACATAATCTCCAATATAACAGCCATATGATTCGGCAATTTCAAGTATAGACCCATCTCCTAAAATAAATTCCTTGCCAACATGAAGTTTGTCATTACAGATTATGTTTGATTTACACCCAAAATAATGTGCATTATGGATGCCATATTGTCTACTCCAATAGGCAATCCTAATTTTATTCCCAATATATGAATTAGGGTACCCAATTATCAAAGCCTTGAAAATGGCTGAAAATTCTGATATAAAAATTGAGAATACCTTTCTAATATTTCTTAAAATTGGCTTCAAATTCTTTGATATTTCACTTGATTCTAAAAGATTAATGATAATACTTACAACTCAAGCATTAATTCATGAAGGTCACATTTTTATTTTCGTATTAAAATTTTTCATAAATCTTGACGTTGTACTTCATATTCTGAAGGAGGTACAATACTCTGCAATGGTTTGCCTGTAAGAAAGCGAACGGCCTCTTCTGTGGCTTCAATTTCCATCCTGGATCTGCAATCAATAGACATTGAACCCATGTGAGAAGTGAGGATACAACGTTCAATCTTGTTTAGTTCACCGTCATAAGGTTCCTGTTCGAAAACATCAATTGCTGCACCAGAAAGATGGCCTGAATTTAACACTTCTGCAAGATCTTTCTCATTGATGATCCCGCCCCTTGATGCATTTATAATCATTGCATCAGACTTCATCATCAGTAATTGTTCACGACGGATCATATTCTTAGTCAGAGGAGTTAATGGTATATGTAGGCTAATAATATCTGCTTTATGATAAATTTCGTCCTTGCCCACCCATTCGAGTTTTAGTTCGGGTACAAGTTTGGGATTTGGTAGTATATCATTGACCAATACTCTTGGAGTGCCAAAGCCAGCCAAACGTGATAATACACGTCGCCCAATACGTCCCACACCGATAATCCCAATTGTTACTTCTGGAATTCGTCGACCAAAATGGCGTTGCCATTCTCCACGATGAAGTTGTGCATTGGACACATGGATATTCCGCAGTAGGCTTAACATGAGTCCAATTGTGAGTTCTGTAACTGCAGGAGCGGGTGCTTCAGGCGTATAACAGACTTGAATACCGCGTCGCTCGGCTGCCAATAAATCCACGCCATCAAGACCTACTCCTACACGTGAAATAAGTTTAAGCTTGTTAGCACGGCTCATAACTTTGTCGGTGATCAGCTCAGTCCCTGCAATCAAAACATCGAAATCTGTTATCATTTCTGCAAGTTCATCTTCCTTAAGCTTACGGCCGATCGGATTGATCAGGTATTCGATACCTGCGGCTTCAAGCAATTCGATCGGAAGGTGGTTTTTGTCACCGAATGGAACGGTCGTAATTAGGACTTTGTACATAGCGTTTTAATTATTTTGATGAAGTGATTTTGTAGTAGTTAAGATATTTTTCAACAACTCAACTGGATTCTTCACTGTACGGGCGAATCGGTTACAGAAACAATCCCGTACTTCTTGAATGTTGGGCTGATTCCACCAGCTGGGTACATCATCCCAAATTGCGGCTACTTTGGCAGCTGCAGATTCGGGAGTTTCATGGAAGATGCCAACTTCTTTAAGCCGATTGAAATAGGGAATGGCTTCATCACGAAGTTCCCAATATTCAGGATTCCAGAATATTATTGTTGGAATATTCAAGGATAGGGACTCAAGAAATGTTGTGGCGTTGTAAGAGGAAATATAGAGTCGGGAGTGTTTGAGGAGGGACGACATTGATGTTTCACCATTATCTAACCTCACATTTGGAAAGCGGTCATTCCATCTTTCTTTTTGATTCCAACCCAAATCTTGGCTGTATAAACGAACTAATAAGCTATAACGTAATTTAGAGGGTAATGCAGCGGTAAAACGGCATTGGTCTTCAAAATAGCTTAGCCATTGGGACGAAATAGGTTCTGCAGATAATTTATAGCTTTGTCGAGGATATACAACAGTAACTAGCAGCAAATCTTTGCCCACCGACTTTTTCTTCCTAACAAGCGTTGGATTTTTCATATTAAAGGTTGGTTGTACATTTAGATCCCGAATTTTATCCCATCCCCAGGTTAGGTATTTATCTGATATTTTAATTTCATGATCTTCATTAACTACAAATTTCGATATACCATATCCACCTCCGTGTTGCCCAATTACAAGGGGCATACCTTCTTCTACTTTAGTGGCCGCCCATGCTTTGAAAATATCACTGCCAATATGTGAGTTGGATGTAAAACAGAAGCTTGGATTCTTAGGCCATTTGAGGTTTTTGCATTGTTCGCTTAGCTTCTTATATCCCTCAAGATACGAAGTTGGAATATTGGCAGGTATCATTTTTCTTGAAATTTCGTCAAATTTAGTACTGTTCTTATCTGAAAGAGTCCACTTTCGAAGAGAAGGATTCGGAATCTCTTGCGGTGTTTGCGTTGAATGCCAATGCTTTGGGAATTGACCTAGCTTTAACTGCAATAAAAAGTCCTGCTGAGTTGGGAGATAAGAAGAGATAATAAGCGCCTCATTATCGCTGACAATTTTTTGCGAAATCCAAGCTGAAGTTTTTATTAAACCATTTTGAAGCTGTTTTCGAAAAGTCATTCCATTGGCAATGTACTTTGATGTTGTAACCAATGAATCACTGTTTTTCAGGTTTTTATAGGGTACTTCTTCAATTGATATATCTGTAAAACTCTTTAACAATTGTCCGTAAATTGATTCGTTCCAAATATCATTGGCAAATAACAGGGGGAATTGGTCCATATCATTTGGGATATACTGTTGTGGTGTTGTTTGAAGAATATTTACACCATTAATTTCAAATCGCTGAATTGCCAAATCTATCATAGACCAACGATCAAACAACATTTGGACAAAGTATCCAAGCCAGGGGCCTATCAAAATACGCCAATAGCGAATGGAATGATTGACATTATGAATTTTGTTAAGTTTTTCCGTCAATTCCAGTATCAATTCTTCATATAGTTCTTGCAAGTATTTATAGTCATTAAAAAGCTTCTTGCGATCATTCCAATGATATGGCATCATCTCGGAGTCTAGATTTTCCCAAACAGCTTTGCGGTTGTAAAGCTTGCACCATTCACCTAAAAAAAGTACAGGGCGGTCAGATTTCCATGTTTCTTCAAGTGCAGTTGTTATTAGGAATCGGTTCAAAATTGGTCTATTTTTAAATTTTCAATCTATTTCAAGGATACTACTATGTACATTAAATAACTATATCAATATCCTTGAACTCTCAATTTGTATGTATTCATGGATTAAATAGTGCTTTGATATCTAATATTTTTTACCTATAAGTTAAATTTTTCACTCATGTATTTCACAATATTTATCACATCCGATAATTCGTTATTTTCATTTAAAACAGGAACTAAAGTTATACCTTGTTTAAAGTAAAGCATTAGTTTATTATCATCAAATTGCATTAGATATTTATAACCTGGATTTATGATGTTTTTTACTGGTGATTTAATATTAGTCCCTTTTAGTAGGGCCCGAAGAATATCGCCTTCACTTAATACCCCTACGACTCGTTTATTGTTGTTAGTTACGACAACACAACGAGAGGCATTTAATTCTATCATTTCGATTGCGTGCTCAATTAATTGAGTATCCAATATAATATATTTAGCAAGTTCCATAATTTAGTATGTAATATCTTTAACAATGAGTTGGTTATCAATTTCCGTATTTGTTAAAATATTTAGAATCCTTTCTGAAGATTTCCCATCACCATAGGGATTTACACAATTGGCATCAACAAAGTTCTTAAATTCTGGACTCAACGCTTTTTGTAATGAACTTAAAATATGTTTTTCGTTAAAATCAGCATTAATTATATTAATTCCCTGTTCTCTTCCAAGTTGTCGGCGTCCAAGATTAATTGCGGGAGTTTTAAAAGTAGGTGCTTCTAATAATCCTGAACTAGAATTTCCAACTAATACCTTAGCATATTTTAAGAAACCTAAGTAGTCTTGCCGTTTAATATTTGAAAACATATAATGTTCTCCGGTTAAGAATTTCTCGATACCTTCTCTCACTTTTACCGAACCTGCATCATTGTTTGGAAGTATGACAATCTTAGGTAGTGATATTTTATTCACTGCTTTCATTGTTTCTTCGATCTGCTTGTCGGCGATGTCGAATTCTTCTGTTACAGGATGTTGAACAATCATCATGAAATCTCGGTTCAAATCAAAATTAAACCGTTCTTTGATCTCTTCTTTTGAGGTATAATAGCCGGACACTAACTCATCCAGTTGAGGTGCACCTACATTAAATACACGGAATTCTTCCTCTCCTAATTTTAGCAAGCGTTTTCTTGCATCTTCATTCGATGCGATATGAATATGAGCAAATTTCCCGATGGCATGACGAGCCATTCCATCGATGTTGCCAGACCGTTCACCTGCCTGAATATGCATGACAGGAATATATGCATATCCTCCGGCAATGGCCCCCATTAATTGTTCCCCTCTGTCTCCAGCCAGTACAATCCAGTCAGGTTTGTCGCTTGCCAAAATATCTGCAAATGATGAGAGGAAGATCCCTAACGATTTAATTTGAGTAAAATGGTTATAACCATCAATTGACATATTAATTTTGTAATCTACCTTAAATCCATCGTTCTCAATTTCTTTAATAGATTCTCCAAAGGATGGGAGTAGGTGCATATTTGTGACACATAAACAGTATGTAAACTCCTCACTGGATTCAATAAGCCTTAATAAGGGTCTTATGTAGCCCCATTCACCCCTTGATCCGGTTAGAAAGAGTAACTTTCTTTTTTTTCCATGCATAATTTATTCAAAATCACTCCAAGTTAATAATATATTTTTTCCAATGTCTTTTTTTGCCTTTTTCCCGAGTACCTCATCCATTCTATGCGATGGAATGCCAGTTCCAGGTCGTTTTGTCCAGATCATTTTTTCGGAGATTATCTCACCTTTTTTAATTTCTTCTACACTAACAATACTCCTGAAAGCCCACTCCCTAATCTGTACTTCCCTCTGGTGAATCTTTTTTTCATTACCCATGGCAGCTTCTATTTTACGAATACCATCACACAGTAAATGAAGTTCTTGAAAATCAATAGATACACTTTGATCTGGACCCGGTGTGCGCTTATCTAATATTACATGTTTCTCTATTATAGCTGGCCGAAGTACTGTTGCTGCCAAACATGTATATATGTCTGGTGTATGATCTGAATGACCAATGATTGCTTTAGGAAAGCGAGTTTTCATTTCGGAAATAACTCCAAAATTAACATCCTCATATTTGGGTGGGTACTCAGAAACGCAATTTGTCATTGCTAATTTAACTCCATAATCGGTTAATGCTTTATAGGTACGATAAATTTCCTCATAACTACACATCCCCGTAGAAACAATCATCGGATTTCCAAGATCGGCTATCTTTAGTAAGGAAGGCACATCTGTCATTTCTCCTGACCCAATTTTAAAAATATCTAGCCCAATTGATTTTAGTTCAACTGCCGCCTTATAACTAAATGGTGTGCACATGTACTTAATTCCAATTTCATTGCAGAATACCATCAGTTCCATGTGATTTTCAAGACTTAATGCATTCTTAACGAGAAAATCATATAAAGGTGTTTCAAAATTATCACTTTTAGGAACATCTTGAAGCATCTCTTCATAAGGCAAGTGATGTTGAAATTTTATGGCACTCGCGCCAGCTAATTTAGCTTGGACACACATTTCTCTAGCATCGTCCATATTCCCCATATGGTTATCACCTGCTTCTGCAATGATAAACACAGGATGATTGGATCCAATTTTTACTTTATCTACTAAGATTTCCATATCAAATTATTAAATATGAATACATTAAATTTATAAATCAATTATGCAGTTAGCTAATTTTAAATCAAATTCAGTATCTATATCGATAACAGATTTTTCATTCATAATAAGCAAAGCCGAATATTTGTCGTAAAATATCTGTTTTTCTTTGAAAAATTTAACAGAACAACCATAAAATCCTCCAGAGTTAAAATAAACGGGGGGGAAAGACTGACGTGGTTTTGACATAAATTCTGGCATTAGATAATTAAGTAAACCAGATTCATCACGGATAAGATAGTCAGCTGGATGATGCATAACCTTTGTTACACCTAAAACTGATTCACTCCCTGATTTCAAAAGATCGACTCCTTGTCTCATCTCATTTATAGTTCTGAATGGCGCAGTAGGTTGTAACAGTACAAAATGAGTTAATGCAAATTCAGTTTTAGCCAGATAGTCTAAAACATGATTAACAACTTCAACCTGAGAAACATTGTCGCCACATAAATGCTCAGGTCTTTTGAATGGGACTTCAATTTTCGAATATTTTTGACTCAATTCTATGGCACTTTCAAGATCAGTGCTCAAAATTATTTTATCGAAAACTTCTGATTTAGATGCTATTTCAAAAGTATGTTGGATTAATGGCAAACCACCTAAATTGAGCATGTTTTTACCAGGTAATCCTTTAGAATTAGCCCTAGCAGTAATAATAGCAACAACCATTATATTGTTTGCATTAATAGATTGATTGTGTCTAATTGTTTATTTAATTCTGGCTGGGTTGTATTGACGTAGATAGGAATAGCAATAGAGCGATTGAGCAATTTGGCCGTTCTATGCCATTGAGTTTTCCAATTATCTCTATATGCCTTTACATTTGTGAACATATGATTCCATGTTCCTGCAAAATGCCAGTCAATTGCATCTGGTATGTTCTTTGTTGAATATCCTGCAGTTTTGTATCCATTTAAGAATTTTTCTGCAAATTTGGCCTGTTCAAAATTAAAAATAAGTGTATCACCCAGATCACCAATTTCGTCAGTGATTTTTCTGTACGAAATTTTATTTTTGTCAATATTCTGTTTTAAGAATGACTTATGTTCCTTACTTTTTTTTACAATAAAATCAAGTCTCTTTAGTTGTGCAATACCTACTCCACCTTGCATTTCAGTCATTCGATAATTCATCCCTGCTATACTCCTGGTATCTCTTCCTCTCGGAAATGCAGGATTACTTTCGTGGCCGTGATCATGATATTCCTTCGCATATTTATAGATTGACTGATTACCTGTAACAATCAGGCCGCCTTCACCGGTTGTAATTGTTTTTGCAAAATCAAGACTAAAGATACCTGCATCACCTATTGTCCCAACATATTTCCCGTTATAGGTCGCTCCTAAAGCCTCACATCCATCTTCCAGTACGGGAATTTTATACTTGTTTGCTATTCCCATAATTTCATTCATTGATGCCGGATTTCCCAACATGTGAACCGGTACAATTAGTTTCGTATTAGCCGTGATAGCATTTTCAAATTCCAACGGATCCATATTGTATGTGTCATCTACATTAACAATTACAGGAATAGCTCCAATGGCAAGAATTGATTCAACGGTTGCGACGAAAGTATGCGCTTGAGTTATAACTTCATCTCCAGCCTTAACACCCATTGCTAGCATAGCAACCAATTGAGCAACTGTACCAGATGTTACTGCCTGAGTATATTGGCAATTGAATTTCCGAGAAAATTCATTTTCAAATTCTCTTACTCTATAGCGGCCATTACGCAAATTATCAAAACCATGTGGGAATAATACTCCATTACTAGTTTCGAAAATATCAATCAATTGTTCTTTCTCTTCTTTCCCAATTAATTCGTATCCAGGCATAATTTTACATTTTTTTGATTAATTCAATAACTTTTTCTTTCGTAAAAATTGATCTCCAGTTTTTCCCGAAAGCATTTTCTAAAGGCCTCTCATTCTTTAATGTGGCATCGGCGATTCTATTTATTTGTTCTAATGAAATTTCGGGTGTAATTATTTTGGGAAGTCTTACATTATATTTTTCCAAAATTTCTTTAAATTTAGATACTTCAGGATAATATTCTGCTAATTGATTAAAAGCTATGCATATTGAAAATCCATGATGTAGGTTCAAGACTAAACTTAATCCATAAGATAATGGGTGGCATATCCCAACATTTGAATTTGCAATTGCTATACCTCCCATTGCAGAAGCGACCTGCAATTTTTCTAAATTCATTTCCCCAAGAAATATTTCTTCCATCATATTCAAGGACTTTTCGGCAAAAGCAATTGTCATTTCGTCATTTTGACTTCCTCTTAGCGATTCAACATTGTGCACATAGCAATCCATCGCAGTATATATAAATTGTTCATTGGGAACAGTTGTTAATAGGTCAGGATCAAGAATGACCTGATCGTAAACGCTGTGATCAGAATTTATTCCTAATTTTTTTGTCTTACTTGTCATTACGGCTGTCCTTGTAAACTCCGCTCCAGTACCTGCAATTGTGGGTATTCCGATTTTATAAATAGGTGCATTTTTGACTAAATCCCACCCCTGATAATCCTCGGCACTACCAGGATTTGTTAATAATATAGAAATAGCTTTTGCAATATCTAAGGTACTCCCACCTCCGATACCAATTATGACGGAGGGTCGAATCGCTTTTATTTTCAGAGTTTCAATTATTCCATCAATATACTCTGAATGGGGTTCATTTGTAGTATCAACAAATATTACCGTGTCATTTTCTAATATTGGTAATTTGTTTGTAAGAGAAATGCTTTTAAAAAAATGATCAATTAAAAAAACAACATAAGAATTACTATTTTCTCTCTTGAAGGAGAGTAGTAATTCTAATTCATTTATAGAGCCAGAGCCAATAATGTAGTATTGAACAAGTTTTGAGTTTTTCATATTTATTGATTTCTAATGTTATGGATATTTGATGAAATATTTTTTAGTCTGACAATTCCACTATCAAACTGGTGGTTAAGTTTAATTGTCAATTAATTTACAAATTTAATGGGTTCTGAATTCTTCATTATAATTCTAAATTGTTTATGCGGATAGTCTATTACTGTAGTTGAAATCTAATCATAAACTATTCCTGACAAACACAACCTCATCGGTTATAGGATCAACTTCTATAATCATGCAACTAATCTTTCCCGTTAATTGTAAAGATGAATGTAGGGAGGCTATACACATAACTATTACTCGAAATCCTTTATGCCAAGAGTCCTTATTCATTTCTAAATTTCTGCATGATCGGTTTTAAAAGTGCGCTCAATTCGGTGGCTGAAATACCAAGCAGGTGCGGAAATTTTTTCAAAATGAAAACTACACCAAGCGTATAAAGCATCCCGGACAAAATGAATGAAATCCATAAATTGGTTATTAATTCTTTGCAAAGTAGCTTAGAGGCAATACCAACTATTAGGAAAGCGACAATAATTTTAATATAATTGCCAGTAATTTTTGACCATTTGAGGTTAAGTTCAGAAGTACAAAATTTTAACAAGATAAGATGATTTAGGTAGGTGACCGACACCATTGCAATTGCAAAGCCTGTGGCTCCTAAGTTTAAACCAAAATATTCATTTGGAGCTATAAAAAAGAATGTCAATATTAAACCTAGGATAATAATCATTAACTGTACATTTCGCAATAATGCAGTTTTGTTAGTTGCATAAATGAGAACATAAAGAATACTATTGGCAATATACGGGATCGGATAGAATAGCATTATTGTAGTTGGGAGAATAGCGCCGTCAAAAGATTTGCCTCCAATTAGTAGGGTAACTGCAGTAGCATTTAACGCCATAAACACTGAAAAATAGGATGAAATAGTAGTAAAAATGGATATAGATTTGTTAAATAGTGAACTCATTTTAATGATATCCTTATCATAAAATGAAATAGAAAACTCCCTGAGTAACAAGGGCGTAATGGAATTCGAGAAGGTAATTATTAATGCTGAAAAAGAATCCGAGAGCGAAAAGTAACCCTGCTGTACAGAGCCGGAAAATTTCTGCAGCATCCACCTCCCTGCGAGACTTAAAGGAAGTCCAACTATTGCTAGCACTAAAAGTGGATGGGAATACTCGTAAAAGGAAGTAAATTTTAATTTGAATTGGGCAAGGGATATTCTAGTATGCAAAACAGGGATACCATTTGATTTCAGCACTGCAATAAATCCAACTAAAAGCACAAATGTTGCAATAAAGCTGTAAGAAAATAGAGAAAAGAGATTTACCCATTTAAAAAGGTAAAAAAATAAGAGAAGCACAAATATACCGGATAGCTTTGCAATGAAATTAAATATGGAAGCTTTTCTTGTCAAACCGCACGTGTCCGTCATCGAATCCAGTAATGACGAAATAAAAGTGAAGAAGGTCAGAAAGAACGCAAGCCATACATAGAATATTTCCTGACCTGGGAAAAGGACACCGGATAAGCCTGATAAAAATGCCAGAATGATAATAATGCATGCGACAGACCACGATATAAATGTATAATTCCAGTAAAACGAAATGACGGTTTTATCATGATGATTTTTGGCTAATTCTGTCAAAAAAAAATTTCCACCAAATCCAATTAAACTGGACAAAATAGCAAAAACATATATCAAGTATTTGAAATCACCGTAAGATGCTGGCCCAAGCATCCTTGTGATGATAGAAGTGGTGAGCACGTTTAATGGGATGACTAAAAAACTTGTACTAAGTTTGAACAGGTACCTTTTTTTTAATGAATCTAAATTGATCAAATTGAAGTAATTAAAGTGTTCTCATTTTAACCAAATAATGTTATTACGAAGGAAGTTTGCTCCAAAAAGAGCTCTGATTTGACCATGTAATTGTATCCCATTCGTGTCTCTTACCGCATGGATAGGAAATATTTCCCAGAAACGTTTCTGCAGGATTTCATCGTCTTCTTGAGGCTGCCAGGAACCATTGATGCGCTCAGCCATTTCGATAACGACATCACGAATTTCTTCAGAAGTGTTTTCGTTGAGTTCTATGCCCTTGGAGGTGAAATCCGAAGTTTGCAGGCTGAACCCAACTTTACGATAGAAAATTTCCCTAAGTGTCAATTCTCTCCTTTCCTCAACCAAAATATGATGTTTCGTGATACCAAGAAATTGATTACTGAAAGTAAATAAATATCCCAGTGGAACCATATTTACATATACTACTGGCCGACGAAATATGAGAGGAATCGCATCGAAACCGGTACCAACTGAAATACAAAAATCGCACTTAGCACCCAAATAGATGTCCATAAAATCATTACGCATTCCATTGGTAGCATAATCAATTACCTTAGGATGATTACTTTTTAGAGCATCTTTGACATGAACTCCCATTCTTATCACGAAGTAGTCTCGATCCGCAAGTTCCTCTACAGCAAGAATATATTTTTCAATATTACTGTCTCGGAAGTTATGATAATTGCAGTCAGCACCAGATAGGTGTGCATTCAGATACTCACTGTCGCGTACAATTAAACAGACAAATTGAGCATCAGTAGAAATACCCATATTTCGAAGTCCATCTTCACCACGAGCCTCTTCTTCATTTGTAAATAAGAGATGTGCAGGGAATCGATCTAGTAGATTGTGCACATCACGATCATTCTGTGTATTTCTCCCAACCTCATGAATTGTACCACCAGGAATCATCTTATTAATAAAATCTATAGGAGCCAAAATCCAAGTAGGCCATATGCGGAGAGACCGTTTCCACATGGTGGTCAATTGATGATTGCAGATAGGTTTATGAGCTAAATAAAAAAGATTAAAATGGTATTGAATGGGCTTGTTGATGCCTGCATCACGTTCGCAGAGGTATAACTCGGTATTGGCAGCAAAGTGGCCAATGCGACAACTGTTCAACCCTCCCAGTCTTACAAGCAGCCAAGGTCTGACCATACGCATCACGAACACAACCGGGATTGCAATTATGTATAAAGGCAACATTAGGAGAATATGTAAGGCATATTTCATTTTTCTGAATAGTACTATTTTTCCCCCCTTATGTATTTGTGTTATCTGTTGCTTAAAAAAAGTTGGAATATTCATAAGTTTCGATTATACTAATTCAGGGTACAAGCATTAGTAGTTAAAGCGATCATAAATATATTCCAGGTTTTATAGGCGAATATCGAGTATGAAAAGGGAATAAAGATCAATTTGATTTATTGTCCGTTAAGATCTAGAATTTCATCCAATCCTGTCCAGACATCAGGAAGTAATATATTCAGTTCCGTTAATCGACTGCAATCTAGGGTGGTGTTTTTAGCTGAGTAGTTGATTCCGACCTCCTTGCAAGAAATTGGCTGGATCAATTGTTCATTGATATTTAACTTAAGCGCTAAATGTGTGGCGAGATCAGAATATGTTATATCCTGGCTTGAAGAGAGTTGAAAAATTCCCGGGATTTGTCTTTCGGCAATTTTTCGTAAAACTGATACCGCCAATGAAATTGGAACGGGTGATATAAACATATCGGGAAAAGGATGAATTACATTTCCCGCCTTCAACTCTTTAATCCAGCCTTTTAACAAAGGCATTTCCGGAGTGATGACTTTACTAAAACGAACAATCGCTACTTGAGACCCAAATTTTATTAATTGATCTTCTGCTTCGGCTTTCTGACGACCATATTCGTTTTGTGGATCTACTGGATCGAATGATTTTGCAAATGCCTTGTTCCCGTTAAAAACAGCATTGCTGGATAGAAAAATTACAAATGCTCCGGCTTTAACCATCAGAGTGGCAAGCGCAACTGAACCATTTACATTTACAAGCCGACTGAATTCAGGATCATTGGCACATTGTTCCTGAGATGTTATTGCTGCACAAATAATTACTGTTTTAATTGAGTGAGGAAGAATAGGCCAGTGTTTTATATCGTCAGACAAGTCGAGAAACAGACATCTTTCATTTACGCTGCTTTGAAAGCATGTGGTACTTAATACCGAATTTCCATCAGCTTCATATAATGCCACCAAACGACTACCTATCGTTGAGTCCCCTCCAACAATTAGCACATCATTCATAAAAAATGCAGCTAAAGTCTCCCATATACCCACATTTATTAAAAATCCACTCCCACTCTTTTGGGGTATAGAAACATTCACATGTAAGTTGCCAATACATTAAATTCACTTTTTCTTCCTCCGTTCTGTATGAATCTACAACAAGGTATTTGTTGCCCTTACAGACCCGCTCAATTTCTTTTAAAGATTTTTCCAAATCGGGAAGGTCTAAATTATGCAGGGTATTTATCGAAAGAACAAGGTCAAAAAAATTGTCTTCATATGGTAACTCAATTGCATTTCCCAATCTCAGAAACGGCATCATTTCCTCTTTTGCGTTGTCCAAAGCATATTTTGAAATGTCCAGACCGAAAACTTCAATCCCGGGAATGGACTTACTGAATTCAAACAATAAATATGCTTTTCCACATCCCACATCTAAAATTTTTTGGCCAGATTTTATATTATAATGTTTAACTATTTGATCAGCAACAGGTCGCCATCGACCATCATAACTGAATCCTCCATACCCGTATTTGCGATCACCATCCCAATAATTTACATCAAATTTTTTGGCGATTTTGGCACATTCCGCTTTATTGACTCCAATAACACGTTCACCCAAATAATCACGTGTGGTCTTTTTATGAACTTTCTCAATAAAATCTATATACGCCATTTTATTGCCGTTTATAATTAAAAGGGTCCTTTAAATTCTTTGTTAGGAATATCAAGTGGACTTTTTTGAACAATGTCAAGTTCCTCCTCAGTTTTCTCATTTTTACCAAGCATTTTTAATACTGAATTTATAATATTGATAGCTCTTGGATGATAATATCTGGTTAATCCAGGTGTACTGGGCGATGGGAAGTCTGGAAGTGTAAGACGAACAGGTTTAGCTTTAAGAAATCCAAAGGCTTCCTCGCAAGCTATGGCAATAATTTCCCCGGCAATACCCCCAGTTTTCCATGCCTGATCAGCAACAACCAAATGTCCTGTTTTCTTCACAGATTCGAGCACGGCATCAGCATCCAATGGTCTAATTGAGCGCATATCAATGACCTCAGCATCAATACCAAGTTTCATTAAAATATTGGCTGCAAACAAGGCTTCAATAACCATATAAGAAAATGCCACAATTGTTACATCGGAGCCTGATCTAGCAATATTGGCCTTTCCGATCGGAATTCTATAAATAGCTTCCGGGACCTTACCTGTAATGGTATGCAACCACCTGTGCTCTAAAAATATAACCGGATTGTTGTCTTCTATAGCAGATACCATGAGTCCTTTAGCATCGTATGGAGTTGCAGGCATAATGACTTTTAGCCCTGGGATGTGAGCAAACATTGCCTGAAGGCTTTGTGAGTGCTGAGGTCCCTGGCCCCAGCCACGGCCGATGAACATCCGGATTACTAAAGGCATTGAAGATTTGCCCCCAAACATATAATGCCAATTTGCCGCTTGGTTTATTATCTGTTCTGTTGCCAAAAGCGCGAACTCCATTCGGTGATGAGCCATAATAGGACGCATTCCGGTTAGAGCAGAACCGATTGCCACACCCGTCATTCCGTTTTCAGAAGTAGGCATATCCATTGCTCTCATTTTGCCATACTTTTCTTGTAGCCCAATTGTTGTTCCAAAAAAACCGGAGGGATCAGGAACGCCTAAACCCATTATATAAACTTTATCGTCTTTTGCCATACACATATCGATGGCTTCAGATAATGCTTTCGCATATGTTATTATTCTCTCCATTATATTTTTCCTTTTTGACTATTTACTTTGCGTAAAGATGAGTGAAAAGCGATGCTTCATCAGGGTAAGGAGCTGACTTTGCAAATGCAAATGCATCCGTAATTTCCAAGTTTATTACTTTGGTCATTTGCTCAATTTCAAGTTTAAAATTATCATCTTCAACTAATTTTAAGGCAAGCATTTTGAGTGGATCTTTCGCTTTCCACAAATTGAATTCTTCTTCTGATCTATATCCTAGTTGATTGTC
Source organism: Bacteroidia bacterium (assembly GCA_026391315.1). Lineage (GTDB taxonomy): Bacteria > Bacteroidota > Bacteroidia > Bacteroidales > Prolixibacteraceae > CAINVV01. Next base: position 21,838 of record JAPLDT010000088.1, read on the forward strand.
AAAATTGGTTCCACAGTGCTCATAATAACGATAAGTTGAAAGTTCCAACAATGTTGGTCCACCACCAATACGTGCTTTTTCTACAGCCTTTGTTGTGGCATTATAAACAGCCACTACATCATTTCCATCACATTTAAAAGCTTCAACGCCATGAGCCTTAGCTATATCAATTAAATTCCTTTCAGCCGGCTGCCTAACTGAAAGAGGAGAGTATACAGAGTAAAGGTTATTTTCACAAATGAAAATCACAGGCAATTTGCACAGTGCTGCATAATTCAGACTTTCTGAAAGGACACCTTCTTCTGTCGCAGCATCACCAAAAAAAGCAACACTTACTTCTGATTTATTTTGTATTTTGAATCCAAGAGCTATGCCAACACCGATTGGGATTGTGCTACCTACTATAGGGACAGCATAGAATCCAATAGAAGGATCGTTTAGATGCATAGATCCACCTTTGCCTCCACAACATCCGGTTTCTCTGCCATAAAGTTCACTTAGCATAGCTTTAAGGTTACCGCCTTTTGCTAAATAGTGAGCATGTGATCGATGTGTACTTAATGCAAAATCATCTTTTCCCAATGCTTTGCATACTCCAACTGCAGGAGCTTCCTGTCCGACACTTAGGTGAACCGGGCATCTCATTTCCTGCTCAGGATAGATTTCAGCAATTTTCTCTTCAACCAACCTGATTCGAAGCATATCGTAATAGAACAATTTCAAATCCCCATTCTTTAATTCATTTACATATTCGCGATAGCTTTGTCTATCTGATATTTTGAGTTCCATTATATTCTTCTTTAATGTAATTTATACAACTTTATAAAGTGCTATAGAAATTTGCAATCGATGATAGCATATATTCCAATTGGTCTCTGCTAATATACTGATGGGCCGGAAGCGTCATTATTTCTTTACAATAAATTTCTGAATTTAGGAAGTCTCCTTCTTTATAGCCAAGGTCCCTGGCGGCTTCCTGTAGGTGTAATGGAACGGGATAATGTATTTTCGCTTCAATTTTAAGCTCATTTAAGTATTTCATCAATTCGTCGCGTTTATGGAATTTCGCCATATAAAGACTATACGTTTCCCAGTAGCCTATTGGTCTGGGCGGTACATTGACAAAAGGGGCCAATGCTTTAAGGCCCTCATCCAGTATTTCTGCGTTTTTGTTACGTTCTTCAACTGTTACATGCACAGTTTTAAGAATGTGACTGGCCACTATTGCTTGCAGCGGTTGCAACCTCATATTGACTCCCCAGATACGGTTGTGATCCCGGTCGACCATTCCATGATTTCGATAAATTCGCATCCAATTTGCTAATTCATCATCATCCGTGCTAACCATACCACCATCTCCCATTACATTGAGTGGTTTTAACGGGTGCATACTCCAGGCATTTGCATGACCAAAAGTTCCGGAATTCTTTTCAAAAATCCTGCCACCAGGAGCCATACATGCATCCTCAACAACTTTTAATCCATGTTCATTCGCAATACCCATTATTGCTGGCATATCAGGTGCTGCTCCACCCCAATGAACCGGAAGAATTGCTTTAGTCTTGGATGTTATCGCTCCCCGGATTTGGTTCACATCCATTTGATATCGATCATCAATATCTACAAAAACAGGTTTTGCACCAGCAGCTACGATAGCTCCAATCGTAGCATAAAAAGTGACAGGAACAGAAATTACTTCATCTCCCGGACCAACTCCAATCGCTTTCAGAGCAAGAATTAGGGCGTCAGTACCAGTATTTGTCCCAATGACGTGTTTACTTCCAATAAATTCTGCAAATAATTTTTCAAAATTCTCAACATATGAACCTAATGTAAATTCAGTAGATTGAATTAATTTTTCCCAATCCGCAAGAATTGCATCATGGTTTGAAAATTGCATTGGAAGGTAGTTGTAGGGTACAATCATATTATTTGTTCTTATTTTTTATAAAAGGTACTAATAAGTTCAGCGACCAAGTCCTGCTGTTCGTGTGTAAGCCCCGGGTAAAGAGGTAAACTCATAATACGTTTGCTGAGCTGCTGTGTAACAGGAAAGTCATTGGGTTTATAGTTCAGTCCAGCAGCTGCTGGTTGCATATGAATGGGTGTTGGATAATGCACCAACGCTTCCACACCATTGTCGCGCAGAAATTTTTGTAATTCATCCCGATTCTCCGCTAAAACGACATAGGTTTGAAAGACATGATATTCATCAAGTCCTTCTTCTGGCACTTTTACATATGGCTTCAATAATTCATTGTATCGAAAAGCCAGTTCGCGGCGTTCTTCAGTCCAATGCTCCAATTCCTGTAATTGGATCCGGAGTAAAGCAGCCTGCAATTCGTCAAGCCGACAATTAAAACTCCAAAAATCACATTGATCCCGATTCTTTAGTCCATGATTTTTACTGATATTGAAACGTTCGATCAGGTTGGCATTTTTTGTCGTAATGATACCTGCATCTCCAAAAGCATGAAGATTCTTTAACGGATGCAGGCTAAAACTTGCTGCATCTCCCCAACTCCCAACACGTTTGCCTTTTAGTTTTGCACCAACAGATTGGGCAGCATCTTCAAGTACAAACAGGTTATATTTATTTGCTATATTATTAATTTCAAGCATTTTAGCTGGACGTCCTGTCAGATGAATCGGAATAATGGCTTTGGTTCGGGAAGTAATAGCCTGCTCGATTTTGTACGGATCAATATTAAGATCTTCGGTAACATCAACGAAAACCGGCGTAGCTCCAACCAAAGCAATTGTTGAAGCAGATGCAATGAACGAATTTGGCGCAGTAATAACTTCATCCCCAAGTCCAATTCCCATCGCACGTAGGATTAAATGCAAAGAATCAGTGCCGTTAGAAGTGCCTGAGGCAAAAGGAGAGCCGCAAAATAATGCAAACTCTTGTTCGAACGCAGCACAATTTGGACCCTGAATATAATGGCCACTATCAATTACTTGCTCAAATGCCTGGATCAATTTTTGGCGTATTGGAGCATTTTTTATTTTAAAGGCGGTGTAGGGTACTCTCATCTCAATGATTCTTTAAATAATGGCTCAATCTATTAACAAGATTTATAGTTTTATTTTTTTGATGCTAAAATCACCAAATCCCATATTGAAACAAGATATTCGGGCATTGCAATATCCGAAGCTTCATTTCGTGAAATAAATTCCAAGGCCTGTCCTTCCTGGCATACATAGCTGCTATGACCGTCATACAAATCCCAAAAGATGTGTAGCATCTTTGGAGTTTGATTTATAAATGAATCATTAATCTGCATAAGCCAATGCAAATCCTTACATTGGTAATTAGTTTCTTCAAAGAACTCACGCTTGGCGCATGTCAAAATGTCTTCTCTGTTCTCTAAATGTCCACCAGGGAAAACCCAAAGACCTGATGCACTTAAACCTGGCTTCACATCACGTAGTTGCAAAAGAACTTCATGATTTGAGTTTATAAGAACTACAGCACAGACTATTCCATTATGTTGAATTTCAACGTCCTTTATGTCTTCTCTCACGAATTTCATAAGCTGCTAAATGGAAGCCATTTCTTATCAAAAATGTCTCAAATGAAGTGTGCATTGGTCTTATTAAAATCTGGATTGGTAAAACTGCGAAGAATTTATTCATGTTTGATGCAGCTCTGAGAAATAGATAATCAAATATTTTTTTTGTAATATTGATTGGGTCGTTTTTAAGTCTATTTAGAATTCTTTTTTTCAATGATTTTTCCTTATGCGCGGCAAATCTATTGTTGCTTTCCTCAAATGAATATTTCTCATGCCAAAGTGGAGGTAATAGAGTTTTCTTTCCCATTTCCTTATATAGTTTTCCCAGAAAAACTTGATAAGAACGCGACTTTGGAGCATTATGCCCTATGTTTGCTGAACGTTCAAGAGCTTCGAAAGCAAGTTCTGTATAACCAAAAGCACATGCTGCAAAAGCTAATTTATCTAACTTCCTGCATATTTCGTTTGTATCTGTTCCATTAATAGCATCTGGACGAAGAAGATATAAGGCCTCCCCCTGTAAAGGGATTGCTTTGCCTCTAAATAATTCGGGGATCCTTCTATAGCCTATATTAAATGGGGTAATATCCGCCAATATAAAGTTATTCTTCCTGAGAAACTCGTCAAGCTCTCCAAATAAAGGTGCGCCCTCATAAAGTGTAACAAAGTTTATTTCAACTAGCACGGCAACTGTATTCTTACTTAAACATTGCTTTGCCCCTAAAAGAATTGGTAATTCAGCACCTTGAGTATCAATCGACAAGAAATCAGGCGCAGTCACAATGCCATTTTCGACCAGAGAATCAAGAGTAATCGTGTTTAAATTAATGATTTTCTCAGTTTTTAGAGCAAACTCGAAAACATAATCATATTTAAGAATTTTGTGATAAAAATTCCCATATCTTGTGTCCATCGGATATAAGGAGCTTGTATAAGGGCAGTAATTTATAAAAAAATTTGCCTGCCCGCATTTGTCAGCTAAGCAATATGGTAAAACAGTTACATTTTTTCGTTTCCATACATCTTCTATTTGCTCTACACAGGTATCATCAGCGTCATAAATTGCGTATGTAATGTCCTCTGAAAAATTTGGTAAGTCAGGGAAGGCAATACTACCAGTTCGTCCTCCAATATGATGAACGGAAAATAATGTGGGATCACTTTTGTCGAAAGTAGTCATGGCTTAATTTTATTTTAGTTATTTAACTGAGTCATTATAACAAAGCACTAACCCTTTTGACAAGGGTAAGAATTTAAAATCTGGGAATGCAGAATAAGAAGAAGAAATATTGAATGCACGATAACCGTTGTGTGGCATTGGCCCTACGCGTATTGTTTGCTTTATTTGAGAATTTTTGCCTGATAACCGCACTGATAGTTCTGCAATATCCCTGAATGATATCACTTCTCCGGTTGCAACATTGAGAATGCCGTTACTACAATGTAATAGTACCCGGCTTACTAATTCTGCAACATCATCCACGTACACGTGATCGCGGAGTTCTTCACCCTCTCCAAAAAGTATAATGTCTTCACCTTTAGCAACTAGTCTTAGGAAACGATTGGGGCCGTATCCGTTGTGGGGATCCTCACTTCCATATATCAATGTTGGTCTAATGAAACAAAGTGGACCCGAATAAGCATTAGAAAGCATAACTTCTCTTGCAAGATGCATAATGCCATGTAGAGTGCCAGGTTGAGCACAAGAACTTTCGGTGAGAGGTAAATTGCTATCAGCATAAACTGCATCTGAACTAATATAGACAACATGGTGAACAGGAGACAGTCTTAAAGCTTCACAAACTGATTCACACATGTGAAGATTTTCTATCAGCATCGATTCTGTTTTAACCGGAGCTTTGGCAGCAACAAACAAGAGTGCATCATCCGCATGTAAAAGATTTGCAAGTTTTGTTCCTGCACCCTGATGTGTCAGATCCAACATATCTTGGGTTAGTGGCAGTACATTTGTATTTAAAGCCTCAAGTTTATGCTGAATAGCCGAAGATACAAAACCCCCTGCGCCAAGAATGACGATACGAGCAGGTGAAACAGGTTTATTGTGAAAATGAGTTATCATTTTTATGGTTATTTTTTTACTGAGGCACCTAATGTTGCATATATGAACCCTTTTGCATTTAAGTAGTCCCCGTCCAGCATCTTGTATGGATCAATTATTATTTTGCCTGTCATGGTCTTTTCAATAATTTCGGTAGAAATAGACCGAAACTCTGGCCATGGGGTAAGTATAGCTAAAACATCAGCTCCTTTTATCGCATCAATAGCACTGATTTTTCTCACAACATATTGTCCGGCAGCTTCGGGAGGAGCCGCAGGATCGTAAGCCAGAACCTTACGATCAGACAAATGTTTTAAAAACTCCAAAGAGGGGGAGTTTTTAAGTGAGTGTGTATTCTCCTTGTACGTAAGTCCTAAGACCGAGATTGTTATATTCTTTTTTTTGTCAAGTCCAAGTTGCTGAAATGTTTTCCAAGGCCAATCTTTTCTGTGGTAAGAATTTTTCACCCAGGATTGAACTACTCCTCCGTCTGTATTGTGTTTTTCAGCATAGCGCAGTACTGTCTCAAGGTCTCTTTCCAAATTGCCCCCTGAGATGCCCAGTCCAGGAGTTAAATAGGAATATTGACCAATTCGTTTATCCAGACGAAGTGCAGGAACGATTTCTGACCAATCTGCTCCAATATTTTCACAGATTTCAGCTAAAGTATTTGCCGTTGTAACTGATGCTACCAGGCACATATTGATAGATATTTTTGCCAGTTCAGCACTTTCGTAACGCATTGGAAGAATTGGACAACTGAATGCCTGTAAATAATTGAGAAATCGTTTATCTATTGGAAGAGCAGGGTTCGCGCATCCAATTATATATCTCTCAGGGTACATGGCACGTTCAACTGCCCGACCAAAGATGAGCGTTTCAACTTGGTAGAAGAGCTGATTTTCAGGCCACTTAATCTGCCGCGAAAAACCAGGTGGAACCTGGCAGAGGATTACCAATAGCGTTTCTTTGTGCATAATCGCAGTAGCCATATCAATCATTGAATGAATAGGCGTTAAATCGCTTACCCCATGATCATTGGTTGGTACATCAACAGCAATATAAACGATATCACATTGGTTAAGAATTTTTGGATCTGCGCTAAAAGTGATTTTACTTTGATTTTCAGTTAAAAGTTCAGTTAATCCGGGTTCCAACACATGAGGGATAGAACTATTTAACTGATTGATTAATTCTAAATCGTTATGATATCCTATTATGTTAAATCCGTACGCAGCACCCGCAACAGCTGAGTTAAGTCCCAGATGTGTAAGTCCTGCAAAGCCAACAATAGGCTTTGTAAAATCGGAATTTTCAGGACTAGTATTGTTTTTTGATATAGGAAACATTTAGTTCTATTTTAGTGATAAACCTAGTTGCCGAAGATTGGTTTGTAGCCATAGATCATTTGAGAGATCGGTAACAATACCTGATTCAACAAGTTGTTTGAAATGATTGTATTCAGCTTCCCATGTCGGATCATCTTGAACCAACGTAATTTTTATTTCTGGTGGCCTGCCGGAGGGCAATACGCGTACCCGGTGTGAAAAAGTAGTGGGGCCCCATTTGCACAAAGACTCAATATGAGCAGTACCATTTTCTGCCAAGATATCGCATGTAAAGTGATTTTTCCACATACATAACGTCATTTCCAATTCAATACGGGGCAGATTCTTTTCCGAGCTAATAATAATATGATCTGAGGCAAGGTTTTCAAACCGATGAGCAGCAGTCAATTTAAATTTACCTAAATCATTCCCAAACCAAAAACGGCAAGTGTCAAGCAAATGCGATCCAAGATCTGGCAGAACGCCATCCCCCTGATCACGCCAATTGCTGTCGCGCACCAATCTTGCCGTACCATTGCCATAAAACATGCGGCACGAATAGATTTTGCCAAGTTTTCCTGATGCTATCAGTTCACGCATCTGAATAAAATGCGGTTCAAAGCGATGGTTGTAAGCTGTATAGCAAAGCTTTTTTTTTGATCTTGCCAATTGTTCTATTTCTGTAATATCCTTGTCATTTACAGCCCAGAGAGGTTTCTCAACTAGAACATGTTTGTCATTTTCCAAGGCGTAACGCAACAATTCAATTTTAGGTTCATCCGGAATGCATGCAAGAACAGCATCATAACTGTTAATCGGCACATCAGCTATATGACGGTATTCCGCCTCAGGATTGACCGGATCTACACTGGCAACAAAATCTTTACCAGCGAATTTACGACGTTTGTAACCTTGAACACCCAGGCCTGCAACAATTACTCTCATTTTACCTCACTGGTTTTGTAACTAACCATTTTTTCTACAACATCAATTTTTGCCAATAGGTTTTCAGGTTTGATCGGGATGTTCCCATCAAATTCGCATTCGCAGGCAGCCGCCATGGATCCTAGAATTCCAGCCATCACCAATGAATTTGTTGCCATCATCGTCAATGTTGAATAAGCGAGTAGTGCATCGCCCGCGCCAACAGCATCAACAACATTACTTGCAAAGGAGTCGATAGAAAAGGAAGGTGTTTCCAGATTTCCATTTTGGGCAGCGACACAGAAGATTCCACGATCCCCTAATTTTAGTATCAGATTTTGATAATTACAGGCATCCAGTAAGAAAGTTGCTAGTCTGCCAACTCCGGAATCTTGATTGGCCAAAGCAAAACGGGCTTCACGTTCATTTGGTGTAATTAAATCAAATTCCTTGAACTCAGTAATATTGCCCCATCGACTAGCAACCTGGCTATCTGCGACTTTAAAAGCTCCTGCAGGTATAGCCTGGGTTAGAGCAGAAATGCTTATTCGATTGAAAATTCCATGACGAAAATCGCTAAAAACTATGGCATCAGCTAGAGAGTTTTGAACTGACGAGGTTAATTTCTGAAGTATCTCTTCTGATATTGGACTGTTATCCAAAGTGTCAATTTTAAGAAGCCTATAGCCTCCAGAGATTATGGCATTCTTTTGAGTTGTAGGACGGTTTGGGTCTATGATAGGAATGATTTCAACTCCTGACTCTTTCAATCCTTCAATGACAAAGTCTTTCAACCTATCATTCCCTAAAACCGTTGAAAAAGTAACCTGTGCTCCGGCTGCTCGCAGATGCTGGGCTACTATACCTGCACCACCAATGTAATCATCTTGTCCCTGATAGAGGACACTAAAGGTTGGTGTCTTAGTTTGGCCACCTATGAAAGTTGTCCGTGTATAAGAATCAACAATTGTATCTCCAACTACGTGTACATGGTAATTCGATAATTTTGATACAGTATCACGTAAGCTGTCGAAACTAATCTTATTAATCTGCATCAATAGTAAAAGTTTCTCAAGCTGGACTTGTGGAAGGGAGAGATTTAAAAATTTCGAGGATGAGTAAACGACATCTCCTGGAGTAAATATCATTTGACCACCGTAACCTTCAACTACGTCTGCCTCTTCTTGTGTTGCCGGAGGTAATCCTGTTGAAGTGTATTCGAAGCCTTTGGCAAAATAATCCGGTTTGAGTTCTTTTAGATTCATGAGAGGTGTTTCCTGGTCATCAATCATCACATAATCGACCATCTCGAAAGCAGCAAGATTCAATGCCCTTAGTCCTTCAGGAATATGAGGGCGATAGATCCCCTTTTTAATATGACGATCAGCAGTGATAGAGGCTATCAAAATATCAGCTTTTGTTTTTGCATAAGCCAGATGTCTAACATGACCTGGATGAACGACATCAAAAACACCATGACAAAGTATAACCTTTTTTTGTCTGGGGAAGGGGCCAATTAAAGCTATTAATTCTAAAGGTGTTTTTAGTTTGTAGCGGTATTTTTCAAAAAATTCGACTGTCATTTTGTATAAATTATTTATTTCCCATATATTGAAACCATGTTTCTGTTGCTTTCCCTATTGATTCAGGATTCCAAAGAGGGGCATCTTTCCAGTTTTCGATTTCGGCCACCATTTTTGAAACTCCTAATTCAAAAGGAACCGTGGGTTTCCATCCTAGTTCAGATGTAATTTTACTTATATCTGCCCAGGTGCAATCAGGTTCACCCGGACGCTTAGGAACATAGACAACTTCACCCCCAAGCAATTCAACTAGTCGGTTAACAGATTGGGGTGCATCGGCACCAACATTGTAAATCTGACCCACTCTTTGTGTTTGTGCTGTTGCCAGAAATGCTTTGGCAATATCGGTTACATAAATGAAATCCCTTGTTTGATTACCGTCACCTACAACGGTATAAGGTTTCCCGGCAAGTTTTTGTTTAAAAAATACTCCGAAAACTGCACCATATGCGCCAGTGGTGCGCACACGAGTTCCATAAGCATTAAATATTCTGATCGAATTGACAGGTAATCCATATACATTGTGCCAATGAAAGACGGCCTGTTCTCCCTGGTATTTGCTTAGTGCATAAGGGTAGAGAGGCTGAATAGGATGGTCTTCCCTTGTTGGTGTATTTGCAAGTCCGTAACATGAAGAAGAAGCTGCATAAACAAACTTGTTTATCCTCGCAAAGCGGGAAGCTTCCAATACCCGCACTGTGCCTTGGATATTTGTTTGCATATAGGCAATTGGTTGTTCTATTGAAGGGACAATATCACCTATCCCTGCAAAGTGAAAGACAAAATTTGCGCCTTTAAAAAGTGTGCTGCCTGATTCCAGATTGCAGATATCAGCTTGTTCAAAGTTCAATCGCGAATCATTTGCATGGTGGGCCAAATTTCGTTCATGACCACCTGAAAGGTTATCAATTACCCGAACTTCAATATCATTTTCAAGTAACAGATCAACCATGTGGCTGCCAATAAAACCGGCACCACCAGTGACTACCGCAATTTTTTTCGTACTCATTTTGCTTGAAGTCTTTTTAAACGGCGCACATTAAAATAAAAATCATCTTCAAAACTGTTCGGGAGTTTTCCTTCCTTGAAAGCATGGCAAAGATCCCGGATTGCCTCTTCAATGGAGTGATTGGGCTGGAATCCAAGAATTCGTTTAATCTTATCAGAATTTATATGATAAGAGCGATTATCATCACTAGGTGTAGTAACAATTTCAATTTCATTACGATCCGGGAATTCCTCTTGAACCACCTTCTTTACCAAATGTGCAATGTCCATGATGGACATGTTTTGGTATCCAACATTGAATGTCTCGTTTTGTATCTTTTCAGAAGGCGCATTTAACAACATCTCAACTGTGTCGCAATAATCTTGTACATGAAGATTGGGCCTTAATTGATCACCTCCAAAAACGGTGATTTTGTTTTTGTTTACAGCATGATTTGTAAGAATATTTACTGACAAGTCAAGGCGCTGGCGAGGTGCAAAACCACATACCGTAGCCGGCCTAAAAATTACTCCAATAAAATTATCGTCCGTATGTTTCTTTAATAGAGGTTCACACATTCCCTTGTACTTATTGTAAAGAGTCAGGGGCACCAAAGGATGATCTTCTGTTACATTGGGCTTGTCGGAAACTCCATATACTGAACTGGATGATGCATATATAAATCTTTTGATCCCCGCTTGCTTAGCTGCTACAACCATCGGCTCAAATGCATCAAGATTGACGCTTGTTGATAGCTTTTCGTCCAGTTCAAAACTTGCATCATTTGAGATACAAGCCAGGCTCACAAAAGCGTCATGCCCAGCACAGGATGCTAAAATTTTTGCTGTATCGCGTATATCACCTTGAATTATTGTAAGATTTGGATTATCTGTTGGCAAAAAATCTTTCCCAAAATATTGAATGTCATAAACGGTTACTTTATAACCATGTGATAAAAGTTGAGGTACCAATAAGCTGCCGCAAAAGCCTGCACCTCCAGTGATAAATATTGATTTAAAAAGCATAGAGTTTTTTTTAATTATTTTTCTTAATTGAGTTATTTTAGGTCGATAGTGAAACTTGCTGTTTTGGCGTCATTATAAAACATCTTGACCGTATCAAGCGAATACTCATCCAAATCATAACCAACCAAGGCTAATTTCTTAAGGATGTCGTTGGTGACAGTAATAATTTGGCATCCTATCTGGTCTGCATGGAAAATGTTCAAAAGCTCCCGAGGACTTGCCCAAATGACTTCTGCCTTTGGTTTCTGTTTGGTTATTTCAACTACTGATTTCATAAGAGGCAGAGGATCAACACCGGTATCGGCGATACGTCCGGCAAAAACAGAAACATAAGAGGAAACCTCAGGATTCAGATTAGAAACGACATCCTGCACCTGATTTAATGTCATCATGGCAGTAATATTTAGTTTAACGCCACTGTCACTTAGGTCTTTAATTAAATATTTTGCAGATATTCTTTGGGTGTTTGTGATAGGAATTTTTACATATACATTATCCCCCCAGGTGGAAATCTTCAATGCCTGACGTTTCATTTCATCAAAATCATCAGAAAAGACCTCGAAGGAGAGTGGCTTATCTGTTATAATTTGTAAAATATCTTTTGCAAAATACTCATAATTGGTGATGCCTGCCTTTTTCATCAAAGTTGGGTTTGTTGTTAACCCCTTGATAAATGGCTTGTTATACATTTCAATCATGCCGTTTTTATCGGCACCGTCGGCAAAGATTTTCACTTTGAGTTTGCTAATTTCAATCATAACATTAATTTATTTGTAAGTATATAGTTAACAGCTTTTTGTAATGATTTGACAGTGGCTTCGGGATTTAATGGGCGACTTTCAGCGTATTGTCTATCAATAAAAATCGATTTGCATCCGGCTCTCTGTCCCGCCACAACATCGCTTGCTCTATCTCCTACCATGTAACTTTTACCGAGATCAATTTTGTGTTTTTCGGCTGCAGCAAGTAACATGCCCGGATTAGGTTTCCGACAATTGCATCCTTCATCCTGACGATGGGGACACAGAAATACGTCATCTATTTTTGTTTTATCGAAGAGCTTCTTGTGCATTGATTCCACGATGGAAAGTGCAACAAATCCATTTCCAATATCCGGTTGATTTGTTACAACAATGACTTTAAATCCGGCTTGTTGAAGAAGATTAACTAAATGATGAGAATTAGGCATCAAAATGAAATTCTTTAGTTCACGGGGGGCATAAGACTTGCCATTGCGAACAAATGTTCTGCAAAGTACGCCGTCACGATCTAAGAATACAGCAGGACTAAGCATTGAATTACCATTTTGTGGCCTGGATTTGAAGAGCAGGATGAGAGACAAGGCAGTGCCATATGACGGCTTGAAAAGCTTCGCTGTGAGGAGTTACTAATCTATCATCAACTACTGGAACAAGTACAACAACATCTCCGGTCATTTTGGTATAACCACCATCGCGTCCTACAATCCCAAAGATTTTGGCCTTTTTTTCTTTTGCCAAGTCAATCGCTTTGATCAGATTTACACTTACTTTTTTTTCAGCATTTCCACCTCCAACTGACAAAATAAATATAGCATCTTTTGCTTTAAGTTTACTCCCAATTAACCAGCCTGCTAAAGCGCCATCCCATCCTTCATCGTTGATCCTTGCTGTGAGTTCAGATACATTGTCCGTGGGTGCATAAGTTTCAATACCACAGAGCTTACGAAAATCATTCACAGCATGAGAACAGTTAGCTGCACTACCGCCGACTCCAAGGAGGAATAGCCTGCCATTCCTTTCTCTCAAATTGATTAGCTCATTGGCAAGTGATTCAATCTGTTGTTTATCAATTAGGCCAGCGATTGTCTGAACTTGTTCGAAATATTGGTGAATGTGGTTGTTTTGCATAATTATTTGGATAAGATTTAGTTGTCAACTACAAATTTGGAGAAAGGAGAACCATGTGTAATTACTAATGGGAAGATTTCACGAATTTAGACGAATTACACGAACGCTTTGATCAGACTTTTTCCATCCATTTTTTCTTGAGTGGTTCGATGAAGCCTTTCCCAAAAACAATTCCAGTTCCAATGACTCCCCCAAAAAAGAGCCAGATAAAAAGGATCATCGGTTTATTGGGCTTGGATTTCTCACTTGGAACGGTCACTGGCTCAATAATCGTAAATACCGGTGTATCTTTTTTGACCTGTATTTTGGCTTGCTCCAATTGTTTGGCCAATTCCTGAAACACACTAAATGCAATGGTGTATTTTGATTGGATACGGTCGAGTTCAATGCGCGGCAGGCCACTGGTGAAATTTTTGTTGCGATCGGTTACCAGGGCGAGACTGACCTGCGCTTTCTCGAATTCGGCTTTGATTTCGTTGTAACGCCGCTGAATAAAGTCGAGGTTGGCCTTGGCTTTTTCGATTTTGAATTCAGTGATGGAATTCTGCAACAGGTTCTGTGCTTTTTGAGCCAACTGCGCAGCAATTAATGGTTCAGACATTTGAGTGGTCAAAGTCAAATACCCTTCCTTAGCGTTTACATTCAATGAAACTATTCCATCTAATGCTTTTTTCAAAGCATACTGATCATTCGTAAGTAAAATGAGCTGGTTAACCAATCCATCCGCAAGGGATAATTCTTTTGGTTTTCCTTTGATAGCGCTGATTAACAGACCCGGGAGGCCAATGGTGTATTTCTGAATTGAACCAAGTATGGTTGGCTTGCTGTATTTGGTGTAATAATCGAAAAGGGTAATGGGTTTTGCATAATCCTGAAAATTTAGCGGGGTATTCATCAGTTCGAGCTGAAAGGGAATGCTTTTAACGATTTGTGGATAAATCATGGGTGAGAGATCCGCCCCGGGAGTGGCATCGAGGCTGATTCCTGCCAGGGCAGCCAATCCGCCCAGTCCGCCCATTCTAGATTGACTGTCGCCTGATTGAGGTACCATCACGGTAGTAGCAGTAAATTCGTTGGGTGTAGAAATGGCAATTACAATTCCCAGTATTGCCCCGCAAAGAACTGAATAAAGGATGATTTTCCTGCCGTTCCACATGGTGTGGGCTAGGGCAAGCAGGTCGATTTCGTCAGGATCGCTGTTTGGGGGAGGGGTGGGTATTTGGGTTTCTTTTTCCATAATAAGACAATTTCACGAATTAAAACGAATGACACGAACGGGTCGAGGATCGATTTGAGGATTATTTTTGCATTTTTAATAATCTTGCTGAATGATGTATCCGGACTACACCAATGTATTTACGGTGAATCTTATAGATGATACGATAGCTGCCTTCAATTAGTTCTCTCAAGGATCTCTTCCCATATTCAGGTACGATCCTTCCTGACTCGGGAAACTGTTCAATCTGATCAACCCGAGAAATAAGCTTTTCTACCAAATTGTTTGCATACGCATGAGACTCTTTTGAAATGTAATCGTGAATGTTTCTCAGGTCATCAATTGCAAGTTCTGTCCAAACAATTTTCACCATTTTGAAACTATCTCTTTAACTTTGTTATGAGGAACGGTTTTTCCCTGTTCCAATTCTATTAGACCTTTCTCGACCTTTTCCATAAAAATTAGTTTTTCAAACAAACTTTCAAGTTCAAAATCAGGAGGAAATTCTCTAATGGCATCAATCACAAGTTCCTTTTTCATGTTTATATTTTGTTTTTTAATTGTCGGTTATCTATTTCACGAATTATTACGAATTACACGAACGGGAGATCGGTAGTCGAGGTTTTATATTGAAGATGTTAAGTATTCAAGAATTTTAAGGTAAAGTTCTTCGGCATATTTGAAGTTGGTTTCAACCTCTTCGCGAATGGGAACTATGTACCTCGGGCCAGGATAGCGATCTGTCTCGTAATAATCACTGATAACTATAATAGCATCTATTTTAGATTTGTCAATTTGAATCTTCTCACAAACAAAACGAAATAGGATTGTTAAGGAATGTGTCCTGGGAATTGCAATACTGTGATATGCAAACACTGCTTTAAAAGATTTCTCGATAGTTTGATGTATTTCTAAAGCAATACTGTCAGTATAATGATTCTCTCTGATCAATAATCTGGCTGTGTCCAAATTTTTCTTTGCCAGATTTAGCCACTCTAATGCGTACGCTTGATTAGGCATAAATGGTTTTACCCTTGGTGTAAATCTCTTTATAGAATAGATCACCTAAATTAATTCTTTCCAGAATCCTCTTTTCGTTGTCAACAATAATATCGAATGAATAGTCGAGTTTGCCTAGTTTGACCCATAAAGCTTTTTTCAAGGTAATTCTAAAATCGCGTGTTTCATTTGCCGGGATGTTTTTTATAACCAAAAGATCAATATCACTGGACTCATTGGGTGTACCATAGGCATACGAGCCGAAAAGGATGATTTTCTCTACCCCATATTGTGTAATGATGGAAGTAACTTCTTTTAGTATTTTGTCTGGATTGGTCATTTAACTTCTGATAAAAGATTTCACGAATCCCGAATCGCTCCGCTCTCGGGACGAATTCCATTAAAAACAATTTCACGAATTAAAACGAATTTCACGAATGGGATGAGGGGGTAATGTAAATTACAATCCTTCAATTGCATTAGCCGGAATTATTCGGTGAATGTAAACTATGGAGCCAAAAATGGCAAATATTATAACCATTTCATGTGTATAAAATTTGTTTTTTAATTGCCACATGGAATACCCACATATTCATTTTCGGTTGGTGTGAAAATATCCTCATGGGTATTTCTTTATAGTTTATGCGCTTTGTGTTTTGTCCGTATTTTAGTAATTGTGGTCGTGTATAATAAGGCAATGTTTCGTACGTCTACTCCGTAATGATTACTTAGTTTATCCCATACCTTGTCCCATACTTCATTATGCGATAAAGCGGTACAGTTTTGTAAATCTTCGGGTAAAGGATATTCAATTGCAGCTACTTTCATTCGTAAATATATTTGTTAAATTATTATATATCAGTATGTACTCATGGAACTCGCAAATGGATTTACATCGCCTTTTGTTAACTTAGCCCATGCTCGTTTCTTGTGTTTTTCGATTTCGCGTACTAATTTACGTCCGGTTGGGCTGTCGATATTTATGCGAGCTGTAACTTCCATGATGTTAATTTTACGAATGCCACGAATTTAAAACGAATTCCATTAAAAACAATTTCACGAATCCCGAATCGCTCCGCTCTCGGGACGAATTAGACGAACGGGACGAGGCAGATTTGTGTGGATTACTATGTTTTTTGTTAGTGATATTGTACAAAGTGTGTTCGTGCAATTGGTTTAAAATTAGTGGAATTAGTTTTTAAGCAACTTCATAAAGAATCCCTTTTTCTTGTTCCATTTTACTTGAAGCATTCAGAATTTCAATGCCTACTATTTGGCCATCTTCCGCATAATCAAGTATGATGTCAGGCTTTTCCTGATCACTTTCTGCTATTTTCTGAGAAGAAAAACTGATGTAGACTATATCAGTTTCTTTGTCATATTTGATTTTCATTCGTAAATATTATTAGTAAATTATTAAATTTCAGTAAGTACTCATGGAACTCGCAAATGCACTTATATCGCTTTTTGTGACATTAGTCTTTGCTCGTTTCATACTTTTCTATTTTTGATGTTTTATAAGCTGTAACAACCAAGGGTGGGTTTTTTGAGTTATTAACAAATATTCTGTAAAGATATGGTTTGTCGATTTCAATGACAATTTTTTGATAGATATCAATATTTCCCGATTTTATTATTTTCTTCTCTTTTGATTGTAGAATTTCCTCTATTATTTGTTTTGAAAGGGATCGGGCCTCAATCTGATCAATTACATGATTTGAAAACTGAAATATCTGTTTTAATGACATAGATTAAATCATTCAATTAATATGAAACGAAGTTTGATGAAAATAATTACTTGAATGAATTAATAAAGATTTGTGAAGCCTTATTTTCTCAGATTAATCTTAGTTGAAAATTGGAGAGGATTGAATCTGAATCTTATTATATTATTTTTGAACAATCGCTCTTTCCGTCCGAAAATAGGTTACCCGCTTTTTATAAAATGCTACCGCGGACCGTGCATCTTTCATATTCCCAACCCTATATTTTTTGTTTGGTGATATTATCATAAATGCGTTCGTGTAATTCGTGAAATTCGTTCTTCATTAGAGTTGTTTGGAAATCAACAACAAAGAGAAAAGGGTCATTGTAGCAGAGGTGGAATTGAGTTTATTCAAAAAATTAGCCCAAATTAAAACCACAGAACTTGAGCAAAAGATTATCTTTCGACCACCCCTAATTACAAATCCGCGCCAGTGGTATTTTTTTGTATTTTATTACAACTGTTTGGACAAAATCAGAAGGGTGAAAATTGCTGTTGTAGCTGCTAACGTACGATTCCAGAAATCGTTCCAATTCATTTTTTCATTGGCAACCTTTGGCTCTTTTGGGGGTTTAAGATGCATGCTTACCGTTGCGCCGGTTTCAACCTGAGGGTATTTTTTGAAGAGCCAGAGAATAGATTTTGTTGATTTCATCTGCCCGTTTTTGAGCGTAACGGTTACACTCTTCTTGTCGGCATCTTTGATGAAGCCCCCGGCATAATTTTTGACGTACCATTTGGCTGAATGGTTGCCCTGGTAGACAATGTTCAGGCTGGCGCCACCCTCCTGCCTGAGCCGAGTGCCGGTCGATTCGATGGTGATGGTGTTTTCCAAGCGGTTGATGTTGATTATATCCCCTTCGAAAAGGATGGGGTCAATTCTTTTGTTCCCACTGTGATTTATTGCTTTTTTTACGTCTATTGTTATAGATCCTCTGTTGTTGTAGGTACGGAAAAGACGACTTCCTTTGGCATCGGCGCTGGGAAGAAGACCTCCTGCTCTATTAATGATCGCACTTAATTGTGTTTGCTTCGTATCCAATTGGTAGATCCCGGGATAGGCAATTTCACCTGTAATTTCGATGTATCTTCCCATCGTAAAACCCGGGGTTAACCTGACAACAACGTAATCATACGGTTGAAGTGTAAAATAGGCGGGGGTAAGGACCTTGTAGGTACTATCCACCTCCAATTTTATGACTTCCAATTTTACCGGCTCTTTGGGAGAAATGTGCGTCCGAAATACTTCAATTTTGTTAAATGCTGCTCCAAGGGTAAATCCTCCGCAGGCAGTGAGGATGTCGGGAATGGTGAGTGAACTGTCGTAAATGAAAGATCTTGGTGTTTTTATGGCGCCACTTACCTGTACCTCGCCGTTGTTGATGTACAGGGAGCTGTCGTACACATTCAGCTGGTCACCGGGTTGCAAAAGAATATTTTCAGATTTATCGAGTTCAATTCGGATGTATTGCATTCTCTGGGGGACTAACAGGTCGCGACGAAAAATGTAGGCCACATTGGATGCTCCGGCCTTTAACCCTCCAGCAAGTTCAAGTGCATTTTTAATGGATACCCTGTCGGTAAAAGTAAAAGTTTGTTCGAATGGACTGCGCACAAAACCTGCAACAGCAATCCTATTTGTTTCGGTAAAGGTGTTTTTGTCAAAGATCATCAGTTGGTCACCGGGAAGCAGAACATAATCGTTGGAGGTCGCCAGTTCGAGTCGCAGATATTTTTTTTCCTTTGGATTCAACAAATTGTAGCGCAGTATATATGCAATGGGATAGAAATCAATTTTTAAACCACCCGCCATTTCGATAGCCTGCTTCACCGTAAGATGGTCGGTAATGGCAAAACTTTTTTCAAACGGTGCACGAACATGACCGGTTACGGATATACTGGCCACATCGCGAAAATTGGCCAATTCCGTTACGGCTACCTTGTCGCGGGGATAGAGTTGAAAGGTCTTGTTGGAGTCCCTTAAATTGTTGTAGTTGACGGAGAAACGCTCAATGGTCAAATCCTTGCGAATCCGCTCCACAAAGATCAGGTCCAGTTTGGCCTGTGGGGTCGGCTGGGCATTTTTCAACAGAATATCGAGCGTGGGGTTGGCTGTTAAATCGAACCTGCCCGGGTAGAAGAGGCTTCCGGATATGTCGACAAACTGCTCGATCGGCTTGCCAATCGCCTTGGTGCGTATAATATCCCCGTTTTGAAGCGGGACAACAGTTTTGCCGGAAAGCACATCGGTAAGATTCCACTCCTGAAGCCGCACTTCGCCGTTGGAAATGCGTTCGATCTGCACAAAGTCCGCATAGGTGTTTTCATTGATGCCACCTGCGAATTTGATCAGACTGGCAAGGGTTTCGTTGGGGAGCATCTCATATCGCATGGGGCGTTTTACTGCACCTTCCACCCTTACCAGCTCCTGTGCCACCGGAACAAAGAGAATGTCGTTTTGCTGCAAATCGAACTTGAACTGGATGGTAGGGTCGTTCATAAATGCGTAGAGGTCGATGGTTTTGCGCTCATTGCCACGGATCAACTGGATGGCGCGCACCGAACCGATGTTGGTAACGCCGCCTGCCGCCGAGAGGGCATTGAAGGCCGAGTTGAGGGCCGAGAGGTTGAAGCCTCCTGTGAGCTTGGACTCGCCAAAGACATTCACCATGATAGTCCGTGCAGAGGCGATGGTAAGGGCAAACTGGTCGGAATTGAAGGTATAGGAGGAGGAGAAACGTTCCTGCAACAGCTTTCTTGCCTGCAACAGGGAGAGCCCCTGTAAAAATATTTTGGGCATCCCGGTAGGCTGTATGAATCCCTGACTGTTTACCGGCAACTGCATGTCCGTTTGAGAGGCGCCGAATATGGAGATACGGATTTCATCGCCCGCGCCCAGGATGTAGGTGTCGGGGGCACGGGAGCCGTCGGTGGTACGGAAGACATCGAGCGACTGGTCGGTAAAGAGGGAGTGGCCGTAGATGGCCCCGGGGTTGTCCTGTGCAGCCGCTTTCTGGGCTACTTTCTGTCCAGCTTCGGCAATGGCCTCTTCTTTGGTGGTAGCGGGCTCTTTGGGACCATTCACAGTGGGTATAACTGTAACAACAGTAGTGGGAGTTGTCACTTTGGTTGCGTTGCCGGCGGCAGCTTTTTTCTCTTTCTCCATCTCGTCGAGCACGGCCGTTATCCTGGCCTGGTATGTGGGCAGCTCGGCAGGGGGGATGTTCTCGATGTCGATCCCATTCTTCAGGAGCCGGGCTTTTACCTCCGCTTCGTTGAGCCCGCGCTTGGTGAGTTCGGCGTTGATCATGGTCTGAATGGCGGGGGTGGGCACATTCTGTGATTTAAGAGGTGGGGTTATTACAAGGAGTAATAGGATGAATAGAAGATTCTTCATTTTATTATTTATTTCACGAATTTAGACGAATTACACGAACGAGTTAATGATGATTCGTGTAGATTACTATATTTTTTGTTTGGGGATATTATCATAAAGGGGTTCGTGTAATTGGTTTAAAATTAGTGTAATTAGTATATAATCACAAACGAGATAATGATGATTTGTAAAATCTTATTTTTTAAAATTAATCTTAGTAGAAAATCGGAGACGGGTGAATCAAAATCTTATTATCTTATCTTTCACCCTTCGGCTACGCTCAGGGACCGGTGCCTTTTTAAACTCTTCACCCTTCGGCTACGCTCAGGGACCGGTACTCGTCCTAGTCATCCTAGTCATCCAAGTCGTCCTAGTCCTTGCACAGCTTCGCCTCCTCAGTCCCATTTCTTTGCAAAAGGACTGCTATTTGCTTCTTAATAAATGTAGCCGGCAAAACCAGTGCGGTTAAGTCGGCTTAGTTTTTGTGCTGCCACAAAAGCAGCATATCTTTTTCGCTCATCTCCTGGTAAGTCGATTTGAACTGCAGCGTATTGATGAGTTTGTAACAGATGTCTTTTTGTAACAGGGGCTTAGCCTTTTTGATCAATGAATCCAGAAAATCGGTGTCAATATCGTTTCCGACCAGGAGTACGTCGATGTTGGGTCCGTCGCTTCCGTGCGCGAACGAGCCGGTAAGGTAAACTTCCTCTACCGATCCAAGTTTTTCAATCACCTGTTCAAGTATTTGATCGATGCCCAAATGTTTGTGCAACAGATTTTTTATTTCCGGATATAATGGGTAGGAGGTGTTCGCGGAGTAGATCCTGCGGTTACCGGATTCATGGGCTACGATAAGGCCGGCCTGCTCGAAACGGTTCAGTTCCAGACGTATGGAATTGGTTGATTCGCCAAATTCGCTCTCCAAACCACGCAGGTAAGCCTGGGTGCTGCTGTTGAGAAAAAACTTCAACAACAACCGTATTCTGGTCTTGGATGTTATTAGGTCACCGAGCATTCAACTTAGGTTAATTGAGTAGCTAAATTACTCATTTGGAGTTTTGGATGATTTTTTGAAATAATTACAAAAAATAGGTCAAAGATGGGATAAGGCAAGCAGAGTCGAAGAAATATTACACAGAGAAAAAATAACTATTAATGAAATATCTGTTTGGGATGGAAATTTATGCCTCCTGATAAATTTTAGAGGAAAACACAGAGTTCACGGAGTTAAAAATCGCAAGCGATTTTTTCTCTTTGAATAATAATTTGCCCGGTCAGAGATGTCAATGACGCCTGATAAATGACATCTGATGCTAAAACAAGCAGATGAAATTCCCGTTTCCCCTTCGGCTTCGCTCAGGGACCGGAACGTTTTTATAGTTTGTAAACCTTATCGGATGCTATTTTCACGGCATTACGGAGATCGACGATCAGTTTTGCATTTTTAAGGATATCGTCGATGTCGAAAACAGAGTGGCTGGTGGTAATGACTACACAGTCTGATTGTTGGAGCAGCTCAGAGGTAAGCGGCGCTGAATTGAAATGAAGGCCCCTGGTGGTGGCAATGGTTGGGATGTAAGGATCATGGTAATGAATGATCCCTCCTTTTTGGGCTACTTCGTCAATGATTTTAAGCGCCGGGGATTCGCGTTCGTCGTTAATATCAGGTTTGTAGGCTACTCCTAAAAACAATATTTTGCTTCCGTTAATCGCCTTTTGTTGTCGGTTCAGCGCGGACGCAATCTTAAGGGTCATCCGATGGGGCATCATCATGTCGATGTGGCCCGCGGTATGGATCATGGAGAGGTCGAAGTTGAATTTTTTGGCAATGTGTTCGAGGTAAAACGGATCGAGCGGGATGCAATGGCCGCCAATACCCGGACCCGGATAAAAGGCCTGGAACCCATATGGTTTAGTTTTGGCGGCATCGATTACTTCCCATATATCGATGTTCATTTTCCCGCACAACAGGGCCATTTCGTTGATCAGGCTGATGTTGATCAACCGGTAAGTATTCTCCAGTATCTTCACCATTTCGGCAACCTTAGGGGAGCTTACAGGGTGAATCTGGTCAATGGCATAACCATAAATTGCCTTTCCCAACACCAATCCGTCATCTGACATTGCACCCAGTACTTTAGGGGTATTTCTGGTCCCGAATTGTTTATTTCCTGGATCGACCCGTTCAGGGGAATATGCCAGCCAAAAATCAATTCCCTCTTTTAGCCCTGATTCCCTTTCCAGGATTGGCAACATGAAATCTTCGGTCGTGGTTGGATAGGTTGTACTTTCGAGACAGATAAAGGTACCCTTCTTCATGTTTTGACCTATCTCCCGACAAGCTGTTTCTATGAATTCCATGTTCGGTTTCTTGAACTGGTCGAGAGGAGTTGGCACGCAAATTAGTATGGCATCACATTCGCTGATTCTCGAAAAATCGGTTGTGGCTTTGAAATATTTGTTTCCGACCGCTTCTGAGAGCTCCTGATCAGAAACATCTCCAATGTAGTTAATTCCGCTATTTACTTTTTCAACTTTAGAAAGGGACTTGTCGAATCCAATGGTCATGACTTTCTTTTCCGCGAAGCTTACAGCAAGCGGTAGACCAACATAACCGAGGCCGATGATGCCGACAGTGAAGTCGTTATTCGATATTTTTTGAAGTAAATTTGATTTCACGAATTTTGACGAATTACACGAATATGTTAATGAAGATTTGTGCGAACAATTGAGTTATAAATTTGATATATAAACCTTATTTTTCTGTTTAAACCTTAGTAGAAATGGGTGGTAGATTGAATCTGACCTTATTACCTTATTGAATTGGATAAATTAAATAAGGGTGGTTTTAGTATGAATGTTTTTCTTTTTCAAATATTGCATTTTTCCGTCTGAAACAGAAATTTACGCCTCTTTGTGCTGCCTCTCGCAGGCGGTTCAACTTTCCACATCTCTACCCCGGGGTGCCGCTCCTTCGTCGCTCTGCCCCGGGCTACAAATATGCCGCCACTACGTGGCTGGATTAGTAAGCGTGCTATATTGTGGTTTGGAACCGGCCTTATATTCTTGCCCATCGACCCTTCGTCCTATCTTCCCTTCATTCTTCCATCCGTCCCTCAGTCATTTTAGTCATTTTCCGTCCTACCCGTTTCATTTTCTCACCTACGAAGACTGCTGGCGATTTCAATGCTTTTCCTTGCATCGTCGATGCCGAAGCCTTCACCGTTCAGGATGGCTTTGTAGCTTTCGGTATGCAGATCGGTAAAGCCTTCGCTAAATTCAAGCTCTTCACCTTCAATGTTTATTTTGCGGTAGGTGCGTTTTTGGTTGGCAACAGCTTCTGCGGGCAAGTCATTTTCATCCACACTCAAAAACCAGTTGACATTAGCCTTTTCAAAGTAAAGTTTGCCTCCGGCTTTCCCTGGTAGGTTAATTTCCTGTTCCACACCCTTAAAATCGCCGAAAACCCATCCCAACATGTCAAAAAAGTGTATTCCGATATTGGTGGCAACTCCTCCGGATTTATGAATATCCCCTTTCCAGGAGAAAAAGTACCAATTTCCGCGACTGGTGATGTAGGAGAGATCAACTTCGTACACTTTGCCTTTTGGCCCATCATCAATGTTTCTTTTTAACTGCTGAATGGCAGGATGTAACCTTAACTGCAGGATTGTAAATATTCTTTTGCCGGTTTCCTGTTCGATCTCCTGCAGGCCATCCAGATTCCAGGGATTCAATACCAAAGGTTTCTCACAGATGGCATGTGCATCATTGCGCAAGGCCATTCGCATATGGGCGTCGTGAAGATAATTGGGGGAACAAATGCTCACATAATCTATTTTCTGGGTACCCAGACGGCGAAGTTTATCAAGGTGTCTGTCAAATCTTTCGGGTTCTGTGAAGAAATCTGCTTTAGGAAAATAACTATCCATAATGCCAATGCCGTCGTAAGGATCAAGGGCACAAACCAGATTGTTCCCAGTCTCTTTGATGGCTTTCAGGTGGCGGGGGGCAATGTAGCCGGCGGCTCCGATTAAAGCAAAATTCATATTTACTAATTACACTAATTTAGACGAATTACACGAACGATATAATGAGGATTTGTAGAATAAAGCAAGTAAGAAATCAGCGTATTAATTGAACCTGAACCTTGCACAGCTTCGCCTCCTCAGTCCCATTCTATGTAAAAAGGACTGCTATTTTTGCAATTGCGACACTGGATTGTAGTTTATGATGTTATTAGGTCGCCAAATATTCAACTTAGGTTAATTGAGTAGCTAAATTACTCATTAAATTCAAAATTCCAAACTATATATGTGGCTTTAATGAAGTAATGGGTAATTTATTTGAAATAATTACAATAAAAAGGTGATAACAATACAGAGGACCCTTGCTTGAATTAGTTCCAGATGATTGAAATTTGAGTCGATTCCAATTAGTGTCATACTATGAGCTCGTTGTGGTAAAAAGATATGACACGAATATCACTAAGGGAAAAACAAAGGACATTAAATAGATGCCTTATATTTTTCTGACTGAATCATTTTTGAGTTCGTATTTGTCTCCGCTTTCGGCACAAACAGCATGGCCGGAGTCGTTGAAATGGAGGCGGATTCCGTATTCGGAGATCCAGCCAATCTGAATGGCAGGATTGCCAACAACAAGGGCGTATGGCTCGACAGTTTTGGTCACGACCGCTCCGGCACCCACAAATGCATATTCGCCAATGTCGTTTCCGCACACAATGGTGGCATTGGCGCCAATGGATGCCCCTAATTTCACGGTAGTTTTCGCGTATTCATTCTTCCGGTTGACATGGCTGCGCGGATTGATGACATTGGTGAAGACACAGGAGGGTCCGAGGAAGACATCGTCCTCGCAAACGACTCCGGTGTATAGGGATACATTGTTTTGCACTTTCACATTGTTGCCCAGCACCACTTCGGGTGAGACAACAACGTTTTGGCCAATATTGCAGTTTTCACCGATGACTGCACCGGTCATGATATGAGAAAAGTGCCAGATTTTCGTGTTGTTACCAATGGTACATCCGGGATCGATTATTGCAGATGGATGAGCGGTGTAGTCGGGCATAAGGTTTCAAAAATAAGGTTTATATTATCCTGGAATTCAATAATCACAGTTTCTCCGTTTCGTTTCTTCTTCGTTTCAATTCTTCCGGTTTCCCTGTTTCAATTTCTAAAATCAAGAATAGTCTCACAAATGTAACTCAACTCTTCCTCCGTCATTTCAGTATGAATAGGAAGGGCGAGAACTGATTCACAGAGCTTTTCTGTTACCTGCAGAGAAAATCCGACAGGGACATATTTGCTAAATGCCTGTTGTTTGTAGAGTGGTAAGGGGTAGTAGATCATGGTTGGAATCCCCTTTTCTGCAAGGTATTCTTTTAGACGATCCCTTATTCCATCCTTTATTTTCAGTGTAAACTGGTTGCAGGTGGTTGGTGTGGCAGGCAAATAGGAGGGCAATATTGCGTATTCGAAATTTTTCAGTGCCTTTTGGTAGAAGGCCCCTACGGCCTTGCGCGCCTCCAGGTAAGTATCAAGGTGAGGGAGTTTGACATTCAAGATAGCAGCCTGCAAAGTATCGAGGCGCGAGTTGCAGCCTACAACTTCATGGTAATATTTTTTCTTCTGACCATGGTTGGCGATCATCCGGATCTTTTCGGCTAGCGCCGGAAGGTTGGTCATTATAGCGCCACCGTCGCCCATGCATCCAAGATTTTTGGTGGGGAAGAAGGAGGTACAGCCAATGTGGCCGATGGTGCCGGCCTTCTTGATCGTCCCGTCCAAAAAGCGACAGGTGGCTCCAAGCGACTGGGCATTGTCTTCAATGACAAAAAGTTGATGGGCTTCGGCCAGTTTCATTAACGGCTCCATGTCGGCACATTGACCGAAGAGATGCACGGGGATAATGGCTCTGGTGCGTGAGGTTATTGCATTGATAATCCCCGATAGGGATATGTTGAAAGTATTTTCATCGACATCCACCATCACCGGTTGCAGGCCCAGAAGCGCTATCACTTCCGCGGTAGCGACATAAGTAAAGGCAGGGAGGATTACCTCATCGCCTGGTTTAAGTTCGAGCGCCATCAGGGCAATTTGCAAGGCATCTGTTCCGTTGGCGCATGCGATTACATAATCTGCCTGCAAAAATTCCGCCAGTTTCTTTTCGAAAATGGCAACCTCTTCCCCTTTGATAAAGGCGGATGAGTTTATTACCCGCTGAATAGCGGAAAGGATAGGCTGTTCCAACTTTTTGTGCTGGGAGAGCAGATCGACCATGTCAATTTTTTTGAGCAAGATGTTTGCCCTTCGGCTACGCTCAGGGACCGGTTCTGTTTTTCTCATTTTGTTGTTACCCTCTCACCTTCAATTATTAGCGCGTTCCGTCCGCCCTTCGGCTACGCTCAGGGACCGGTCTCATCTTCTTGTCATTCGTTCTGTCCGTCCGAATTAATCCTATTGATTTTCTCGGCATGCTACCGCGGACGGCTTTCTTCGCATCATTCCAACCCGGGGTGCCGCTCCTTCGTCGCTTTGCCCCGGGCTACAATACTATAACCGCTACGCGGTAGGATTCGAGAAGGATCCACATTGTGGTCAGGAAATTTAGATTGTGCAAAAGCCAATTTTCACATTTTCACATTTTCACATTTTCCAATTTTCACATTATTTTCACCCGTCTGCCCTTCGGCTTCGCTCAGGGACCACCCCGCTCAGGGACTGGTCTCATTTTCTCATATTCCCCCTCGGCTACGCTCGGGGACCGGTGACTTGTCCCAGTCATCCCCCTTCGGCTACGCTCAGGGACCGGCACTATTTCTTCGTCCCAGTCATCCTAGTCGTCCCACGGCTTCGCCTCCTCAGTCACATTTAGCAACCAAGCGGGCCCAACAAAATTTCCAATAAGGCGTTAAGTAAGGCAGCCGAATGCAAATATACATGACTTGAAACTGAATTCGGTAGGATAATAACGCTGGTACTGTAAGAACAAAACCATAAACAATGACCCCTTACTGTTGAAAAGTGAAGGGGATATCGGTTTCTGACAAAAGTGGCAATTTCCGGTCCTTTTCAGAAAGTTGTAATAATTCGGCTGGTAATTGCCAGTCAATCTGCAGATCAGGATCATCAAACCGTATTCCCGCATCGTAATCGGGGGCATAGAGGTTGTCGACTTTGTAGGAGAAAATAGCCTCCTCGCTTAAAACCACAAACCCGTGAGCAAAGCCACGGGGTATAAAGAGTTGCTGTTTGCTGGTGTCATTAAGTTCGATGCAGTAGGATTGCTTGAAAGTTGGTGAACCCTTGCGCAGATCGACTACCACATCCAGGATCTGCCCTGTAATAACCCTGACCAGCTTGGCTTGCGAAAAGGGAGGCTTCTGAAAGTGCAATCCCCGAAGAACTCCCAGACCTGATTTGGATTCGTTGTCCTGGACGAATTCGGTCTTCCCTAAGGCTTCGTCAAACTTGGTTTGCTGGAAGGATTCGAAGAAATATCCTCGCTGATCGCCGAAAACTTTGGGTTCAATCAGAAACAGGCCTGGGAATGGAGTCGAAATGAAGTTCATCTAAGAAAATTGTTTGAATTGTTTGAATTGTTTGAAAAGTTTCAAACCAGCGATAGCAAGTATTGTCCGTATTGATTCTTTTTTAGCAAATTACCTTGTTCACGGAGTTGAGCCTCGTCAATCCACTTGTTGCGAAAGGCGATCTCTTCTAGGCAGGCGACTTTGAGCCCCGTGCGTTTTTCGATGGTGGCAATGAAGGAGCCGGCCTCAAGCAACGATTCATGGGTTCCGGTGTCGAGCCATGCGTAACCGCGACCCATCAGCTCAACTTTAAGCTCTTTTCTGTCGAGATAAACCTGGTTGACTGTGGTGATTTCCAGTTCGCCCCTGGGAGATGGTTTTATATTTTTTGCAATCCCTATCACAGAATTGGGGTAAAAGTAGAGTCCAATTACAGCATAATTGGATTTGGGTTTGTCAGGTTTCTCTTCGATGGTGGTGACATTTTCACTTGAATCGAATGTACATACCCCATAGCGTTCAGGATCATTGACCCAGTAGCCAAATACCGCAGCTTTTCTGTGAAAGGTCACCTGCTCAACGGCCTTGTTGAGGAGCTCAATAAATCCGTGTCCATAGAAAATATTGTCGCCTAAAACGAGACAGACGTCGTCGGATCCAATAAAGTCTTCACCCAGTACAAATGCCTGGGCCAAACCATCCGGTGAAGGTTGGACAACATATTGAAGTTCAATGCCGAACTGAGAACCATCACCCAGCAGCCGGATAAAGGCGGCCTGTTCTTCGGGGGTAGTAATTATCAGTATTTCGCGGATGCCTGCCAGCATCAGCACCGACATAGGATAGTAAATCATCGGTTTATCGTAGATCGGGAGCAACTGCTTCGAAGTGCCAAGCGTAATCGGGTGCAGCCGCGATCCGGATCCGCCTGCAAGGATGATACCCTTCATGGTAAGTGGATAAGTTGGTTTATAGGCGAAGATAGGAAGAATTTTGGAATGTTACGTTTTCTGGGGAATGAAACATTAAACGGGAAGAGGGAAACGGGAAGAGGGAAGAGGGAAACGGGAAGAGGGAAACGGGAAGAGGGAAGAGGGAAGAGGGAATGGAGAGATAAATGTTGTTGGCAAATTTGGAATTATGGTAAAATATCGGTATATTTAGGTAAGAGTTTAGGTTGTCAATTATTTTTAATTCTTTCAATTATGAAAAATATAATATTGGTGCACACTGATTTAATTGTCTTTCAAAACGCATTTAATTCGGCCGTTCAAATACATCAGTTTTCGCAAAACTTCCCATCTGAAGAAAAATTCTCCTTAACTGACCAAATTAGAAGAAGTTCACGATCAGTAGCTGCAAATCTTGCTGAGGCATTTAGAAAGAGAAGATACCCTAAGTCTTTTATTTCTAAATTGACAGATAGTGAAGGAGAGGCCGCAGAAACACAGGTATGGCTAAAGTTCGCAAATACCTTTAATTATCTTAACAGTGAGGATTATAATAAAATTAACTCAGCTTACGATCGCATTATTGCACAAATTGTTACGATGGTTCTCAATCCTGATAAGTGGACATTTTAACTCCCACACCTCGCGTTTCCCGTTTCCCTCTTCGCTTCCTCATTCTTTCACCACAGCCAGATTGGTTGAGGGCGATTCTACCAGCACCGTAAAACCCAGCGGCAGAATGCGAAGGGCAACCCTGTTGTTGCCGCGAAAGGAGATGAGTTCACCACGGATGCCCATCATCGGACCGGCAATGATTTCGACCTGCATGCCAGGAAGCAGCTCCTCCCTGGTAATTTCGACCTCTACCTCACTCTGTCCGAGCATCCGTTTGAGGATTTCAATGTCATGGTCACGGATCACCGCTGCCTTTCCTTCGAAACGGACATACTGCATCACATTGTCGATTTGCAGTACGACATCGTAGTGTTTCCTGGTGATGTGAACAAATACATACCCGGAAATAAGCGGTATTTCTACCCATTTTTTACGGTCGCTCCACTGACGAAGCTTTCGTTGAAGAGGCAGGAAGGATTCGATTCCCTTAAATTTTAACTCTTCATGTACCTTTTTCTCTGCACGTGAGTGGACATAGACAGCATGCCATTGTTCGATAAGGGGTTTTTCTTTTGGGGACATATTCGGTAGATTATAGATTCATACATCATTGAAAAAGAAGGGGAGACTGGGCGAATGAAAGAAATGTTTGAAATGTTTAAAAAGTTTGAAAAGTTACCGGTCCCTGAGCGAAGTCGAAGGGAAATGTTTGAAATGTTTAGGAAGTTTAAAAAGTTGCTGGTCCCTGAGCCTGTCGAAGGGGCGAAGTAATTGGATAAAATAGTCACCGGTCCCTGAGCTTGTCGAAGGGGTTTTTCTGTATGGACCTTATGGTAAATAAATTTCACAACAAAGATCACAAGAGTTGACACGAAGGACACAAGGACTTCAATTTTTCGGTTAAACTCCGGCACCGTTAACATTTCAAACTTTTTAAACATTTCAAACAATTTAAACCAATAAGAAGTTGCGCAATTCTAAAAGTATAGGATATGCAGGCAAAAGCATTCTCCCCTTCTCCCCCTCTTTTTACTTTGGGAAGCCCGATGGCGGTGCAGCCGCAGCGTCCGCGCCCCAGCTTTTGTTGGGCAACTCGCCCATCTGCAGCTCAAGCAGCGCCCCATTCATCAGTTCCTCATGAGTAAACCACGGTTTGTTAAGCGGTTGACCATTCAGTTTGGCGCTTTGGATGTACTTGTTTTTGACAGAACATCCGGTTGCTTTGATGGTAAAAGTCTTACCATTCCCGAGGGATATTTTTACCTCCTCGAAAAGCGGAGAGCCAATGTTGTAGTTGGGCAATCCAGGGGTAACCGGATAAAAGCCCATCGAGGAGAAGACCACAAATGCGGTCATACCACCGCCGTCCTCGTCACCGGGTATGCCGAAAATGTTGTCCTTGAACCAGACATCCAGCAGAAAACGAATCCGCTTCTGGGTTTTCCAGGGTTCACCCGAATAGTTGTAGAGGTAGGGGATGAAGAAACTTGGTTCGTTGCCCATCGAATATTGCCCTACCATGCCGGTGGCATCGGCGAATTTGGCCCAGAAAGCGAATTTACTCCGGCCAAGCGGCTCGCGGAAAAGCTGATCGATGGTGGCTGTGAATCCTTCGCGTCCACCCATCAACCCAATGAGGCCGTGGAGATCGTGTTGTGCCTGCCATGCATAGGTATAGCCGTTGTTTTCGTCGTAATAATCGCGTCCGCCAGGACCGCCATCGAATTTTGGATCAATGTCGATCCAGTTTCCGGCAGAATCTTTCGGCCACATTAGCTTCTTATCAGGACGATAGAGGTTGCGGTAGTTGAGCGATTGTTTACGGTAGTAGACCGCATCATTAGGCTTGTTCAGCTCTCCTGCCATTTCAGATAAGGCCCAGTCGTCGAAACTATGAGCGAGGGTGATGGCAACACTCTCGCGACGTTCAAAATCGTGCACAAGCTTGACCGTCTCAGTCTGTCCTGGCCACAAAGCAGGGTAAAAGCCTTTTTCGCGGTAGAATGTGTCGAGGATGCATTTCGGACCATTTCGCCAGGGAAGCATGGTGGCTGAGGTGGCATTCTTCAGCATCCCTTCGTAAGCTTTAGGGACATCAAAATTGCGGATCCCTTTTCGGTAACCATCCAGCAGTGCTACGGTGGAGTGAAAACCATTCATGGCAGGATCATCTTTGAATAGCAGCGGAAATTGCGGCAGCCATCCCCCCTGTTCATACATGGTGACATACGATTGCAGCATGTCTCCCTCCATTTCGGGATGAAGAATGGAACGGAGTGGGTGCATGGCGAGATAAGTGTCCCAAATCCAGTCGTCCACGTAAAAATCGCGGGTGGTGGGGTGTACTTTGTGGTCGTAAGCGCTGTAGTATTGACCATGCTCGTTGATGTTGATCATCCTTTCGTACTGCCTGTACAGAGAGGTGTAGAAGGTGCGGCGCTGGGCTTCCGTACCTCCTTTTACCTTAATCTGGTCCATCACGGTAGTCCATTTTTGCTCGGCATTTTTTCTGGTTCCGTCAAAATCCCATGCCGGAATCTCTGCTGCCAGATTGGCTTTGGCCTGTTGGATGCTGATAAAGGAGATGGCGTATTTCATCACCACTTCCGAAGGGGTATTGGCTCCAAAGCGAATCCATGCACCCGGTTTGACGGATGATTCTCCTTTTTTAGGATCGGAAACCTGAAGGCTCAGCTTTCCGGCTTGACCGGCCTGGTTCACTTCACCGTACACATAAGCTTTCATCCCCATAAACTCTTCCGTTCCAGAAAAAGACATTCCCGATCTCCCAGTCTCCCAGTCCCCCAGTCCCTTAGTCTTTCCGTCTTTACTTCTTTCGGTCGCCCCTTCGCCCCCTCGTCCCTTCACCCCCTCGTTTTCCATCTCCCAACTTCCCTGGTTGACAACGCGTAGCGCCAAAAACTTCTCTCCCTTACCAGGAAAGCTAAACCTGAAAATACCGCATTTGGCGCCGGGAGTGAACTCAGTTTTGATGTTGTTGTCAATGAAGTAGGTGGAATAGTAAAACGGACGAGTAATCTCCAGATCGTGGTCATAGGTTTGCCGTTTTCCCCAGGTTTCAGCTTTTGGCTCCCCCAGATAAGGCATGACTCCAAACAATTCCCCTTTGCGGTGGGAGGAGATGGTTAACGGAAAAAAACTGATCTGATCATCTAAATAATCTGCACGGACAGGATAAAAACGTACCATTTGGTTAGGCAGATGCACTGTTGGACGCGTAGGCTGAAGGAGGATACCGACATTGCCAATGGTGGGGTCGACAGTTTCAAGATTGGTGCGGGTTTGGGCGGTTGCGGAAA
Source organism: Bacteroidia bacterium (assembly GCA_026391315.1). Classification (GTDB taxonomy): domain Bacteria; phylum Bacteroidota; class Bacteroidia; order Bacteroidales; family Prolixibacteraceae; genus CAINVV01. The sequence continues at coordinate 54,951 of JAPLDT010000088.1, forward strand.
ATGCGGATATTAGAAAGATAAGGGAAATGACGGAGAGACGGAGGGACGGAGGGACTAGGGGACTTGGAGACTGGGAGACTGGGAGACTGGGAGAATTGACACTCGTACCTCTTCGAAACGGGATTGAAAATAGTTTGCTTTTCATTGTAGTAGTTATAGTATGATTCAAATAGTTCAATTTAAATTACTTTGAGACCTTAGTGAAATCCTTTGTGGCCTTAGTGTTGAAATTTTTACCACTAAGACCACAAAGGAATGCACAAAGGAACACAAAGTTGATCCGCAAATGATGGTTGCAAATGTAACTTGATTTGGGTAGAAAATCAATTCGAAAAAGATACCGTTTGCGATAACGGAATGGAAAAAGATGTTTATTTTAGCAAAAACATTTACCAACTATATTAGACCAATACAAATGAAGAAAATTAGCATTTTGTTATTATTGACACTCTTTGTATCCGGAGCTTTCGCTGCTAAATCAGGATGGGTCAACCTGTTCAACGGGAAAAATCTGGACGGATGGAAAGTTGTCAACGGCAATGCAGACTACAAAATTGTCAACGGAGAGATTGTAGGTACCAGCATCTGTAACAGCCCGAACAGCTTTTTGGCTACCGGAGTCAACTATGGAGACTTTATCCTTGAATACGAAATGAAGATGGACCGCGGACTCAACTCCGGTGTCCAGATCAGGAGTATCAGCGACCCGGCAGTCATGAATGGCAGGGTACACGGATACCAGGTGGAGTGCGATGACTCCGAACGCGCCTGGTCGGCAGGTATTTACGATGAAGCACGTCGCGGTTGGCTTTACCCGATGGAGTACAACCAGGCTGCAAAAAAATCTTACAAAAAAGGTGAATGGAACAGTTACCGGGTTGAGTGTGTTGGTAATACCATTCGCACCTGGCTCAATGGCGTACCCTGTGCCAATCTGGTAGATGACATGACGGCTTCAGGTCTGATCGCACTTCAGGTCCATGCCATTGGAGATAGAAAAGAAGATGAAGGGAAAACGATCTGCTGGAGAAACATCCGGATCAAAACTGAAAAACTGGCTGCGGAACAGAAGAAAACTGATGCTCCCGAGGTAAGCTATCTGAGCAACACCCTTACCAAAGCTCAGCAAAAAGAGGGCTGGAAGTTGTTGTGGGATGGCAAAAGTATGAATGGCTGGCTCAACGCAAGAGATGGCAAACTGCCCACAAAAGGATGGACAATCCTTGACAATGAAGTAGTAGCCAACCTGAAGGATAACAAAGGCGGAGGAGACATAGTGACCGAAAAGGAGTACAAAAATTTCATCCTGGAGATTGATTTTAAATTTACTCCCAGGGCCAATGGCGGGATTAAATATTTTATTCAGCCCAATCCCAAGGGAGAAGGATTTTCAAATATCGGCTGCGAATATCAAATTCTGGACGACAAATTGCATCCTGATGCTAAAGCGGGAATCAATGGCGACCGCACGCTGGCCTCATTGTACGACCTGATCCCTGCCAACTCTCAAAAATTTGATCCTGCCCAGTCTGTTAAACGGAGCAACGGTGTGAACCAGTGGGAACGTGCCCGCATCGAGGTAAGGGGTGAAAAAGTTGCCCACTATCTGAACGGCATCAAGATCGTAGAGTATATCCGCGGTACGCCTGAATGGAAAGCGCTGGTCGCAACCAGCAAATTCGCGAAGGTCGCGGGCTTCGGCGAATATGCCACCGGCCACATCCTGCTGCAGGACCATGGGGATGAGGTGCATTACCGCAATATTAAGATAAAAGAGCTGTAATGAATAAGTTTGAAATGTTTTTTTAGTTTGAAATGTTTGAAGGGTTACGGCCTCTTTGTAATTTGTTTAAAGGGTTTGAAATGTTTATAATGTTTGAAATGTTATGACTATTAAATGCTTTGAAGATTTAGAGATTTGGCAGGAAGCACGAGAATTGTGTAAACTGGTGAGACAAGTCACATTTAGGGAACCATTTGTAAATGAGTTCAGATTCAGGGATCAAATGAACGCATCGGCTGGATCGATAATGGATAACATTGCAGAAGGATTTGACAGAGGAGGAAACAAGGAATTCATACAATTTCTGAGTATCAGTAAAGGATCTTGCGATGAAACCCGCTCTCAATGTTACCGGGCTTTTGATGCCGGGTATATACAGGAAACAGAACTCAATGATCTTTTGGGACGAACCCAACGATTAAAATTAAAAATTGGCAATTTTATGGAATACCTTAAACATAGTCCCCTAACCGGAACCAAATACAAGAAAGATTGAAATATTTCAAACCCTTCAAACATTTCAAACCCTTCAAACATTTCAAACAATTAAAACTACTATTTATCATGGAACCAAAACAAGATTTATCCCGCCGCAACTTTATCTCCACCTCAGCATTGGGGAGTGTCGCGACACTGGGGGCCGCAAATTTGCTACTTTCCTGCTCTGGACCGGGAACCAAACCAATCAAAGAAACGGTCTCATCGGCGATGCTGGATCTGGCGCCGGATGGCAAAGTATTACGTGCAGGATTGGTAGGATGCGGCGGAAGAGGTACCGGTGCGGCCATCAACTTTGTCGATGCAGGACCAAACCTTCAGATCGTTGCGCTGGGCGATGTTTTTCAGGATAAGATGGCCGAGTCGAGGGCTCAGCTGAAAAAGCAGCGAAACATTGAAGTGCCCGATGAAAAGTGTTTTGTCGGATTCGATAGTTACCAGAAGGTGCTCGATGCCGGCGTGGATATCGTCCTGTTGTGCACCCCTCCTCATTTCCGGCCGGCCCATGTCGAAGCTGCCGTCAATGCCGGGAAGCACATCTTTATGGAGAAACCCTGTGCGGTCGATCCGGTTGGCGCACGATCCATTCTGGTCTCCTCCAAGAAGGCGGAGCAGCTGGGATTGTCGATTGTAAGCGGCACGATTCGTCGTGTGCAAAAAGATTATGTCGAGACACACAGGAGGGTTGCTGCTGGTGAGATCGGCGAGATTGTCAGCGCTCATGTGGTTCGGAATGGCGGTGCGCTTTGGGTGAAAAAGAGAAGACCCGAGTGGACCGACATGGAGTACATGCTCCGCAATTGGGAGAACTTCTGCTGGCTCTCGGGCGACCACATCGTCGAACAGTTTATCCACGAGGTAGATGTGATGAACTGGCACATTGGAAAAAATCCGGTGAAATGTATGGGCTGGGGTGGCCGTCAGCGGCGCGTCTCAGGCGACCAGTACGATTTTTTCAGCGTCGAATATGTCTACGACAACGGAATGCAGGCACATTGCGCCGCCCGTCAGGTAAGCGGATGCAGCAACCTGAAGCGCGAAATCATCGTGGGTACCAAGGGATATGCCGATTGCAACGGCACGCTTTTCCATCCGGATGGTACGGTGATGTGGAAATATCCATACCCAAAAGACGGGGATACCGATCTGACCTGGAAGGTTAAAGATCCTTATGTGCAGGAGCATGTTAACCTGGTGACGGCGATACGTACGGGAAAACGGTTCAGTGATGCGGAGGCCCAGGTCAATTCTACCCTGATCACCATGATGGGAAGAATCGCGGCCTACACCGGCAAGGATGTTACCTGGGATGAGATGATGAACTCCGGTCTTTCGCTGGGACCTAAAACATATGCCTTCGGGCCTGTTCCAAATATCCCGGAGGTGATTCCGGTGATTGGGATTGAAGCGGTGCCTTCGTAAAAAAAGTTTGAAGGGTTTGAAAAGTTTAAAATGTTTAGCGCCCCAAACACTTCAATTTTTTTGAACACTTCAAACAAACTAAAATATCTTTCGGCAGACTCAGAAACCATTGGATCTTGGTAGGGATGTTCCGAGACCGTAACCCTTCAAACATTTTAAACTTTTAGGAATGAAACGCAGGGAATTTGCCAGAAACACAATTGCAGCCTCATTGGGAGTGATGGCAGCCCCCAATTTGGGGATTGCCCAAACTGAAAAGAGCCCGGCAAGATCCATCAAAAAGGGGATCATGTGGGGAAATATTGGGTTCGGTACATCCATTATGGAAAAATTTCAGGCTGCCAAGACAGCCGGGTTCGATGGTGTTGAGGTGTACAGTCATCTCAACAGGGAGGAGGTTCTTCAGGCTGCCAAACAAACCGGAATGATCATCCCATCTGTTTGCGGCTCCCTTCATGGCAAATATTCATTGTCCGATCCCGATCCGAAGGTCCGGGCACTTGGGGTTGATGCGCTAAAGGTAACCTTTGAAGATGCCAAAGCTTATGGCGCAGACACCATCCTGCTGGTTCCCGGCAGGGTGAACGAAACGGTCAGCTACGACCAATGCTGGGATTTGTCGATCGCTGAGATTCGAAAGGTTCTTCCGTTGGCTGGGAAGCTTGGTGTGACCATTGCCATCGAAAATGTCTGGAACAACTTTCTGCTTTCGCCGCTTGAGGCAGCCCGCTACATCGACCAATTCAATTCGCCTCTCGTGAAGGCCTATTTCGATTGCGGAAATGTGCTGGTCATCGGATGGCCGGAGCAGTGGATCAGAATCCTTGGGAAGCGAATCGCGAGGATTCATATCAAAGAATACAGCCGGAAAATTGCCGACAAACAGGGTAAATGGGCCGGATTTGGTGTGGCTTTGCAGGAGGGCGACAACAACTGGCCGGTCATTGTCAAAGCTCTGGATGAAATTGGTTACCATGGTTGGGCAACCATCGAACAACCAGGAGGAGATAACCCAGAGGGTTTAAAAGAGTTGTGCCATCGTCTGACAAATATCCTTAATCTTCCATTATGAGAAGCTATTACACGAGTATGGAGAGTCCGGTTGGCCGGATCGTCCTGGTTTCGAATGATACGCATTTGAAATCACTCTCTTTCAGCGGCGAGCAGGTAGATGAACCGGATAAACTGCCCGAAATTTTGTTGAGGACAGTTCACCAGTTAAATGAATATTTTGCCGGTACAAGGTTCATGTTTGATCTTGAAATTGATCCGGATGGTTCCGAATTTCAGAAACTGGTTTGGCAACAATTGCTCAAGGTTCCATTTGGAAGCACCAAAAGCTACCGCGAAGTTGCTGTCAGCCTTGGTTCTGCCTTAAATACACGCGCGGTTGGCACCGCAAATGGCAAAAATCCAATTGCGATCATAGTTCCCTGTCACCGGGTCATCGGAAGTGATGGGAAGATGGTGGGTTATGCAGGCGGTTTGGACCGGAAGAAATGGTTGTTGTTGCATGAAGCTCAACATACGAAACGGCAGGAGCTTTTCTGATGGGGAAAATTTCACGAATCTAGGCGAATTGCACGAACGGCAGAGATATGATGATGCGCAATATATATATGATGAATTTGATACGTTAATGATTATATAAACCTTATTTTTTAAAATCAATCTTAGTAGAAAGGTGGATGCGTGGGATGTGGATCTTATTATCTTATTTTATAATTGTCAGAGAATAAGATAATAAGATTGGGGATTCAATCTAATGTCTGATTCTACTAAGATTAAAAAACTGATTATAAGGTTTATATTATCATGGTTTTTTACTACGAACGTGCAAATTGGATTTGAATGCGAAACCCTTTTTTTAACTTTAGTCACTCTAGTCACTTTAGTTCACTTTAGTCACTTTTTATAAAATAACAGAATGACAACCAAAACAATTCAGATGGGCTTGGTAATAATGGCATTGCTATCTTCCTGTGGCAGTGGAAAAAAGAATGTTCAACTGGCAGGATCTAATTCATTTACAGGCGCAAAGGGCGAAGTGCGGCTGATAACTCTCGATCCAGGGCACTTTCATGCAGCCCTGGTACAGAAAAAGATGTACGACCAGGTCAATCCTGAGGTTCGTGTTTATGCTCCGGAAGGAGCAGATCTAGCCCAGCATCTCGGTAGAATAGAGGGGTACAATAGTCGAAAAGAGAACCCAACCGCATGGAAAGAGGTGGTTTACAACGGATCGGATTACTTCCAGAAGATGTTGGACGAGAAGCTGGGCAATGTGGTTGTGCTTTCCGGCAATAACCGCATCAAAAGCGAATACATCAAAAAATCGGTGGAGGCTGGATTCAATGTGCTTGCAGATAAGCCGATGGTCATTACACCTGAAAATTTCCCGATGCTTGAAGAGTCTTTCAAGATTGCAGCAGCAAAAGGTGTGATTTTGTACGACATAATGACAGAAAGGCATGAGATCACTTCAATGGTACAGATGGAGATTTCTCATGTGCCGGCAATTTTTGGCACCCTGCTGCCGGGAACACCTGAGCATCCGTCCATTGAAGTTTTGAGTGTCCACTTTTTTTACAAAAGTGTTTCAGGTTCGGCGCTTGTTCGTCCGGGTTGGTTTTTCGATGTGGACCAACAGGGCGAAGGGATGGTCGATGTGGCCACTCACCTGGTCGATTTGGTTCAATGGGGCTGCTTTCCCGGAGTGATTCTGCAAAAATCGGATATCGAGATGCTGCAGGCCAGGCATTATCCTACAGTTCTGACGTTGGATGAGTTCAAAGCTGTCACCAAACTTGAGAGCTTCCCTGATAATCTTTCCAAATTTGTAAAAGACGGAAAACTGGATGAATATGCCAATGGAGAAATGCTGTATAAAATCAAGGGTATTCATGCCAAAGTCACTGCTGAATGGCGATACAAATCACCTGAAGGTTCGGGCGATACCCATTACTCTATTCTTCGTGGTTCCAAAGCCTCCGTCGAGATCAAACAGGGAGAGGCTGAAAAATTCCTGCCAGCCCTTTATGTCCACGCTAATCCGGGTACGGCACTTCCCGAATTCGTGGCCGCCTTGGAAAATGCTGTGGTGAAAAATAGTTCCCATGCGGGATTAACCCTCGAAAAGGTGGATGAACTAACCTGGAAAGTGAATATCCCTGCCGGGTACAAAGTCGGTCATGAGGCGCATTTCAGCCAGGTAACTGAGCAATACCTCGAATATCTCAAAGCCGGGAAACTGCCCGAATGGGAGGTGCCGAATATGATTGTGAAGTATTATACAACCACGGAAGCGTTGAAGCTCGCTAGGAAGTAAGATATTAGAATAAAAAAAGCGCGAAAGCGCTTTTTTTATTCTAATATCTCCACAACGTACTCAGCTTCGAACATCGCCCCTGCCTCCAGCTGCAGCACTCCCTCTTTGTTCTCGAACCGCTGATCAGTATCCCATTTGTCGGCAATGCCAAGCCAGGGTTCGATGCAGACATAGTCGCCATTGGTCTTAGCCCAGATACCCATGTAGGGGAAGTCGTCGAATGAAACGGATAATGCCTCATCTGATTTTTTGCTGCGAAGCGTTATTTTTTTTGATTTCAGATCTTTGAAAATGAGCGCATCTTTACTGAACAACTCATGGGTGAGCGGAATAACATTCGAGTTGTTGAAAACAGGAGCTGTCTTGTCAGAAATCGTCCCGTCATCAAACAGTAGCCACGTAGATGAATTTTCTTTGGTTTCAAATTCGAGGTAATAATCCTCGTACTTTTCATTTTCATGCCTTGGGCATTTGAATCCAGGGTGACCACCCAAAGAGAAAAAGAGCGGTGATTTGCCTGTATTTGTAATCTGGTGCACCACCCTGATTTTGGTATCTTCCAAAATAAACTGGATCGTAAACTCAAAATCAAAGGGATAGATTTTGTGGGTCTCTTTGTTGGAGGCCATTCCGAAAGTCAGGGAATCAGCGGTAATTCCTGTTAAGAGTAGATCCGGATTATCCCGGATAAATCCATGTTTTTTGAGCTCATATTTTACTCCGTTCCATAGATAGGAGTCGTTTTTTAATCCGCCCACAATTGGAAACAGGATAGGCGCCGAGCTGTTCCAAATAGCCGGATCGCTGCCCCACATGTATTCGATGCCGCTTTTCAGCGATTTGATCGAGAAGAGTTCTGCTCCCGGTTGGCGGACGGCAATTTCGAGTTTTGAGTTTTTAGCGTAGTGTAGCATAATGCAAATTTGGAAAATGTGAAAATTGAGGAACGATCAGATGTAAAATTATAAAAGGAATTGGAATTTTTATGAATTCTATTTTCCCTTAACACAAATCTTTCTTCATTTTCCAATTTTCCAATTTTCACATTTTCCAATTTTCACATTATTTGATGTTTTCAATCAGACTGTGAAACGCCTTCCTCTCCACCTCCCCGCCTTCGGAGTAATGGGTTACATTTTCGCGTTTTGCAATACGGCAGAAATTGTCGTAGGTGCCATCCTGACGGGCAATGGCTGGTGTGCGTTTGCATTTGAGATAGAGAACTGGCAAGGAGCACATTTCAACACGGCGAACCACTTCGTCATTGTCGGCTACTTTAACCGCCTCTTTGAAAATATCGCACGACTGTTGCACGAAATCATCGGAGAAGATGGCATCGCCCGGTGTCAGTCCCAGATGTATATGGGTATCCGGTGTGATACGGTTGTGCAGCAGATCGAAATATTGCCTGACGAACTTTCCGGCCCGACCATAATAACCGTACATGAAATCGTTGATAACTGCCTCAGTATTGCACTCCGGATTCCACAATAATTTGGAAATCAGGTAGGAACGAAGCTCGGAAAACTCACCCCCACGGCTTTGGTAAGCAGCCTGCTCCATGATGCCAATGGCGTTGTTGTCCCTGAACGACTGTATGTTGGATTGCAGTACCCTGAAGTTGGGGTAAGGCATCACATAATGCAAGAAATTAACCACATAATCCCAGATGTACATGTGGGGCGCAATGGCCGACCATCCCTTCAGATCATTGAGGAAGGATTTGTTTTCGGGACAGGATTTGAAATCGTGTGCGAAACAGCATTCGATGCTGCACAACCGCACCACCACATTGTTCCTGGGCTTGATGTCTTTTGGCGGTGTTCTGGTATAAGTGTAGGCCAGTGTGCCGATAAATTTGTCAGGGAACTCCTTCTCCACCGCTTCGGCCACCTGATTTACAAACCAGATGATCAGTCCGGATTCGCTCCCTTTGGCCTTGACTATGGCCTGGCATTTGTCGCATTGGCACGGGTTGTTCCAGTCGTTTTGGGAGACATCGTAAATCAGGTATTCAGGACTTTCGCGCATCCGTTTTCTGATACGGTCTGTGATAATTCGCAGTACATCCGGGTTTGTGAGGCAAAGCTGTGCCTGCTCATGGATCCGTTTGCCATCGATTAAACTGTAATATTCGGGATGTTTTTTGTAAAATTCTTCCGGTGGCATCAGCGGGTAAAAGGTATGAACCGCCCAGTAGCTATCGATGCCGCCGGGTTGTTCGCGGTAGCCCATGGCTCCGTTCATCTTGTTGCGGGTGGCCCAGATCGGATCAAAAGCCTCAAAATAGAAATCATTCCGTACCCGGACGCCCGGTTTTTCGGCATGGTCGAACCAGACAAATTTCAGCTCCTCCCTTTTGGGGATCACATTCACGGTAGGGGTGTACCAACGGCAGCCCAGCTCTCTTTCCAGGAATTCGAAGACACCATACATGGTGCCACGCTTCTGGCCTCCGGTGATGAAAATGTTAGGACCGGAGTTGTAGTAGTGGAAGGATTCTTCGGCTGAAGCGGTGGTCTCCGCTGAGCCTGTCGAAGCGTGAAACCTTACAAGTGGGGATAAGTCGGTCCCTGAGCTTGTCGAAGGGTTTTGGGAGCTCTTCGAATCTGACTGAAAAGTGATTGATGACGCTTCGACAGGCTCAGCGACCGGATCTTTCTTCTTCATTGTCAATTTGTTCACTTCGACAGGCTCAGTGAACAAATTGACTGCATCAGTACCAACTACAATTTTCGGTCCTTTATAATTCGGGTCTTCAGGGAGTTGCGGCAATTCCACCCCACTGATCTCCTTCAACCAGTGCTGAAGCTCTTTGGCAGCCCATTTTTCTGATTCTGAGGCATTGTTGGCAATGGCGATCCGGTAATCAGATTTTCCATGACTGAAAAGTGCATATTCGATTCGCTTTCCTGCCGTGAATTCGCTTGTTCGTTGCAGTATCTTTCCCGATTTCAGCTGAACAGTAACCTTTGCCTGGTATGGTTGGTAATTGGCTGACGGAATTTTAAGCGGAGTACAAAAGTTGGCAGTACGATCCACCTTCAGGATCTCGGTGCCGTGAATGTCGCTGATGGTTACAGTTACTTTTTGAATCAGGTAGTTCAAAACATCCGGAAGGTAGGAGGAGAGGACGCTTGCAGTTCCGGATTCGTCAGCCCGGACTTTGAAAAGATCACCTCTATTGAGGGCTTCTGCAGCGGAAAAATTGTGAAATCTCAGGGCGAATCCCCATTTGTTTCCATGCTGTTCGACTTTTAACAGGAGGGTGTTGGTTCCTTTTTTTAGCATAACGGGGATCAGATCTCCATCAATTATGACACTGCGCTTGGTCGGATAATCGAAAACTGAAGTACCGTTTACGAAGAGTTGTGCCCCGTCGTTGGTGCCCAGGCCAATCAGGTGAACACCCTCTTCTGCTGCCTCGACACTGGTAAAGGCATAGGCAAAAACGGGATAAGATTTGGAGAAGGCTGCGACCAGGTCGACGATCGAATCGGTCGACTGCCAATATTTCCAGACCATCGACTTTTTGCCGATTTTGATTGCATCGCCGGCTTTTACCGATAGGTTTTGCTCTCCGCCCAATTTGCCGAGGTAATCTGTCTTGAATCCGGGAAGGTGATCCCACGATTTTTCGGGATCCGGCTGAGTTTGCAGCGGGATCGGACCGAGCAGCAGCCAGGATTTTAGGAATTGGCCGGGGATGATTTTCTGCGGAACATTTTGACAAAATCCCGGCAGGGAAATAAGTAGGAATAAAGAAATAGAAAGAAATAGTTGTTTCATAGTATTTTGGATTTTCGATTTTGGATTGGCGTTAATTGAAATATTGTGGTTTAAAATTTTGCATTGAGTTAAATAGTGCCCTTCGGCTACACTCAGGGACCGGTCTCATCCATACATTTTCCCATTCTTTGCTTCTTTCAAAATTGTTACTGTTCCGTCCGAAATTAACTTACCATCTTTTTTTGGCATACTACCGCGGACGGCTCTTTATCATCATTCCCAACCTGGGGTGTCGCTCCTTCGTCGCTTTACCTCGGACTACAATACTATAACCGCTACGCGGTAAGATTCGAAAAGGATCCATATTGTGGTCAGGAAATTTAGGATTGTGCAAAAGCCAATTTTCACATTTTCACATTTTCACATTTCCAAATTATTTTCACGCTTCTGCCTGTCTCTCTATCGTCCCAGTCATCCCAGTCATCCCAGTCGTCCAAGTCGTCCCTCGTCTCCCTGTCCCTCCGTCTCTCAGTCATTCTTAAGCAGCCACACCTCCGCCACCTGCGAACCCCTTTCTCCTTCTCCTTTGTCGTTTTGGGCGCAGCTCCAGGTGAAGGTTACTTTGCCGGATTGAGTCACCTCTTTCGGAAGTTGAAACTCAAAGATAGGCTGTGTTCCCATTCTGATAAAGTCGTGGATCAGGATGCCGTTGGCTTCGAGTTTCATCTTCGAGCGGAAACGTCCGGTGTAGGCTACGCGCAGTGTATATTTTCCTGCAGGGTCAAGATCGGTATATTCCATCACCAGTGGGGTGAAATAGAGGGTGTTGATCTGGTTCATCCAGGCCAGCGGAGTGGTTTGCCCTTCGAAGCCTTTGGCCACAATTTCGTCTACCCATTCAACACCTTTGAGTCCGACGCCGAAGCTGACGCGGGGCGATTCGAGGCTTCCGGGATCCTCCTGCCATCTTTTCTGTGATTTCACATGTTTCCACGAAGCCGGATTTCCAAGGTTATCGTAAAATCCGCCGGGGCCGGGATCGGTGCGGTGCAGCATCTTGCCAATATCGGCCAGTCGTTCCTTTTCATCGGTTCGTTTTTCGACCCGGTTGAGCTGGTCCAGCAGCCAGAGTGCGTCGTTGAGCGGGATGTCGATGTTGTCGATAAAGTTACCACGACCGCTCATGGCATGGTGTTTTTTGATGGTGAGCTGGGCACCGAAGCTTCGGAAAAGAGAATCCGCCAGGGCAAAGCAACGGCTTCTCAGCGGTTGTGCTATGGGCTCCTCTTTGGCCTGAAGCAGCGTGTGCCGGGCATCCTGGATGGCTTTGAGTGTTTCGGATGGTTTGGTTACTTCAAGAATGGACCGGGCCTGTTGTTCCAGATCAGTTTCATAGATCAGACGCCGCCGGATGTAGGCATCAAAGTAGGCCCTGATAAGTCCGCTCTGGAACCTTGGATTTGAAAGCACCTCCGTGGAAGCTGAACGCTCCATGTCCTGCCATTGTTGTAGGGTTCTCTCGACTTGTTCGTTGGCCAGGAGCGGCCCGCGAAAATTCTGTTCGAGTGCCATCAACCCTTGAGCAACGGCATCTGCATATTGAGGTCCGATGAAATAGCGAGCATAATCCCGGAGCGTTTCGATGGCAGGGGTTTCAGGATTCCAGTCCTGGCCGGTCCAGATAAATTTGTTCACGTCGTCGTTGGTGCCCTCCGAGTAGCTGATGCTTCCCTGTGCCAAAGAGGCATAACGGTTGTGGATCAACTTCTCATCGATCGGACGTGGGTTGATGCATTCGCGACCAAGTGTCATGGCAAATGCCAGGTCCCATTGCTGAACCGGATACTGACAGCTGTAGCTGTGGGTGATATCGGGATAGAGACGGATCGGAATGGAGGGGTCAGTCACTTTGCGAACCTCAGGCAGTGGCATTTTGATCCACGGACCATAAACGACACCTCCCAGCCATTCCGGTTTCTTGTTGATATGGGCAAAAAAGTTTCCATACCAGACGGTACTAGGCTTGAATGCCTGGGGGGATACCCAGATTTTGGCATTTGGGTGATATTTTTTCAATACCACAGCCTCCTGGCTTAACCAGTTAAAAAGCGGATCCGGTTCAAGATCGCCGGGATCGCCTCCGGGTACGAAAAGGGCATCGAGTTTGGGAAGGATGCTGAATATTTTTTCGCGTTCGGCAAGTTCGGCCTTGATTGAATCGGGGGAGTTGTAGTCGCTGTTCATGTTCGGATACCACATCCAGACATCCAGACCGTAGGATTTGCAGATTTTGGCCTGTTCGACAATCATTTGGATGGCGGGCAATTTCATGTGCACACTGGTGGCATCGTCATCGGTACGGGGAGGCATGATCTCGATGCTGTTGGCGCCGAAAAGAGCGAGATCGCGAATGTAGCGGTCGTATTGGGCGACGGTCCAGGCATCGTAGGCATTGGTTTTTGGACGATAACCCAGCTGGTGGCCTCGGATGGGATAGGTGGGGGTTGAAGAGAGTGCGAGACGATCAGGTAAAAGTATTTTGTTCGCAGAGAGCTCCATCTTACGAAGGAGATATCCTGCTCCGAAAAGTGCACCTCGCTCATCATGGCCTGCGATAACCACCGTATTGGCATCCGGTATGACTATTTTGTACCCATCTTTCCCGGTAGGTGGCAGGGAATTCAGTACGGTTGTAATCCCGGTAGGAAGTTTAATTGCATCTTTTTCGAGACAAATGATAATTTGCGGCAGATCTTTGGAGTCCAGCTTTCCGGCGATAGCCGATTTAATATTGGTATGAAGCAGAAGCTCTTCCTGCAAAACAGTGGTAGCCTTGAAGAGCAGGAGGTTCTTTTTGTCAGAACAAAAGATGGATGTTTTGGAAAAATCGAGCCATTGCGCGGAAGTCACCAGCGGCAGGAGCCCCAATGCAAAAATGTAGAGCAAGCGGATCATATCAATTATAGTTAATAGTTACTTGTCGCAGTAAATAAATGTTACACAGAGTCTCACAGAGGAGCACAGAGTTTCACAGAGAGGACGAATTGTTTGATTTTTTTTTATTGTTTGAAATGTTTGAAATGTTTGAAATGTTTGAAATGTTTGAAATGTTTGAAATGTTAAGGCTGACAACCCTCCAAATATTTCTTAATTTTTCTCTGTGCAACTCTGTGCTCCTCTGTGTAACTCTGTGTAATAGTTTAAACGATCGAATAGTAATAGTAGCGAAACACCAAAATCCAAATATCGCAAAAAATTAATTAAATTCGTGCAATACAAACGAATCCATTCGGCTATGAACAGAAGAGAGATGATCGGGAAAACTGCCGCTTCGGTGGCCTTGTCGGCAACTGTTTTGCCTTTTCAGGAAAGTAGGGCAGCAGAACCGGCTTCAGGCGGATTGAAGGGAAATATTCACCATTCGGTAAGCCAATGGTGTTACGGCGACATTCCACTTACAGACCTGGCAAAGGCATGCAAAGAGATGGGAATTGAGTCGATCGAACTGCTCCAGGAGAAGGATTGGGCAACGGTTCAAGCGCAGGGACTCAAATGTGCCGTTGGATATGCTACCGATTGGGGCATTCCCAAAGGATTCAACAGGATGGAGAACCATGATAAACTGGTGGCCGATTTCGAGGCGATGATCCCTAAGGCGGCTGCTGCAGGAGTTCCCAACCTGATCTGTTTCTCCGGTAACCGGGAGGGCCAAAACGATCAGGTTGGACTGATCAATTGTGCCAAGGGATTGCGCAGGCTTACCCCGCTTGCCGAAAAGCATGGGGTGACGATCATCATGGAGTTGCTCAACAGTTATGGCCACAAGGATTATCAGTGTGACCATACGGCCTGGGGCGCTGCCCTTTGCGAGATGGTTGGATCAGATAGGTTTAAGTTGCTGTATGATATTTTCCACATGCAGATCATGGAGGGGAATGTAATTGACACTATTCGTAAAAACAGCAAGTACATTGGCCACATTCATACCGGAGGTGTTCCCGGCCGGCACGAACTGGATGAGACCCAGGAACTTTACTATCCTGCCATCATGAAGGCAATTGTCGATACCGGTTACAAAGGTTTTGTCGGACAGGAGTTTGTGCCAACCAACCCCGACAAACTGGCGGCGCTACGCAAATGCATTCTGATATGCGATGTTTAGGAAGTCAGAAAACCTTATTTTTTCGGGTAACCTTAGTAGAAATAAGGTAATGTATTTATGATACTCGCCCGCGCTCAAATACTGCCTGGAACTTGCATTTTGGGATCGGGCGGAATAAACAAATAATGAAAGTTGAATTCTCCGAATAAGGTAATAAGCTTGGGGTTGTCTCTTTTCATTCTGTTTCTACTAAGGTTACCTTAAAAAATAAGGTTTTACAGATCCTATTTTTTTGTACAATTATTTGGAATGCAATGCAATCTGAAAAGGTTGAATAAAACTTTAAACAGTTTCAAAAAATTAGAAACACCTCAAACAATTTTCAAACACTTCAAACCCTATAGACACTTAAAACATTTCAAACTTCTTAAAAAATGAAAAACCTCTTCTATTTGATTGTTGCTGCTACATTGTTTGTCGCGTGCAGCCAGGCTCCCAAATTCACAATTTCCGGAAACATTGAAGGTCTTCCGGATGGAACCGTTTATCTTAAACAACGGGTTGGCGGAGAAGCCACTACGCTTGATTCTGCCAAAAGTGTAGGTGGGAAGTTCGAACTGAAAGGTGCAGTTGAGGTACCGGATTTGTGCATCCTGGTATTGGGCGAACGCAAGCAGGTACCTGTTTTGGTTGAGAACAAGGTCATCCAGGTTGCCGGAAAATCTGATGATTTGCGCAATGTGACCATCACCGGATCCGCCAGTCAGGATGAGATGAAAGCATTGGATGCCAAAGGTGTTATCATCAATACAAAAATGAAGGAGATTTACGGCAAATACAACGAAGCCAAACAGAAGAATGATGCTGCTTTGCAGGCCACTCTTGAGAAACAACTCGATTCACTTGACAATGCGCAGATAGCCATGCAAAAGGATTTCGTAACCGGAAATCCAAACTCTTTTATTGCCCCTGTTATTTTGCAACAGATCCAATACGGCATGGAGGCAGACGAAATTCAGGGTTACCTCAAGAAATTCTCCCCTGAAGTCATGAAGAGTAAAAGCGCCAAAGCGCTTGCCGACCGGGTTACCATTCTGCAGTCTGTTGCCGTCGGAAAAACTGCCCCCGATTTTACCATGAACGACTCCATTGGAACACCGGTAAAACTGTCAGATGTATATGCCAAACATCAATATACCCTGGTTGATTTTTGGGCTTCGTGGTGCGGTCCTTGCCGTGGTGAAAATCCAAATGTTGTGGCAGTCTGGAAAGATTACAATGCCAAAGGTTTTCATGTTTTGGGAGTTTCATACGACACCGACAAAGCCAAATGGCTGAAGGCAGTTGCTTCCGATAAGCTTACCTGGTCACAAGTGTCAGATCTGAAGGGCTGGAGCAATGCTACCGCGAAAATTTACGGCATCAACTCCATTCCTGCCAATCTGCTGCTCGATAAAACCGGCAAGATTATTGGTAAGAATTTGCGGGCAGAGAAGCTGCGCGAGCGGATTGCGGAACTGCTGAAATAGTTAAGAAAGAGGGGGAGAAGGGGTGAATGGGAGAGTGCAATTAATCAAAATTTGACAATGTATTCTGAATGAAGCGCTCGCCCCCTCTCCCCCTCGTCCCTTCTCCCCCTCTTTATAATAATCTACCCCAATGAGCGAATTTACCCTCACCACCCCCGCCCTTCTCTTCTCCGCCATCTCACTCATCCTGCTGGCTTATACAAATCGGTTTTTGGGATATGCTGCGCTGATCCGGGATTTGCATGCCAAATTTCAGCTACATCAGGATGAGGTGCTTCTTGGGCAGATAGCCAACTTGCGCCGCCGGCTCTACCTGACCAAAAACATGCAGATTTTTGGCGTAAGCAGTCTGTTCTTGTGCGTACTGACGATGTTCCTGATCTATACTGGCTATCAAAATGAGGCTTTCTGGGTATTTGGGGTAGCCCTGTTGCTGCTGATCGTTTCGCTAGGACTCTCCATTCTGGAGATACAAATCTCGGTGAAGGCTCTGGATTTGCATTTGAGCAATATGGAGGAGGAAGAAAAGGATAAAGGACCCTTCGACAAGCTCAGGGCTAGTAAAGTTAAAAGGATAAAGGATTAGAAATAAATGGAAATAGGTAGAAATAAATGGAAATTGATTAGTCTCTTAAATATTTAGTTTATTTGCATAACTATCTATTACTACTTATTACAATATTATTTCCATTTATTTCCATTTATTTCCATTTATTTCCATTTATTTCCATTTATTTCCATTTATTTCCATTTATTTCCATTTATTTCCATTTATTTCCATTTATTTCCATTTATTTTCTTTTATTTCTATTTATTTCCTATTTCTTTAATCTTTTTTTCATGACTAAGGAACAGTACAACAAAATTTATCCCTGGGTAGTGGTGGCCCTGCTTTGGATGGTCGCCATGCTGAATTACATGGACCGCCAGATGCTATCCACCATGAAGGTGGCCATGATGGGAGACATCCACGAACTTGAGAAAGCCGAAAATTTTGGCCGGTTGATGGCCATCTTTCTCTGGATCTATGCGCTGATGAGCCCGATGGCCGGACTGATTGCTGACCGTGTAAACCGGAAATGGCTAATTGTGGGAAGTCTGGCCGTATGGTCGGGAGTGACCATGGCCATGGGTTATTCGACAAGTTTTAACCAGTTGTACGCACTGCGTGCCCTAATGGGGATTAGTGAAGCGTTGTATATCCCGGCAGGACTGGCTTTGATTGCCGATTACCACAGGGGGTCGACGCGCTCGCTGGCGGTGGGAATTCACCTTTCGGGCCTTTACCTTGGCCAGGCGTTGGGTGGATTTGGCGCTACTGTCGCGCACTCCTATTCGTGGCAACAGGCATTCCACCTGTTTGGTTTGGTTGGAATCTGTTACAGTCTGGTGCTGGTATTCTTCCTGAAAGATATCCGGATCCAAATTCCTACATCTAAAAAATCAACATTTGCAGATGGTTTAAAATCGGTCAGGAGCAGTCTTGGTATTATCTTTGGCAATATGAGCTTTTGGGTGGTTCTTTTCTATTTTACCGCACCCAGTTTCCCCGGATGGGCTGTCAAAAGCTGGATGCCGACACTTTTTTCCTCGACACTGGGTATTGATATGTCGATCGCCGGACCAATGGCGACGATCACGATCGCAGGTTCTTCCCTGATAAGTGTTATACTGGGCGGTATGATGGCTGACCGTTGGATGGACGTGAATATCAAGGGCAGAATCTATACGGGGGTAATTGGTCTGAGTATGATGGTTCCTGCTTTGGTGTTTCTTGGGTATGGAACCGGATATTTTGGTGTCATCGGTGGTGCCGTTCTTTTTGGTTTAGGCTTCGGAATGTTTGATGCCAACAGCATGCCAATACTTTGCCAGTTTGTTTCACCGCGTCACAGGGCAGCCGCTTATGGCTTGATGAACATGGCAGGGATCTCTGCGGGTGCAGTGATTACTGTTGTGCTTGGAAAATCCACCGATGCCGGTAGTTTGGGACACGATGTGGCTTTGCTGGCCATACCGGTTGTTATGGCAATAGTTTTGCAATTGACGGTTTTAAAACCCAAATTTGCGGATAAGACAGAAGACTGAAGAAAACGAATGGTTTGAAAAGTTTGAAGGGTTTGAAATGTTGACGGTCCATAAACAAGTCGAATGATCGAAATGGGACTGAAACAGAGAAACGGAGACAAGGGATGAAGAGACGACTGGGATGACGGAGGGACCAGGAGACTTGGGGACTGAAACGGGGAAACAGTGAAACGGAGAACCGGTCCCTAAGCGGGACAAGTTGATATAAAAGTATGCCCATTGAATAGATATTTGATTGTTGATTTTGGATAAAAGTTGTATAAAGAAGATTGTGTAAACTGATTGTGGGTAGGCTACGGCTAGTCAGGACGGACGAATGGCGAAACCGCAATAATCCAAATAACATGGATACCGCAAAATGGGCAATTGACTAGAAACGCCATTTATGGCGTTGACAAAATGATTGTTAAGGATTCCGGCTTTAGCCGGAATATTGGTTGCCAATTAGAATTATGCCTTAATTATTAAATAACCACATCAATGATTTTGCTGGTATCAATCCTCACGCTGGCGCGTTTTTTGTGGGTGGGATTATAATTGCACGAAGCCGTTGATAAACGCTGCTGTAGGGTATTGGGCGCAGCGATTTGTAATCGCTGATGGATTCAAAAATGCGGTTACAAACCGCATCACCCAAGTTTGCCCTGCACAATTTCCCTTCCTAAAGCTTTGGTATTTAGATATTATTAGGTAAGTTTATCGTGCCTGTAACACACAACAAACCTGCCTCTTTACTCCAAATTTCAGCGAATAGGCGCATGTTTGTGACGCATATAAACGATGTTAGCAAACATGCTGAAAACATAAACCGTAAAATAAAAGTTCCCAAATTGAGAATTATTTTATTATCTTTGTATTCAGATTATATTTAAATGGAAAGAATATTTGCCAAGAGTACTTTGAGAGAATATTGGGAAAAGCATCCTGATTCTGAGCAATATTTAAAAACTTGGTATGATACTGCGATGAATACGGAATGGAAATCACCGAATGAAGTCAAACAGACATATAGAAATGCAAGTATTCTAAAGGACAGTCGGATTGTCTTTAACATAAAAGGTAATTCATATAGATTGGTAGCGAAATTTAACTTTGAGAAACAATGGATTTTTATCCGATTCATTGGAACTCATGAAGAATATAATAGGATTGATGTAAATACAATTTAAAATTTTTGGGCAATGAATATAAAACCGATAAAAACAAAAGAAGATTACCAAATGTCATTAAAAAGACTAGAGGTAATATTTGATGCACCTGTTGGAACAGTAGAAAGTGATGAGGCTGATATTCTTGGATTAATGATTGACGAGTATGAGAGAAAATATTATCCAATCGAGTCTCCTGACCCAATTGAAGCCATTAAGATAAGGATGGAAGAAATGCAGCTTAAACAGGTTGATCTAATTGATGTTATTGGAGGTAAAAGCAGGGTCTCAGAAATTCTTAATCGCAAGAGAAAATTAACAGTTGAGATGATTCGAAAATTGACTCCAAGATTGAATCTCTCCCCTGGATTGCTTATAAACGATTATCAACTAACCAGATAATGTAATTGCACGCTTGCTAACATACGCCAAATGCCATGCGGGGTCAGTTAGGATGTCCAAATCTAACCTGCCAGAAACACAAACCTAAATAAAACTTACCAAAACCATAACCCGCCCGGCATCTGGCGCAGGAACGTTATGGTGCATATTGAGAAACTGACGAGCAAATTCAACTCAAGTGTAAGCTTCCCCGAAAGTTGGCCATTTAAAAATAGAGTTGGAAAACAAACCGCACCAGTGGGAAACCTAAAATAAAACGCTAATACGTTATGCGTTTAACAGGTTTTGCTGATTTGTAAGCAGATCTTTGATAATCGCATTGATCGAACGTCCGGTCATTTGTGCTTTTAGTGCCAATTGACTATGTATCTCAGATGGAATCCGGATGTTCAGCGATCCGCTGT
>JAPLDT010000080.1 GCA_026391315.1 Bacteroidia bacterium
CCTCACCGGTGTCTTCATCCACGAAATCTTCTACCCAGGTTTTCAATACACGGGCAGCAAGTTTTCGGCCAACAACCTTTTTCAAGGCTGCTTTTGAAATTTTGATCTCGTCAGCGAGGTCAAAAATTTCCAGAATATCTTTATCGCTTTCGTATCCGATCGCACGCAGAAGTGTCGTTACGGGTAACTTCTTCTTACGGTCGATGTAGGCATACATCACGTTGTTGATGTCTGTAGCAAATTCGATCCAGGATCCCTTGAACGGAATTACCCGGGCAGAATATAGTTTCGTACCGTTGGCATGAACGCTCTGACCGAAGAAAACTCCAGGCGAACGATGAAGTTGGGAAACAACAACCCTTTCGGCACCATTGATGACAAAGGAGCCGGTTTGAGTCATGTACGGAACTGTTCCCAGATATACATCCTGAACCACGGTATCAAAATCTTCGTGTTCAGGATCAGTACAAAACAATTTAAGTTTTGCTTTTAAAGGGACACTAAACGTAAGTCCACGCTCGATACACTCTTCAATGCTGTATCTCGGGGGATCGACCTGATAGTCAATAAACTCTAAAACAAAATTATTTCTCGTGTCGGAAATAGGGAAATTTTCCTGAAAAACCTTGAAAAGACCTTCGATTTTGCGATCTTCCGGAGAGGTTCCCAATTGGAAGAATTCTTTGAAAGATTGAATCTGAACCTCCAGGAAATCGGGGTATTCAAATTTGCTTCTGGTGGACGCAAAACTAATCCTTTGTTGTATATTCATTGAGGGCATTAGCTACCAAATTAAAGAACCAAAATAAAAACATAAAAAGGTTTAGAATCCCTTGGGGGGATCCTAAACCGTATAACCTACCAGGACAGGTCAATTCCTATCTGATTTCAACTTCAGCGCCAGCCTCTTCAAGCTGAGCTTTCAGTGATTCTGCTTCTTCTTTTGAAACTTTTTCTTTGATCGCTTTTGGTGCACCGTCGACCAAATCCTTTGCTTCTTTCAAACCAATACCTGCGAGGTCTTTAACCAATTTAACGACAGCTAGTTTGGATTGGCCACCGAACTTGAGGATTACATCAAATTCGCTTTTTTCGACCGGTTCTGCAGCTTCTGCTGCTGCCGGTGCGGCGGACACTGCAACTGCAGCTGCGGCTGGTTCAATACCGTATTCTGATTTGAGGATACCTGCAAGTTCGTTAACTTCTTTGACAGTCAGGTTAACCAATTGTTCTGCAAGTTTTTTAAGATCTGCCATACTACTTGAGATTTTAAATATTAATGTATTGTTTTTTCTTACTTGTAATTTTTCTTATGCGTTGCGTTGCTCTAATGTTTTCAACACGCCTGAAATGGTTTGACCTCCAGATTGAAGAGCAGAAACAACATTTTTCATTGGCGATTGCAACAGAGTAATGATGCCACCGATAAGTTCTTCTTTTGATTTGATATCAATCAGCGCATCCAATTGATTTTCTCCGATATAGGCACATTCTTCAACGAATGCAGCTTTGAAGACCGGCTTTTTGTTCTTTTTTGCAAACTCTTTAATCAGTTTTGCAGGAACGTTTCCGGTATTGGAGAACATGACGGATGTGGTGTCTTTAAGTACATCGTACAGTTCTGAAGTTTCTTTAGTAGAATTCTCCAGGGCTTTACGGAGCAGTGTATTTTTAACTACAACCAGTTTTACTTCACCAGTTTTACTTCGCGTTTGTTACACAATCTTCTCAGATTACTCGTAATCTCGGCGTTCAGACCTGAGATATCGGCAATGTAAAAATGGTTGTATGAATTGATCTCATTGGTCAATTGTTCAATAACCTCTAATTTATCTGATCTTTTCATTGCAACTATTTAACTTTCCAGGCAGGATTTAGGCTCTACCTGAATGCCGGGGCTCATGGTGCTAGAGAGGTAGATACTTTTGATGTAAGTACCTTTAGCAGCAGAGGGTTTTAATTTCTGAATTGTGTGAACAAATTCCTTCGCATTTTCCACAATCTTAATGGGATCGAAAGAAACTTTTCCGACGGAAGTGTGAACGATACCGAATTTGTCAACCTTGAAATCGATTTTGCCCATCTTTACTTCTTTGATGGCTTTTCCGACTTCCATGGTTACGGTTCCGCTCTTGGGATTGGGCATTAAGCCTCTGGGGCCTAAGATACGACCCAACGCACCAACTTTTCCCATCACAGGGGGCATCGTGATAATGACGTCAACATCTGTCCAACCACCTTTGATTTTATCGATGTAACTGTCAAGACCTACGAAATCAGCACCTGCTTCAGTTGCTTCAGCCTCCTTGTCGGGAGTTACCAAAGCCAAAACACGTACCTCTTTCCCTGTTCCATGGGGCAAAGTTACTACACCACGAACCATCTGATTAGCTTTCCGAGGGTCTACTCCCAACCGGACATCAATGTCAACGGAAGCATCGAACTTAGTAAAGGTAATCTCCTTTACCATGTTGGCAGCATCCAGAAGTTCATAGAATTTCCCGGCCTCGAGTTTCTCCAATGCAGCTTTCTTATTCTTGGTAACTTTTGCCATTTAACCTTAACTTTTATTAGTTATTAAAAGGTGATTGACCTGTTACGGTTATCCCCATACTTCTTGCAGTACCTGCTACCATGCGCATACCTGCTTCAACCGAAAAGCAATTAAGGTCAGGCATCTTAATCTCAGCAATCTCCCTTACCTGATCCCAGGTAACCGCTCCAACTTTTTTTACGTGAGGCTCAGCAGATCCTGATTTGATCTTTGTTGCTTCAAGTAATTGAATGGCCACCGGCGGAGTTTTTACGATAAAGTCGAAAGACTTATCGGCAAAAACTGTGATGACAACCGGTAATACTTTACCGGCCTGGTCCTGGGTCCTGGCGTTGAATGCTTTACAGAACTGCATGATGTTCACGCCCTTCGATCCCAAAGCGGGACCTACAGGAGGTGAAGGATTTGCTGCACCACCCTTGATCTGTAATTTGATAAATCCAGCAATTTCTTTAGCCATAACGTTTTATAAAAAAATTTACTTTACTCCTTTTCCACCTGCATAAAGCTAAGCTCCAAGGGGGTTTTACGACCGAAAATCTTAACCATTACCTTCAGTTTCTTACGTTCCGCATTGATTTCCTCAATGGTTCCGTTGAAACCGTTAAATGGTCCATCGGTCACTTTTACGGTCTCTCCAACAAAGAATGGCACATCGAAATCTTCGCCACTCTCCTGAAGTTCATCCACCTTACCCAATATCCGGTTTACCTCAGCAAGACGCATAGGGACGGGATTGCCGCCCTTGGTATCTCCAAGAAAACCGATTACGTTGGGAATGTTTCTGAGCTTGTGAGGAGTTTCTCCAACCAAACTGGCTTCAATCAGAACATAACCGGGGAAAAAATTGCGGTCTTTTGCAACTTTCTTTCCATTACGGATCTGAAAAACCTTTTCAGTGGGAATTAAGACCTGAGAAACAGAATCCTGAAGACCGCCATTGGCTATCTCATTCTCGATATACTCTTTTACCTTCTTCTCTTTACCTCCGATGGCTCTAAGAACATACCACTTGTGTTGACTTTCGCTCATAGGGATCTCTCCAGGAAAAAATTAATAGAAAAAACTGTATACAACCTTCATGAAGCCTCTGAAAGTGACATCAATACCGAAGATTAACAGTGCGATTATAAGGGAAGCAACTAATACAACAACAGCACTACCTCTTAACTCGCTCCAGGTGGGCCATGAGACCTTCTGGACAAGCTCGGTGTAGGCTTCAGTGAAATAATTCGTTAATTTCATGAGATTATAATTTTTTACTCAT
Source organism: Bacteroidia bacterium (assembly GCA_026391315.1). Taxonomy (GTDB): domain Bacteria; phylum Bacteroidota; class Bacteroidia; order Bacteroidales; family Prolixibacteraceae; genus CAINVV01. The sequence continues at coordinate 3,822 of JAPLDT010000080.1, forward strand.
TTGCCTCATGGAACATCCACTGTTGCATTTATACTTCTTGTGAACTTCTGCAAATGGATGTTTCATTCTTGAAAAATTTGAATTTTTTAGCCGGATAGGAAGAGTCGAACTTACCTTTGCTTCCGACAAGCTATCCGTTGTAAAAGTCCCGGACAAAAGTCCGGGACTTTCTATTTGAAGTATTTAACCTCAGCTTATTTTAAGATCTCAGTAACCTGACCTGCACCTACCGTACGTCCACCTTCGCGGATAGCGAAACGAAGACCCAGGTTCAATGCAACAGGATAGATCAACTCAACTGTAATAGTTACGTTGTCACCTGGAAGGATCATTTCAGTTCCTTCTGGCAAGTTGATCTCACCGGTGATGTCCAGTGTACGAATGTAGAACTGAGGACGGTATTTGTTGTGGAACGGGGTGTGACGACCACCCTCTTCTTTCTTCAGGATATAAACCTCTGCCTTGAAAGTAGTGTGAGGAGTGATTGAACCAGTTTTGGCAAGGATCATACCCCGCTTGATCTCTTTTTTGTCGACACCACGAAGCAACAAACCAACGTTGTCACCAGCTTGTCCGTCATCAAGAATCTTACGGAACATCTCAACACCTGTACAAACAGTCTTGCGGTTCTCAGCACCAAGACCAATCAATTCGATTTCGTCTCCGGTGTGAATTTTACCCATTTCAATACGACCAGTTGCAACTGTACCACGTCCTGTGATTGAGAATACGTCCTCAACCGGCATCAGGAATGGTTTGTCAACGTCACGTGGAGGAATTGGAATCCAGGTATCAACTGCATCCATCAGTTCCATTACTTTTTCTTCCCAATGTGGCTCACCGTTCAGTGCACCCAACGCAGAACCCTGGATAACCGGAGTATTGTCGCCATCGAAATTGTAGAAAGAAAGAAGGTCACGGATCTCCATCTCAACCAGTTCGAGGATTTCAGGATCTTCAACCATATCAACTTTGTTCATGAAAACAACCAAACGTGGAACGTTTACCTGACGTGCAAGCAGGATGTGCTCGCGGGTCTGAGGCATAGGACCGTCAGTTGCAGCAACTACGATAATCGCGCCGTCCATCTGGGCAGCACCAGTTACCATGTTCTTAACATAGTCAGCGTGACCGGGACAGTCAACGTGAGCATAGTGACGCTTTTCAGTTGCATACTCAACGTGGGCTGTGTTAATAGTAATACCACGCTCTTTTTCTTCCGGTGCATTGTCGATAGAATCGAATGATTTGATTTCGCAAAGACCTCTTTTTGCCAATACCATTGTAATAGCAGAAGTAAGCGTAGTTTTTCCGTGGTCAACGTGACCAATAGTACCAATGTTTACGTGGGGTTTAGACCTGTCGTAATGTGCTTTTGCCATAATAAGTAATTTTTAATTCTAGTTATATATTTACGTTCATCTAATCTCTTTTAAACCAATAGGTTGTAAGCTTTTCAGCCACAACCATGCCACTCTTAGCGGTCTCTCACTATGAATCATAAAGCAAACTGGAGCGGGAGACGGGACTCAAACCCGCGACCCTCAGCTTGGAAGGCTAATGCTCTATCAACTGAGCTACTCCCGCATATTTGCTCAACTTTGCCCCGGAGATATTACGTCTCGCGAATGGTGGGGAGAGCAGGATTCGAACCTACGAAGGCATACGCCAGCAGATTTACAGTCTGCCCCAGTTGGCCGCTTTGGTATCTCCCCTATCGGGATAATGCCACTACGACAAGAACATCATCAATTCCAAAGAGCAAACCATTTTCTCCGATTTTACTCTTCAAAAATGGTTTGCAAATTTAATCTATTTTTTTTTCTTATAGTCAAATCACCTGACTTTTTTTCAAATTATTTGTTAATGGTTTTGGTTTTGTATTTTTCCATCTGTTTTTTCAATGCTTCTACGGTCAAATCAATGGCCTCTTCGAAAGTTTTTGCCTGCTTTTTGGCAAACAAAGGATCGTTGGAAGGAACAGAAAGTTTAATTTCACTCACCGTCTTTTTCGAGCTTCAACATCACTTCCGCCCCAATAACACTGTCAAAAAATTGATCCAGCTTGTTTAATCGCTTTTCACAAAAGTCAAGCAATTTTTGATCGGCTTTAAAATGAACTGTTTGTACTTTTACATCCATAATCGTTCCTCCTCTATTTTAAGCCCGTCGCCGGACTTGGTTGTACTTTCTATTTTCTACGCTCTCGGATGAGCAAGGTTGTATATTTTCTTCAATTTTTCAAAAGAAGTGTGTGTGTATACCTGGGTTGCAGCAAGACTGGCATGTCCGAGCAGTTCTTTGATGGCATTTAAATCGGCACCACGGTTCAAAAGATGGGTGGCATAACTGTGTCGCAGAATGTGCGGACTACGTTTTTCCATGGTAGTGACCAGACTTAAGTATTTTCGAACAATCCTGTAAAGCAGCTTATCGTAGACCTGCTCTCCTTTGTCTGTTATAAATAAATAACTATTGGAATCGCCAAAAAGTTCATTGCGAACCCTGATATAATTGCTGAGTTCCAATGCTATTTCTGAAGGAAATGGGATCAGCCGCTCTTTGTTCCTCTTTCCCAATACTTTCACGATTTTCTCCTGCATCTGCAAATCATTCATCCGGATTCCTTTCAGTTCGGAAAGCCTCATGCCGGTACCATAAAACAGAGATATAACTGCCTTGTCGCGCAACCCCGTAAAATCATCGGCAAAGAATGAGAGATCCAGTAACCTATCCATCTCTTTCTCCTGCACGAACTGAGGCAATTTCTTCCCGCTTCGGGGTACCATCACAAGATCGGTCGGATTCTTATTCATCAATCCTTCCCTTAGCAGGAATTTATAAAGAGAGCGCAGCGTTGACAATTTACGTTTGACACTGACAACCGTCAATCCCTGATCCATCAGTGAAATGACCCATTGCCTGATCAAATGATAGTCGACCTCAATCAAACAAAAATCCCCGACCATTTCACTGCCAAACAGTATGAATTGGTCGAGGTCTTTCTCATAAGCAGTTACCGTATGTTCGGAATACCGCTTTTCATATTTTATATAATTGAGAAAATGCGCGAGATGTTGCATCCAAACAAAGATTGAAATCGGAAGGAATTTACTAATAAATATCCTTCAGTGTACAATCTTCAGCGATAAATCCTCAATTATCTTCCGAACGTTGCAAATTCTCGATGTAAATTGCCTTCTTGATCTCAGTACGGCGGGTAATAGAGGGTTTTTCAAAGGCTTGACGGCCACGAAGTTCTTTGACAGCACCGGTCTTTTCAAATTTTCTTTTGAAACGTTTCAATGCTCTTTCGATGTTCTCACCGTCTTTGATAGGAATAACAATCATACGTTAAAATTTTTACTTTGTTCTTTGTCTTTTCGGGTCGCAAATTTAGAAATATTCCTCAACACCTGCA
>JAPLDT010000002.1 GCA_026391315.1 Bacteroidia bacterium
AGGGTAGGGCGCCATCTCCTCCTTGATGGTGCTCCATAGCCGGATGCTTGAACTCCCAATAAACAGCAGTGAATTATCCGGATATTTCTCTGTCTGGTTAAGCTTGTCGAAAGCCGCAATCTCGCCTTCCCATTTGGTTCCAACCTCTACTTTGCTTTTTTGGGCGATACAGGAGGAGATGAAAATCAACGAGGCGAAAATAAGGGTCGTTAATCTGAGGGTATGGATATTCTTTTTCATAAACATATTTTCCGGTGTCGATTCATGTAAAGCAGTAATTTCAAGATCAAAATTTACCACAAAGGTCACCAAGGATGCACGAAGGACACAAACCTAAACTTGTTAATTCGTGACCTTTGTGTTGCCTTTGAGCCCTTTGTGTTAAAATTTTTCCCTGAAATTCAGATAGGAAATGTAAGGAATTTAAACGATTTCACCATAAAGGTCATACTCTTCGGCATCAGTAATTTTCACCTGATAGTACTGACCAATGGTGAGTTTTTTCCCGCTGACAAGTACCTCGCCATCCACCTCCGGTGAATCATATTCGGTACGCCCGATATAATAGTCTTCCTCTTTGCGGTCGATCACCACCTTGAGAACCGATCCGATTTTTTGCCGGTTAATGTCTAGGGCAATCTCCTGCTGAATGGCCATGATCTCTTCTGCCCGGGCCTGTTTCACCTCCTGCGGAACGTTATCCTCATAGGTTTCTCCGGCAAAGGTGTCCTCCTCGTGGGAGTAGGGGAAAACGCCGAGCCGTTCGAACCTCATTTCGCGGACAAACTGTTTCAACTCTTCAAAATCTTCTTCCGTCTCGCCGGGATGTCCCACCAACAGCGTTGTTCGGATATGGATACCGGGCACCTCCTCCCTAATCCTCTTGATCAGGGCAATGGTTTCGGCCTTGTTAATGTTCCTGCACATCAGTTTCAATACATGGTCGCTGCAGTGCTGCAAGGCGATATCGAGGTATCTCGCAACATTTGCTTTCTCCCGCATCACTGGCAGGAGATCGTATGGGAATTTAGTTGGGTAAGCATAATGCAGCTTGATCCATTCAATACCCGGGATCGCGGCCAACCTCTCGGTCAGTTCAGCCAGTTTTTGCTTTTTGTAAAGATCAACTCCATAATTGGATATATCCTGCGCGATCACCAGCAACTCTTTGACCCCTTTTTCGGCCAGTGCAGTTGCCTCCAGTATCAGTTCATCCATCGGAACGGAGCGATGTATGCCGGTCATTCTTGGGATGGCGCAATAAGAGCACTGCCGGTTGCATCCCTCCGAAATTTTGAGATAGGCAAAATGGGCCGGAGTGGTTTGGTATCTTTGGTGGGAGAGGCTCATGCGGTATTCGGCTTTGAGATCCTCCACCATTTTTTTGACTTGAAATTTACCATAGAATCCGTCAACTTCCGGAATCTCCTTGATCAGTTCATCCTTGTACCGTTCAGTTAAACAGCCGAATACGAAGATCTTGTCGATTTCTCCCCTGTTTTTGGCATCTGCAAACTCCAGAATTGTGTTGATCGACTCCTCCTTGGCATCCAGAATGAAACCACAGGTATTAATGGCCACCATTCGGGAATCGGCTACTCCTCCGTCATGAACCACCTTGTATCCGTTGGCAGCCATCTGCGAAAGAAAAAGCTCCGAATCCACCAGGTTCTTGGAGCAACCCATTGTGACGACATTAATCGATTTGGCCATGATTCCGAGAATTGTTTGAAGGGTTTGAAAAATTGAAAGTTGTGCTCTACGCAAATTGTAGAACAGTTGATTTTCCTGTATGGTTGAGATTGCTTCGTCGTTCCTCCTCGCAATGACAAAAGTCCACGGGGTGCGTTCGATGAGGCGAGGCGTGGATCAAAAAGTTCGATTTGTGTTCAATTCTTACCCACGCCTCGCCTCATCGAACCGAACAACTAATACCACCGTCATTGCGAGTGAGGACCCAAAAATTTGGCCACAATGTGAGAATGACAGGGCGCTAAATTAGTAAATTTGCTATATGATCTACACAGTTTGACCGTTCTTTGAATAGTGTTATTTGCCTGTATGCGAGTATGGTTCCAGAAGATTGAGGCACAATGTGTGGTACTCCCTTAGGTGGGATGTCCGAATGGTAGCTTGCCAACGTATAGTTTACATTGCCCTTTTGGGTGTAGATCTTTAACTTGTAAATACTGCATTTATGGAAAAGATCAGGACTAACGTGGCCGGTATTGATATCGGTGCAAAGAGAGTGTTTACAGCAGTAGAAGGAGAACCAGTTGTAAGCCACTTTACATTTACAGAGGACTTCATGCTGCTTCGTGATTATTTGCAGAAGCACAAAGTAAAAACGGTTGCCATGGAAGCTACCGGGGTTTATTGGGTCATTTTGTACGAAATGTTGGAAGAAGCAGGGATAGATGTTTGGCTCGTTGACGGACGTCAGACCAAACAAGTCCCCGGACGAAAAACAGATGTCAAAGACTGCCAATGGATACAGGAACTCCACAGTTATGGACTACTCAACAGGTGTCTGGTAGTGGGTGCCGATATCAAGGAGCTCAGGGGTTACCTGCGTCTGAGAGAGGACCACATCAACGCTTCTGCGATGCATATCAATCATATGCAAAAAGCACTTACTTTGATGAATATCCGCTTGAAAGAAGTATTGAGCCAAATACACGGAGCAAGTGGCTTGGCCATTATTGAAGCAATACTCAACGGGGAAAGGGACAAATATGTTCTTGTAAACTTGTGCCATCAGAGCGTTCTTAAGAGCAAAAAAGAACTTGTACTAAAAGCTTTGGAAGGGAAATATACCGAAGCCCACCTTTTTGCATTGCAACAGGCATACGATGGCTACACTTTTTACCTGCACCAGATTGGGGAGTGCGACAAGAGGATCAATACCGTGATCAACAGGCTTGGGTTCTCGGGTAAAGAACAGGATATAAAAAAAAACGAAAGGCGGTCCGGCACCATAAACCCGCAGTTGAAAAACTGGGGCCAAACCTGATCAATATCTTTGAAGGCAAAGATGCAACGGTTGTCTCCGGGATTACTGATTACACATGGATGCAACTGTTGGCCGAGACAGGTCCTGATATAAAAAAGTGGCCCACTGAGAAGCATTTTACCAGTTGGCTCGGACTATCTCCGGGGCAAAACAACTCAGGTAAGATGCGCAGAAATGCCAAAAAGAAAGGACGGCCCAAAGCCGGCCAGATCTTCCGGGTAATTGCACAAGGGTTAATAAACAGTAAGGATATTGCAATCGGCTCGTTCGGCAGAAGGTTAAGGGGGCGCAAAGGTTCTAGTATCGCAATTAAAGCAATGGCACGAAAAGTGGCAGTACTTTATTGGCGAGTAATGGCAAAAGGACTCGATTATGCTGAACAAGGTATCAAAAGATATGATGAACAACTCTTAGCAAACAAGATGAAAATATTCAATAAATTAGCAAAAGAACTCGATGTTAAAATGCCTGATAATGTGCAAGTTGCATAAATCTGTCATTGGTAGGAGGAACGACGAAGCAATCTGTTGATAATCAGCTATAAATATAAAATATCGTTGTTCCTACCATTCTTTCATTTGGACTTTGCACCTATTCTATAAAACGTATTATTAAAATCAATATCCACCACCATGATCTCTGACTTTCCTATAGTTCGTACCGGAGGCCCCCACAGCATGATCCCACTGCTGACGAAAAAATGGGTGTGGCCGATTTTCTCATACCCCCAGCTAAGCCGGTATATACTTTCAAGAATCAGGTTCAACGGAAACAATTGACCGTTGTGCGTATGACCCGAAAACTGAACATCAGCTACCGTCTTGCTATTCCCTTCGATGTCGGTAGGCCGGTGATCGATCAGAAGCACAGGCAGCGAATCATTGATGGATTTTAACAGATCAACCGTAGCTTTTCTCTCCATGTAGCGGTTATCAAATCTTCCCGCCAGGTTAAACGAGTGGCCTATCGTTGCTACGGAATCGCACAGCGACACCATACCCGCTTTGTCAAAGAAATGTCCCTTTGCCTGAACACCATATGATTCGTGGTTTCCAAGCACTGCATAAACACCATTTTTGGCATGAATCCCACCGAGCATTTTTGCGATCCGGTCCATTTTATCGCCATCTCCCCGGCCTTCCACAATATCACCACCAAAAATCATCAAATCTGGCTGGATTGCGACAATGTTTGCAACAAACCGCTCCACAAAGTGGATGTCGGTCTGCTGTTTCAAGTGAAAATCAGACGCAAAGGCAATCTTCAGATGGTCGATATCGGATGATTTTTTGGGGATTTCAATGTGGTAATTCGTTGTGCGTATGGTATTGAAATTGATCGCACCGGCAAACACCACTCCCACAGAAATCAGGGCAAAAGCCAACAAACAGATGAACTTAAATCGGGTACTTTTCATCTTTTCGGCCCGAACCAGTTTTACCGGCCAGTTGACAAACAGGAAAATATCAAAAAGCAGCACTGAGAGGAACATGTATAGGTAAAATGGCAAATAATAGCTGGCGATCCAGTAAAAGATGTCATACACTATACCCGACTTTCCGGCCGAAATGAAAGTTGCAAAAGGATAAATAGCAACAATTAACAAATAGATCAGCGCATACTGAAGCCTATATCCTTTGTTGATAAAAAGCTGACCGATCCGCAGGATCAAATAAACATTTGGTACAACGAAAGCGAGGGTGGCAATGGTATGGAAATTCATCTCCGTAATCAAGTTTGGAACCTAAAGATACCGGAAAAATTACATAGTTTTATACCAATCAAATACAAAAAAACCATGCTAAAAAAACTAGTCACTGCGATCTTTCTCTTGATCTTTTCCAGCTTATTGCTAATGGCAAAAGAAAAATCCGCTCCTTTAAAAAAATTCAAGCAAACCGACATCGGAAATCCAGCCATTG